>CAYTVY010000166.1:0-5136 GCA_964441925.1 uncultured Geothermobacter sp.
CTGATTCCGGCCGAACTGGCCCGGCGGGCGGCGGTGGCCGGCTACCGGGCCCTGGCGATGACCGACCACGGGGACCGTTCCAACCTCGATCTGATCATTCCCCGGCTGGCGCGGGTGGCCGGCGAGCTGGGGGAAGCCTGGGGCCTGACCATCCTGCCGGGGATCGAGCTGACCCACGTACCGCCGGCGCAGATCGCCGCCGCCGCCACCGAGGCCCGGCGTCTGGGAGCGAAGATCGTCATCGTCCACGGCGAGACCCTGGTCGAGCCGGTGGCCCCCGGCACCAACCGGGCGGCGCTGGAAGCCGATATCGACATCCTGGCCCATCCCGGCCTGATCGGCGAGGACGAGGCACGCCTGGCGGCCCAGCGGGGCATCTGCCTGGAACTGACCACCCGCAAGGGCCACAGCCTGGCCAACGGGCATGTCGCCCGCCAGGCCCTGGCCGCCGGTGCCCCGCTGATCGTCGACAACGACGCACACGCTCCGGGGGACCTGCTGCCGCCCGCCCTGATGCGCCAGGTGGCTCTCGGGGCCGGGCTGAACGAGACGCAGGCCGATGCGGTGCTGGCCAATGCCGAAGCCCTGGTGCGCAGGGCGCTGGCGGGGAGGGCGTGATGCATCCGGATGACTTCGCCTTTCTCCGTCAGCTGCTCGAGGCGCCCAGCCCCTCCGGCTACGAGGGTCCGGCCCGGCGTCTGCTCCGGCAGCGGCTTCAGCCGGTGGCCGACCGTCTCGAGGTCGACATGCTCGGCAACCTGGTGGCGACCCTCCAGGGGCGGGGACACCAGCGCCCCCGGCTGATGCTGACCGCCCACTGCGACGAGATCGGTTTCATCGTTCGCCACATCGACGAGCGGGGATTCCTCTGGTTCGCACCCATCGGCGGGGTCGATGCCCATCTGTCGCCGGGACAGCGGGTGAGTGTGCAGACGGCGGCCGGCCCGCTGCCGGGGGTGGTCGGCAAGAAGCCGATCCACCAGCAGGAGGGGGCGGAGAAGGAGCGGGTGGTGCCTTTCCACGAGCAGTTCATCGACATCGGCTGTACCGACGGGGAGGAGGCGCGGCGGCTGGTGGCCATCGGTGATCCGGTGGTTTTCGCCGCCGGCCTGGAGCGCCTGCAGGGCAACCGCATCGCCTGTCGCGCCCTGGACGACAAGATGGGGGCCTTTCTCGTCTGCCGGGTATTCAGCGAACTGGCCCGGGGCGAGCGGCCGCCCTGCGATATCGTCGCCGTTTTCTCGGTGCAGGAGGAGGTCGGGCTGCGCGGGGCCGGGCCGGCGGCCTTTGCGACCGAGCCCGATGTCGCCCTGGTGGTGGAGATCGGCCATGGCACCGACACGCCGGCCCACGACCCGCGGCGGACGGGCGAGGTGAAACTCGGTGGCGGTCCCCTGCTGTCGCGCGGGCCCAACATCAATCCCGCCCTGTTCGAGCTGCTCTGCCGGACCGCCGGCGAGCTGGCGATACCGCTGCAGGTGATCGGTGAGCCGGGCGGTACGGGCACCGATGCCCGGGTGATCCAGCTCAGTCGCCGGGGGGTGGCGACCGCCCTGGTCCGGGTGCCGACCCGCTATGTGCATACGCCGTCCGAAGTGCTCGATCTGGCGGACCTGGAGCAGGCCGGAAAACTGCTGGCGGCCACCGCCCGCAAGGTCGTGTCGCGGCATGATTTCCTGCCCGGCTGAGGCGGGATTCGCGGTCGCTGGTTGCATCTTGACTCCCGCCCGCGGCTGCCCTAGTATGCCTGCAATTTTCTCGCACCCTCTTCCGCAGCAAGGAGTTCACCATGCTCGACGCCGAAATCCCCGAAGGATTGACATTCGATGACGTACTGCTGGTCCCGGCCCATTCCGAGGTGCTGCCCAAGGAAGCGGATATCAGCACCTGGCTGACGCCGAAGATACGCCTCAACATGCCGCTGCTGTCGGCGGCCATGGATACCGTCACCGAGGCGCGGGCGGCCATCACCATGGCGCGCGAAGGGGGGATGGGTATCATCCACAAGAACATGACGCCCGAGGAGCAGGCCATCGAGGTCGACCAGGTGAAGAAATCGGAAAGCGGCATGATCGTCGATCCGATCACCATGGAGCCGGAGCAGAAGATCTACGAGGCGCTGGCGTTGATGAAGCAGTACCGCATCTCCGGGGTGCCGATCTGCAAGGACGGCAGACTGGTCGGCATTCTCACCAACCGGGATCTGCGTTTCGAGACCCAGCTCGACCAGCCGATCGCCAACGTCATGACCCGGGAGAACCTGGTGACGGTGCCTCCCGGCACCACCCTCGAGGAGGCCAAGAAACATCTGCACGAGCACCGTATCGAAAAGCTGCTGGTGGTCGACGACGGCGGGGTGCTCAAGGGCCTGATCACCATCAAGGACATCGAGAAGGTCCGCAAATATCCCAACGCCTGCAAGGACGACATCGGCCGGTTGCGGGTCGGCGCCGCCGTCGGTGTCGGGCCCGACCGCGAGGCGCGGGTCGAGGCTCTGGTGCGGGCCGGCGTCGATGCCATCGTCATCGACACCGCCCATGGCCATTCCCAGGGAGTGATCGACGCGGTGACCGATACCCGGCGGCAGTATCCCGATCTGCAGCTGATTGCCGGCAACATCGCCACCGGCGAGGCGGCCGAGGCGCTGATCAGGGCCGGCGTCGATGCCGTCAAGGTGGGCATCGGTCCCGGCTCGATCTGCACCACCCGGGTGGTCGCCGGCGTCGGCGTGCCGCAGATCACCGCCATCGCCAATGTCGCCCGGGTCGCCCGCAAATATGGCGTACCGCTGATCGCCGACGGCGGCATCAAGTATTCCGGCGAGATCGCCAAGGCGATCGCCGCCGGCGCCGACGTGGTGATGATCGGTTCGCTGTTCGCCGGCACCGAGGAGTCGCCGGGCGAGACCATCCTCTACCAGGGGCGGACCTACAAGGCCTACCGGGGCATGGGCAGTCTCGGGGCCATGAAGCAGGGGAGCAAGGACCGCTATTTCCAGGGAGATGTCGACACGGATGTCAAGCTGGTTCCGGAAGGGATCGAGGGCCGGGTCCCCTACCGTGGTCCGCTGTCGGACAATATCCACCAGCTGCTCGGCGGCCTTCGCGCCGGCATGGGCTACACCGGCTGCAAGACCATCCGCGAACTGCAGGAGAAGGCCCGCTTCATGCGTATCACCAACGCCGGCCTGCGCGAGTCGCATGTCCACGACGTCAGCATCACCCACGAAGCCCCCAACTACCGGATCGAGCGGAACTGAGTCATGAGCGACATTCACCAGGAACGGATACTGATCCTCGACTTCGGTTCCCAGTACACCCAGCTGATCGCCCGCCGGGTGCGGGAGGCGCACGTCTACTGCGAGCTGCATCCCTTCGACATGACCCTGGAGGCGATCCGTTCCTTTCGTCCCAGCGGCATCATCCTCTCCGGTGGTCCCAAGTCGGTCTACGAGCAGGGGGCGCCGGCGATTCCCGGCGAACTGTTCGACATGGGGATTCCGGTGCTCGGCATCTGCTACGGCATGCAGCTGATGTGCGACCATTTCGGCGGCCGGGTGGTGCCGGCCGGCAAGCGGGAGTACGGCCATGCCGAGCTGCACGCCACGGGCAACCCCGGCCCTCTGTTCGAGGGGTTCTTTCTCGAGGGGAAGAGCCCGGTGTGGATGAGTCACGGCGATCATGTCGAGCAGGTGCCGGACGGTTTCGAAGTGGTGGCCGGCACCGACAACGCGCCGGTCTGCGCCATCCAGGACGTGGCGCGCAACCTCTACGGGGTGCAGTTTCACCCGGAGGTGAACCACACCCCGCGCGGCGAGATCCTGATCGATACCTTCGTCCGCTCGATCTGCGGCTGCACCGGCCAGTGGACCCCCGGCCAGATCATCGAGGACGCCGTTGCCCGCATCCGGCGGCAGGTCGGGCGCGAGCATGTCATCCTCGGGCTGTCCGGCGGGGTCGATTCCTCGGTCGCCGCCAGCCTGATCCACCGGGCGATCGGCGACCAGCTGACCTGCGTTTTCGTCAACAACGGCCTGCTGCGCCTGGGCGAGCCGGAGCAGGTGCTGGCGACCTTCGCCGAGAACATGGGGGTGAAGGTGGTCTATGTCGACGCCGAGCAGCGGTTTCTGAAGGCGCTCAAGGGGGTCACCGACCCGGAGCGAAAGCGCAAGATCATCGGCAACCTCTTTGTCGACATTTTCGAGGAGGAGGCGGCCAAGCTGCCGGATGCCCGCTGGCTGGCCCAGGGGACCATCTATCCCGACGTCATCGAATCGGCGGGAGCGAAGACCGGCAAGGCACACAACATCAAGAGTCATCACAATGTCGGCGGCCTGCCCGACTACATGAAGCTGAAGCTGCTCGAGCCGCTGCGCGAGCTGTTCAAGGACGAGGTGCGTGCCATCGGCGAGGAGCTGGGGCTGCCGCACCAGATGGTCTGGCGTCATCCCTTCCCGGGCCCCGGTCTCGGCGTTCGCATTCTCGGCGAGGTGAAGAAGGAGTACGCCGACATCCTGCGCCGGGCCGACGCCATCTTCATCGAGGAGCTCTACAAGAGCGGGCACTACGACAAGATCAGTCAGGCCTTCGCCGTTTTCCTGCCGGTGAAGTCGGTCGGCGTCATGGGCGACGGCCGGACCTACGAATACGTCATCGCCCTGCGGGCGGTCGAAACCCGCGACTTCATGACCGCCGGCTGGTACCCGATGCCCTACGAGGATCTGGCCCGCATCAGCGGCCGGATCATCAACGAGGTGAAGGGGGTCAATCGGGTGACCTACGACATCTCCAGCAAGCCGCCGGCCACCATCGAGTGGGAGTAGGGCCGTTGCCGGAATGGTCCGTTTGATTTTTCAGGGGAGGAGATGACAGAAAACCGTGCAGATTGACAATATCCCGCGCAGACCGACCTAAAAAATTCCCATCTCCCATCAGCGCAGAGCCCGGCGTTTCAATCCAGCGGACTCTTCATCGCCACGCCCGGCCGGTTCAGGCGGGAATTATGGCGCAACCGCATCTCCTGGCGAAAGCTCACCAGCCAGGGGGCGTCGGCAGGAATCTCCAGCACGGGATAAGCGGAATCCTCTCGCCGGACCGGGGCAGGCGTGGGCGGAGAGGGACGCCGGTCGAGGCCGAG
>CAYTVY010000167.1:0-5089 GCA_964441925.1 uncultured Geothermobacter sp.
GGCGGGTTTCCCTTGACCGGCTGCCGGAACGGGCCCCGCGTCGGGGCGGGGCATCGGAACCGGAGAGAAGGGCGGGGCCGAAGGGGTTGTGCGGTGATCGATCCGGCGGAAAGAAATCAGTCGGCCAGGGCCTGTTCCAGGTCGGCGACCAGATCCTCGACCGACTCGAGGCCGACCGAAAGCCGCAACAGCGATTCGTCGATTCCCAGTCGCAGGCGTTCCTCTTCCGGGATGTCGCCATGGGTCTGGACCGCCGGCAGGGTCATCAGTGATTCGACACCGCCGAGGCTTTCGGCGAAGGAGATCAGGCGCAGCCGTTCGAGAACCCGGTGGGCACGCCGCGGACTGTCGACCCGGAAGGAGAGCATGCCGCCGAAACCGTCGGCCTGACGCTTCATCAGCGCGTGACCGGGGTGCTCCGGCAGGCCGGGATAGTAGACCTGGCGGACCTGGGGCTGTTCGGCCAGCCAGCGGGCGAGCCGGTCGGCGGATGCACAGTGCCGTTCCATGCGCACGGGGAGGGTCTTCAGCGAGCGCATCAGCAGCCAGCAGTCCTGCGGCGGCAGGATGCCGCCGGTCGAGTTCTGGAGAAAATAGAGTTTTTCACCGAGATCGGCGTCCCGGGCGATCAGCGCGCCGGCACAGAGATCCGAATGGCCTCCCAGGTATTTGGTGGCCGAGTGGACCACGATGTCGGCTCCCCAGTCGAAGGGGCGCTGCAGCAGGGGGGTGAGAAAGGTGTTGTCGACGATGAAGAGCAGATCGTGCCGGCGGCAGAGGTGCCCGAGGGCTTCGAGGTCGGCGATGCCGAGCAGGGGATTGCCGGGGGTCTCGACCAGCAGGGCCCGGGTCTGGCCGGTTATGGCGGCGGCCACCCTGTCGATGTCGGTGGTGTCGACGAAGCTCGCCTGCAGGCCGAAACGGGCGAAAATCTGGTCGAGAACCCGGTAGGTGCCGCCGTAGAGATCCTCGGAGAGGATCAGGTGGTCACCGCTGGAAAAATGCAGAAAGAGGGTGGTCAGGGCGGCCATGCCGGAAGCAAAGGCCAGGCCGCGGGTCCCCCCCTCGAGGTCGGCCAGGGCCTCCTCGAGAATCTGCCGGGTCGGATTGCCGGAGCGGGTATAGTCGAAACCGGTGCTCTGGCCGACGCCCGGATGGCGATAGGTTGCGCTCGGATGGATGGGAAAGCTGATGGCGCCGGTTCTTTCGTCCCGACCGGTTCCGGTCTGCACCAGGCGGCTGGCGCGGCTCCAGTTTTCGCTCATGAAATCCCCCTTGTCGACAAGGTTCGCGGAACGGAAAAAGCCCCTTCTCAGGTCGATGAGAAGGGGCTTCGAGCGCCGTCGGGGAAGACTTTCTGAAGCGCCGTTCTCATCTTTCTCCGGAATGTCCGGAGCAGGAATTGGCACCTTTCCGGTCTCGCCGGCGGTTGCCGTGGCTTCACAGGGCCTGTTCCCTCCACCACTCTCGATGAGTTTTTGTTGCCAGGGTACGCGGGTCTCTTACGCCAACTCCGTGTCAGCCTGCAACCCGCCTTCGCTCGACGCGGCGCATACCACGTCTCGCCTGTCAGGTTCCGGCTTTCTCGATGTGACGTGAAAAATTCCCCGCTTCCGGAACAATCTGATTGTCAGGCAAGACCATAAAGAATCGACGGCAGATTGTCAACCGACTGAATGGTGAGGGACAAGGGACGAGTGACGAGTGACGAGGGATGAGGCACACCCTTTCCCCCGTCACGTGTCACGCGTCACGTGTCACGCGTTACGCATCACCCGTCACTTCACTACACAATCCCCTCGAACAGCACGCTGGTCAGGTAGCGCTCGCCGGAATCGGGGAGAATGACGACGAACTTCTTGCCGGCGAACTGCGGCTGGGCCGCCAGGCGGGCGGCGACGGCGACGGCGGCACCGCTGGAGATGCCCGAGAGGATGCCTTCTTCCTTCGCCAGCCGGCGGGCGAAGTCGATTGCCTCGTCATTGGTGACCTGTTCCACCTGGTCGACGACGGACAGATCGAGGGTCTCGGGGATGAAGCCGGCGCCGATCCCCTGGATCTTGTGCGGGCCCGGCTGCAGGTCCTGGCCGGCCAGCTTCTGGCTGATCACCGGCGAATCGGTCGGCTCGACGGCGACCGAGTGCAGCTCCCGGCCCTTGTCCTGCTCGAAAAACTGGCTGATGCCGCTGATGGTACCGCCGGTGCCGACGCCGGAGATGAGGACATCGACTTCACCGCCGGTCGCCTCCCAGATTTCCGGCCCGGTGGTCTGCCGGTGAATGGCCGGGTTGGCCGGGTTCTTGAACTGGTGCAGCAGCACGTAGCGGTTCGGATCGGAAGCGGCCAGCTCCTCGGCGGCGCTGACGGCGCCGGCCATTCCCTTGGCGCCCGGGGTCAGCACCAGGTTGGCGCCAAAGGCCTTGAGAACCTTGCGCCGTTCCAGGCTCATGGTTTCCGGCATGGTCAGGGTGATCGGAATGCCGCGGGCGGCGGCGACAAAGGCGAGGGCGATGCCGGTGTTGCCGCTGGTCGGTTCGACGATTTCCTTGCCCGGACCGAGCAGTCCCTTCTTTTCGGCGTCCCAGATCATCGAGGCGCCGATACGGCACTTGACAGAATAGGCCGGGTTGCGACCCTCGATCTTGGCGTAGATTTCGCTCCCTTCCGGCACGATCCGGTTCAGTCGGACCAGGGGGGTGCGACCGATGGAGAGGGAATTGTCCTGAAAGATGGGTGCCATGGCTTTGCTCCTTTGTCTAAAGTTGAGCGGGGTGTGTGAAAACCAAGCCTGGGCCGGCCCGGGAATCCCGAGTCAGCCGCTGGTATTAAACACCTGTTCGAGTCTTGTTTGCAAGTCCTCCAGCGACAAATTTTCCGCCACGGTCGTCGCCAGCCCGTCTTTTTCGCCCTGCAGCAGGTCGAACAGCGGTATCTTGCGCCCCTGTTCGTCTTGCCCCAGACGGCGGGTGACGATCCCGTAGTCGGCCAGTTGCGGCTGTGAGCAGGCGTTGGGGCAGCCGGAGATGGCCAGGCTGGTGCCGTTGATGGTCGCTGGCAGCCGGGTCAGGATGTCGCGGGCGATGTCCCGGGTCGGGGCCAGGCCCATGCGGCAGTCGTGGCTGCCGGGGCAGATGCGGAAACAGGGAGCGGGCGCCGTCTGGGAGTCGCCGAGGCCGGCCAGTATCAGTCGCTGTTGCAGGGCGGCACGGTTCTTTTCACTGGTCGGCAGCAGCAGGATGTCCTGCTCGCTGTCGAGCACCAGGCAGCCGCCGGCATAGTCGCGGGCCAGCCGGGCCAGGCGCAGCAGGCTGGCGGCCGCCAGTTCGCCGGCGAAGACCGGTACCCGCAGCGGATCTTCGCCGGCCGGTGGAGTCAGGGTCGTGCCGAAATCGCTGCCGGTGATCGGAGCGTAGGGTTCGGGGGTGAGGCGACGCAGGCGGCGGCGGAATTCTTCCTCGCCGATCTGGCGGATCAGGTACTTGAGTCGTTTTCCCTTTTCGCTTCCCTGGCGGTAAACGTGGAGGATGCCCTCGATCAGGGGAATGAGGCGTTCTTCCGGCACCCGTTCGGCCAGCAGCAGCGCCGCCTGCGGCTCGCGGCCGAGACCGCCGCCGCACCAGACGTCCCACAGCGGCCGGCCGTCCATTTCCCCGGCGCGCACCAGGCCGACGTCCTGGATGAGATGACGTTTGCCGTCGCCGGCGCCGAGGATGCCGATCTTGAATTTCTTCGGCAGGCCCTCGAACCAGGGATTGCCGGTGAAATGGCGGGTGAGGCGCCGTGCCAGGCTCTGGCAGCTGGCGAAGTCGGGACCGAAGCTGCTGCCGCAGGAGATGCCACGGACGGCGCCGCCACAGGCGCCGCGGCCGCTCAGGCCGACGGCCGCCAGTTGACGCTGGATCTCGCGCAGGTCGTGTGCGCGCAGATCGTGCAGTTCGATGCTGCCGCGGATGGTCAGATGCAGCCGGCCGCCGGCACAGGTCGACGCGATTCCGGCGATTTTTTCCGCCTGCTCGCTCGACAGAACGCCGCCGGGAATCCGGATTCGCTGCATCCAGCGGTCGTCACCCGCCTGCTGATAGATGCCGTCGAGGCGGAGTTGCTGGGGATCGAAAGTCATGATGCGTGTTTCACCTCTGTCTGCTGGGAAATGGCCGCCGGCCGGCGCCGCTGAAAAAGCGCACGGCATGGCAGGCGCGATTTCGACATCAGGTCTTGGAAAAACCATCGTTCAGGGCCTGGACGATCTGGCGGGCCCGGTCTTCGCCGTCCAATGCCGTCAGCGGCGCGGTGATGGTCCGACCCCGCTGCCGCAGGTGCAGCTGTTCGCCTTCGACCACGGCCAGATGGTGACCTTCGAAAAGGTCGGGCTGCCGGGACAGCCGCTTCAGGCTGTCGGAGGGGCCGGTCACCAGAACCTGCAGACCGGCCTCGAGCAGAGGAGGCAGGGCCAGGCTCAGCAGGGCCGCCGGCTCCACCCCGCTGTCGTCCGGCAGCAGCATGGTGCCGCGGCGGGCGAAGGCGTGGCCGTCGAAATGGATCGTGTGCCGTCCCTGACGGTGCAGCAGGCTCTCGACCCTTTCGGCCAGTTCCCTGGCGGCATCCGGCCGATCGCCCGGCAGGAGCAGCAGCAACGGCTGCTGTCCGAGAGCAAGGGCACGGTCGGCGGCGCTGACGGACGCCGGCCGGTCGTCGGTCGTGGCGCTCAGCGGCTGGTGGATCATGCCGGCGCCGACGGTGGCGTTGCTCAGCCGGTCGATGAGGATGAAACTGCCGGTGGCGCGGTTCTCCCGGTAGGAATCGAACGCCAGGGCGCCGGAAAGCTCGATGCGGGCGACACCGACTTCGTTCAGGCCGAGCGCCCCGCCTTCCTCCTGGTCGAGGGTGTTGACATTGACCCGGAACCGCAGCTGGCGCACCCGGGCCGGCAGGGTGCGGGTCCCCGATTTCAGCAGGTATTCGGCGCCGATGCGCAGCGGCTGTTCGTGCAGCCAGACCAGTTTGGCCTCCAGATGATCGCCGAGGTGCGGCGCTTCCTCCGGCCTGGCCAGCAGGTCCCCCCGGCTGATGTCGATCTCGTCGGCCAGGC
>CAYTVY010000168.1:0-2288 GCA_964441925.1 uncultured Geothermobacter sp.
CCGAGCACCATCTCCTACAAGCGCCTGGTGCCCGGCTTCGAGGCGCCGATCAACCTGGCCTACTCCAACCGCAACCGTTCCGCCTCGCTGCGCATCCCGGCGACCAACAACGAGAAGGCCAAGCGGGTCGAGTACCGCACGCCCGACCCGAGCTGCAACGGCTACATGGCCTTCGCCGCCATGCTGATGGCCGGTCTCGACGGCATCGAGAACAAGATCGACCCGGGCCAGCCGCTCGACAAGGACATCTACGGCCTCTCCCCCGAGGAGCTGCAGGACGTGCCGAAGGTCGCCACTTCGCTCGAAGAGGCCCTGGCCGCCCTCAAGGAGGACAACGCCTGGCTGCTCAAGGGCGACGTCTTCACCCAGGACGTCATCGACATGTGGATCGAGTACAAGACCGAAAACGAGATCATGCCGGTGCGCAACCGTCCGACCCCGACCGAATTCGCGCTCTACTTCGACTGCTAATCAGACGCGAAAGCGCAGAAAACAGAAGCCCCCGGCCGTCTGGCCGGGGGCTTCTGTTTTTCCGGTACGAAGATGTTTTCGCGATTCGGCCGGCTAGTCGCGCCGCAGGAAGGGCAGGGCGGCAAGAGCGATGGCCAGCGGGATGTAGACCAGCATGCGCTGGACGAAATAGGGATAGGCCATCAGGCCGAGCCCGCAAAAGGTTGGCAGGATGAGCCGCTGCTTTCTGCCGTAGCTGAACCAGGCCAGCCCGAGGCAGCTGACGAACAGGTCGAGGAAAATCTTCAGGGACGGGTCCATGCCGGTCTCCGGAAAAGGGGCAGGCGGCCGCCAGCCGGTTCAGAGGGCGTGCCGCTCGATGAACGCCCGGATGGTCCGGCTGTCGGCGTCGACGGTTTCGCAGCGGCTTTCGCGCCGTTCGATGCCGGCCAGGCTCTCCGGCATCGGCGGCGGGCAGCCGATGGCCTGCCGGACCGCGTCACCGAACTTGGCCGGGTGGGCCGTCGCCAGACAGATGACCGGCCGGGAGCCGTCGGCCGTTGTGCGGGCCGTGGCCACGCCGGTGGCCGTGTGCGGGTCGAGGATGTAGCCGGTGCGGGCATGAAAGTCGCGGATCGTCTCCAGGGTCTGCTCGTTGCCGATGCTGGCCGCCGCGAAGTCGCATCTGGCCCGTTCGACCAGCCGTTGGTCGCAGGGCAGGCGGCCGGTGTCGCCGAAGGTTTGCATCCACTCGGCCAGCCGGGCGCTGTCGCCGTCGAGCAGACAGTAGAGATAGCGCTCGAAATTGCTCGCCTTCTGGATGTCCATCGAGGGCGACAGGGTGGGGCGGACCTCTCCCACCGAATAGTCCCCTTCGTTGATGAAGCGGGCCAGGATGTTGTTTTCGTTGGTCGCCAGCAGCAGCCGGCCGACCGGCAGCCCCATGCGCTTGGCGACATAGCCGGCGAAGATGTCGCCGAAATTGCCGGTGGGCACGGCGAAGTCGACGCTGTCGCAGCCGGTCTGGCGGCGGACCCGGTTCCAGGCGTGGAAGTAGTAGACGATCTGGGCCAGCACCCGGGCCCAGTTGATCGAGTTGATGGCCCCCAGGGCGTAACGCTGCTTGAAGGCGAGATCTCCGAAAATCTCCTTGACGATCGCCTGGGCGTCGTCGAAGGTGCCGCGGATGGCAAGGTTGAAGACATTGGCGTCGGTCACCGTGGTCATCTGCAGCTTCTGGATCGGGGAGACCCGGCCGTGCGGATGGAGGATGAAGATGTTGATGTTCTTCTTGCCGCGCACGCCGTAGATGGCGGCCGAGCCGGTGTCGCCGGAGGTGGCTCCGAGGATGTTCATGTGGCTGCCGTCGGCGGCCAGCAGGTATTCGAACAGGTTGCCGAGGAACTGCAGGGCGACGTCCTTGAAGGCCAGGGTCGGCCCGTGGAACAGCTCCAGGATGAAGACCCCGTCCTTGTGCACCACCGGGGTGACGTCGGGATGATCGAAGCCGGCGTAGGAGCGGTCGATCAGCTCCCTGAGGTCGGCGGAAGGGATGTCGGTGGCGTACCGGGCGATGATCTGGAAGGCCAGCTCCCGGTAGTCGAGCTGGGCCAAAGCGTCGATCTCCCCGGGGGTAAGGCGGGGGATGCCGGATGGCAACAGCAGACCGCCGTCGTCGGCCAGCCCCATCAGGACCGCCTTGCGAAAAGGAATGCCGCTGACCTTGCCCCGGGTGCTCAGATAGTCCATGTAGCTCTCCTGTCGCGGTTTTTGGCCGCGACATGATAGCAGAAAGGCCGCGGGGGCAAAAGCGGAATTGCGCCGGAATTGCGCCGGAA
>CAYTVY010000168.1:2388-4952 GCA_964441925.1 uncultured Geothermobacter sp.
CGGAATTGCGCCGGAATTGCGCCGGAAGGGGCCGGGCGGCGGCCGGGATATGCCGGCCACCGCCCGGAACGAGGCGGGTGAAGTTACTGGCCCTGGGCGTCGACCACGGCGACGGCCGCCATGTTGACGATGTCGGCCACCGCGTCACCGCGCTGCAGCACGTGCACCGGTTTTTTCATGCCCATCAGGATCGGTCCGATCTGCTCGGCGCCGCCGAGCTTGTGCAGCAGCTTGTAGGAGATGTTGCCCGACTGCAGATCGGGGAAGATGAAGACATTGGCGTTGCCCTTCAGGGCCGAGAAGGGATACTGGTTGGCGACCAGTTCCGGGTCGAGCGCGACGTTGGCCTGGATTTCGCCATCGACGATCAGCTCGGGTGCCCATTCCTTGACCAGGGCGGTGGCCTTTTTGACCTTGAGGGTCAGCGGATGTTCGGCGCTACCGAAGTTGGAGAAGGAGAGCATGGCCACTCGCGGCTCGATGTCGAAATGGCGGGCCTTCTCGGCGGTGAGGATGGCGGTTTCGGCCAGCTCCTCGGGGGTCGGCTCGATGGTGACGGTGGTGTCGGCGAAGAAGACGACCTCTTTTTTGGTGACCATCATGTAGGCGCCGTGCACCTTGGAGAGACCGTCTTTCTTGCCGATGATCTCCAGGGCCGGCCGGATGGTTTCCGGATAGTGGTGGTCGATGCCCGAAAGCAGGGTGTCGGCGTCGCCGAGGTGCACCATCATGGCGCCGAAGTAGTTGCGGCTCTTCTTGATCAGCCGCTTGGCCTCGGCCCGGGTGATGCCCTTGCGCTGCCGCATCCGGAACAGGGTGTCGATGTATTTTCCCCGCTCTTCGTAGGTCATCGGGTCGATGATGCGTACCCCGTTCAGGTCGAGGTTGAGTTCCTTGATCTTGGCGCGGATTTCCGCCTCGTCCCCGAGCAGGATCGGTTTGGCGATCCCTTCGTCGAGCAGGATCTGGCAGGCGCGGAGAATCTTCTCCTCCTCCCCTTCGGGGAAGACGACCCGTTTCGGATTGGCCTTCGCCTTGTTGATCAGGGTGCGCATGACCTGTTTGGAACGGGCCTGTCGGGCTTCGAGGCTCTCGATGTACTTGTCCATGTTTTCGATCGGCCGCCGGGCCACGCCCGAGTCCATTGCCGCCTGGGCGACGGCCGGGGCGACGTGCAGCAGGACGCGGGGATCGAAGGGTTTGGGAATGAGGTACTCGCGGCCGAACTTGATGTTGGCGCCGCCGTAGGCCCGGCGCACGGAATCGGGAACGTCGAGTTTGGCCAGGTTGGCCAGGGCCTTGACGGCCGCCATCTTCATCTCTTCGTTGATGGCGCTGGCGTGGGTGTCGAGGGCGCCCCGGAAAAGGAAGGGAAAACAGAGAACATTGTTCACCTGGTTCGGGTAGTCGGAGCGGCCGGTGCCGATGATGACGTCGGGGCGGACCGCCTTGGCCTCCGGCGGCGAGATTTCCGGGTCGGGATTGGCCATGGCGAAGACGATCGGGTCTTTGGCCATGGTCTTGAGCATCTCCGGTGTCAGGGCGCCCTTGACCGAGACGCCGAAGAAGATGTCGGCGCCCCGGATGGCGTCTTCGAGGGTGCGGGCCTCGGTCTCGACGGCGAGGCGCTCCTTGTACTCGTTCATGCCCTCGGTGCGCCCCTTGTAGATCACCCCCTTGGAGTCGCAGAGGATGACGTTCTCCTTGCGCACACCGAGGTTGATGGCCAGGTTGGCGCAGGCGATGCCGGCGGCTCCGGCGCCGTTGACCACCATTTTGACCTTTTCGATCTTCTTGCCGATGATCTCCAGGGCGTTGAGCATGCCGGCAGCGGCGATGATGGCGGTGCCGTGCTGGTCGTCGTGGAAGACCGGGATGCTCATGATCTCCTTGAGCTTCTCTTCGATGTAGAAGCACTCCGGTCCCTTGATGTCCTCCAGGTTGATGCCGCCGAAGGTCGGCTCGAGCAGCTTGACGGCACGGATCAGCTCGTCCGGATCCTTGGTGTCGAGCTCGATGTCGAAGACGTCGATGTCGGCAAAGGTCTTGAAAAGGACTCCCTTGCCCTCCATCACCGGTTTGCCGGCCAGGGCGCCGATGTCACCGAGCCCGAGCACGGCGGTGCCATTGGAGACCACGGCAACCAGGTTGCCCTTGGCAGTGTATTCATAAGCGTCGTTCGGATTGTCGGCGATTTCGAGGCAGGGCTCGGCAACGCCCGGGCTGTAGGCGAGGGAAAGGTCGCGGCTGGTGGCACAGGGCTTGGTGGTGATGACCTCGATTTTCCCCTTGCGTCCCGTGCGGTGATATTCGAGGGCTTCTTGGCGTTTCGACATGGTGGCGCTCCTTCGTCGTTGCTGGTTTTACTCTCCTTAAATTAAAGGCCCCGAGCCCGCGAGGGGCAAGAGGGCGATTAATTTACTGAAATAACAAGAAAAACCTGGAACCGTGTCGTAGAAAGGTGCTTTTAGTACCGGTAAAGGACCATAGTCGGGCCTCGGTTCGCTGTCAAGAAAAATGTGCTCCTTTCAGGCGTCCGGCCCGATGCCGTTTACGGCACCAGA
>CAYTVY010000169.1:0-4946 GCA_964441925.1 uncultured Geothermobacter sp.
AAGCCATTTTCATCACGCCGTAATCTGCGATGAAGGCGGATGACCTGCCTGTGCTCCCCAAAAATCACCGGCGAACCTAAGGGTGCGCCTTAGATTTTTGGAAACCACATTCAGGCCAAGCACTTACACTCTTCATCCGGCACAAACCCACTGATTCAGGTTCGATACTGGCCACCGGCCCGGGCGAAATCGCAGGTCGATCGGAAAAATCAGTGCTTTCTCCCCACCAGTCTGGCAGCCTGGGCGGCAACGACAATGGCGATGTAGGCACTCAGGTGCAGGGCAAAACTCTCCAGCATGGTCCTTCCTCCTTTTACGGTTTTTGACATCGACCGTGACAAATGCCAAAACCGCGCCATAACACACCGGAACAAAACGGCTTTTTCAGAACAGCACTTCCCAACTCCCGTTCTCCAGGACAAAACAAGGAATGAAATGAAATTTTCAGAAGTGATTTCGGTTCGTTGGGTACAAAAAAACATTATGGACCGACCACTGCCCGCCACCTCATCCGCCTGGCCGCTTCCTCATAACCCGCTGTTGCAACTGGTAAAACATCTCATTGCGACAATTATTCCCGTCTTCTGGGACAAAAAGACCCATTTCTCCGCCGCCGGCTGCCGGCTTGCCGGCGGCCGACGGCGGATGCTACAGTCCTGCGGCAACCATAAGCGGCGGACGTGTCGACGACAGACACACGTATCGCCGGCAACAATTCGGGGTCGAGGAACCGCGAGATGACCACAGAGCGCCTTTGCGTCGATTACCGCATCAGCGTCCGCGACGGACGCCCCATCGAGGAGCACGCCCGCGACATCTGCATCGAACAGACGGTCGAGGTGCCCCCGGAGGTCATACCCGCCAGCCATGACGAGCAGGGGCTGACCGGCCGCGTCGAGTCCTGCCGGCCACTGGACGACACCGGCGACCTCTGGCAGGTACGCATCAGCTACCGGACCGATGTCACCGGCTTTGCCCTGCCGCAACTGCTCAACGTGCTGTACGGCAACATTTCGCTGAAAAACAACATCCTGGTCTGTGGCCTGCATCTGCCGGACGGGCTGCTCACGCATCTGCCCGGGCCCCGCTACGGCATCGACGGCCTGCGCCGGCTGCTCGGGGTCCGGGGGCGCGCCCTGGCCTGTACCGCCATCAAACCGATGGGGCTGCCGGCCGGCGAGCTCGCCCGCATCGCCGGCGCGTTCGCCCGTGGCGGTGCCGACCTGGTCAAGGACGACCACGGCCTCGCCGACCAGCCCTTCCACCCCTTCGCCGAACGGGTCGCCCGCTGTCAGGATGCCATCGAGAAGGTCAATGCCCAGACCGGCCGCCGCTGTCTCTACTTTCCCATGGTGTCCGGCGGCTACGACCGTCTCGAAGAGCAGCTGGCGGTCGCCGCCCGCGAAGGTGTCCGCGGCGTCATGGTCGGCCCCATGCTCACCGGCATCGACAGCATCCGCCACATCGCTCGTGAATACGGTCTGGCGGTGATGGCCCATCCCGCGCTGACCGGCACCTGTTTCCACGACCGCAGTCACGGCATCACACCGGCAGTGCTGCTCGGCACTCTCTTCCGTCTGGCCGGAGCCGACATCTCCATCTATCCCCACGCCGGCGGCCGCTTTCATCTGACGCAGGAGGAATGCCGCGACCTGGCCGAGGCCCTGCGCCGTCCCGAAGGCGGACTGCGGCCCGCCTTTCCCTGTCCGGCGGGCGGCATGACCGTCGACCGGGTGCCGGAGTTGCTCGACTTCTACGGCCGGGACGTCATCCTGCTCATCGGAGGCGACATTTTGCGCCAGAACGACATCGCCGGCGCGGTGGCCCGGTTCATGGACCGGCTGCGCGCCTGCGGCGGCGAGGAACTCCAGGCACCGGACGAGGCGGCAGCGGGATCCTGCGACTGGCAAGGGCCGGCAAAGGGACCGGCCGGCGATGTTCAGGAGGTGCTGCGCTTTGCCGGCTTCCGCTGGCAGGGCCGGCAACGACAGGCCTACAAGGCGCAGGACGAAGCCGACTTCAGTGGCGTCAGCCGGCAGGAGCTGGTCGGCCGGTTCGGCGAGCGGACCGCCTTCGATCTGCGCTACTTCGAAATCGAGCCCGGCGGCTGGACCAGCCGGGAGAAACATGTGCACGAGCACGTCATCATCGGCATCCGCGGCCGAGGACTGCTCTGCAAGCAGCAACGGCAGATTCCCCTCGGCGTCAACGATGTCGCCTATGTCGCGCCACTGGAGGTCCACCAGCTGCGCAATCCGGGAACAGAACCCTTCGGCTTTTACTGTATCGTCGACCACAAGCGCGACCGGCCGCAGCCGGTCCAGGGAGAACAGCCATGAACGACGAGAAACGGCCCGTACCATCCTGTGCCAACTGCAGCGCCGTCTTCCAGAAACAGGGCGCGACCAACTGCTGGAGCGAACCGGGACAGGGGCCGGCCAAACCGGCCGGCTGCCCCTCGGATCCCCATGCCGAGGCGATCGCCGACGCCTTTGCCCGCTACCGGGATGACAATTTCGACGCCCGGCTGGCGCGGGTGGCGGCCAAGGTCGAGGGGCTCTGCTACCAGCCGGTTCACGGCTCCGACGCGGTCAACGCCCGCTGGACCCGCATCGAGGACACCATCGCTCTGTGCAAGCTGATGGGATTCCGCAAGATCGGCATCGCCACCTGCATCGGTCTGCTGGAGGAAACCCGCCGGCTGTCCGACATCCTGGCCGCCCAGGGCCTTCAGCCCTGCTCGGCCTGCTGCAAGGCCGGAAGCATCGACAAGCTCGACCTGGGTCTGAAAGAGGAGGACAAGGTCCGTCCCGGCACTTTCGAACCGGCCTGCAACCCCATCGCCCAGGCACGGATCTTCAACTGCGAGCAGACCGACATGAACATCATCATGGGACTGTGCGTCGGCCACGACATGCTGTTCAGCAAGTATTCCGACGCCCCGGTCACCACCCTGGTGGTCAAGGACCGGGTCACCGGACACAATCCGGTCAGCGTCCTCTACGGCCAGAATTTCTACTACAAGCGGCTGCAGAAGCAGCCGGTGCTGCGCGACGACGAACTGGCGATGGAGGACTGAAACGACGTTATCACCGACAGATCCCCGTCCCCGCAAGGATCCGCAACCGGTCGTGCGTCGGTTGCGGATCCTTTATTGTTGACAGCAACCGTCACCAATGAATATCATTCGCACAACATGGACATTAAGAGAACAATCGACGATATCGACTTTCAGATTCTGAACATCCTTCAGGAAAAGGCCAGAATCCCCAACGCCGAGGTCGCGCGCCGGGTCGGTATGGCGCCGTCGGCGGTGCTGGAGCGGATCCGCAAACTGGAGGAGAAGGGGATCATCGAGGGCTATGAGGTGCGGCTCAACCCGATCCCCTTCGGCCAGGGGCTGGCCGCCTTCGTTCACGTCGAGATCGACCGCAAGACCGGCAACGGCAGCCTGGAGCAGCAACTGGCGGCGGTGCCCGGCGTCCAGGAAGTACACCAGGTGGCCGGCGGGGACGGCTACCTGCTGAAGGTCCGCGCCGCCGATCCGAAAACCCTCGGCGAGATCCTGCGCGACCGGCTGCTCACCATCGATGGCGTCCGGGGCAGCCGCACCCAGGTGGTGCTGAACACGGTCAAGGAAACCCGGCGGATCGAGCTGGGATAAATGTTTGCAGCAAGCCCCTGAAAACCTGCAGGAGATCTTCAGTCATGCCCATGTCAGACGCATTCAGAGAGCGGCTCTTTCCCGACCTTGAGCGCATCGCCGCGCACTTCGGCACGCCCTTCCATATCTACGACGAGGCCGGCATCCTCGAGACCGGTGCCCGCCTGAAGGAGGCCTTCGCCGGCATCGAGGGATTCCAGGAATACTACGCCGTCAAGGCCCTGCCGAACCTGAAGATTCTCGAGCTGATGAAAGGGATGGGCTTCGGCTTCGACTGCAGCTCCATCCCCGAGCTGGTCATGGCCCGCCAGGTCGGCGCTGGACCGATGGAGATCATGTTCACCTCCAACAACACCGCGCCGGACGAATTCGCCGCCGCGGCGGCGGACGGCGGCTGCATCCTCAACCTCGACGACATCTCCCTGGTCGCCAAGGTGCCCGAGCCCTTTCCGGAACTGATCTGCTTCCGCTACAATCCGGGCCCCCGCCGCACCGGCAACCTGATCATCGGCAACCCGGTGGAAGCCAAGTACGGCGTCAGCCATGACCAGGTGGTCGAAGCCTACCGGCTGGCCCGCGAGCGGGGCGCCAGACGCTTCGGCCTGCATACCATGGTCGCCTCCAACGAACTCGACTGCACCTACATCATCGAAACCGCCCGCATGATTCTCGAGGTGGCCGAACTGGTGATGGCCGAACTCGGCATCCGCTTCGAATTCGTCAACATCGGCGGCGGCTTCGGCATCCCCTACCGGCCGGAGGACGCCCCCCTCGACCTGGCGCGGATGAGCCGGGAGATCACCGCCCTGTTCGACGGCTTCCGGCGGAAACACGGCCAGGCTCCCGCCATGGTGATGGAATCGGGACGCTGGATGACCGGCCCGCACGGCGTGCTGGTCACCCGCGCCATCAACCACAAGGACACCTACCGCCGCTACATCGGGGTCGATGCCTGCATGTCGAGCCTGATGCGGCCCGCCATCTATGGCGCCTACCATCACATCGATGTGGTGGGCGCCAGGGACCGGCCGGCCGAAGTGGTCGACATCGTCGGTTCGCTCTGTGAGAACAACGACAAGTTCGCCGTGCAGCGCGAGCTGCCGCGCATCGAGGAAGGCGACCTGCTCGTCATCCACGACACCGGTGCCCACGGCCACGCCATGGGGTTCCAGTACAACGGCCGGCTGCGGCCGCAGGAACTGTTGCTGCGGACCGACGGCCGGGTCGAGCTGATCCGGCGGGCGGAAACCCTCGACGACTATTTCGCCACCCAGAGGTTCGA
>CAYTVY010000170.1:0-4779 GCA_964441925.1 uncultured Geothermobacter sp.
GGCGAGACCCTGGACAAGGATTACGTCAAGCCGCAACCGCCGCCGGCCGGTCTGCTGCGCTATGCCCAGCGGCACATCTTTTCCATCCTCTTTCTCGCCGTCTATCGGGCTATCGGCATCCCCGAGGAGCGTCGTCTGCTCTACGGAATCATCAATCACGCCATTCGCGGTATCGTCACCGGTACCGACAATCTGCTCGATGACGAATACAAGGAGATGCTCCCCCTGCGTTTCCCGGAGCGGGCGACCCGTTTCAAGAGCGTCATGCACATCCTGCTGTTCGATCGCTTTCTTTTCCGGGTGCTTGACGAAGCGGCATCCAGGGGGCTGTTGCCCGCGGGCCAGCGGCAGCTGGTGCAACAGAAGATCTTCCAGGCGATGGTTCCCATCGGCGAGGAGGAATCGACCGAAGAGGGCGGGGTGCGCGAGATTCTCACCCCGGCGCAGATTCTGCAGTCGATCCACGTCCACAAGGGAGGCAATCTGTTGCGGCTGGCCTTTGTCGCCCCGCGGCTGATCGAGCAGGATCTGTTCGCAGCGCTGGAAACCGCCGATCAGGGAATCTTCCGTATCGGCATGGCCCTGCAGGTGATCGATGATCTGACCGATTTCTACGAGGACATTCGTGACCGGCGGCACAATTACCTGGTCTCCTCCATCCGGTTCGAGGGGACGGCGGCCGAGCGCGAACTGTTGCAGCGGCTGTTCGACGGCGCAAGCGAGCAGCCTCCGGTCGACCGGGTCTTCCGCATTTCGGTGGAACGGGTGATGACCCGGGCCATCGGCGAGGCGCTGGCCGGATTCGCCGAGCTGGAACAGGCCGGCTTCTGGCTCTCGACCGCCGATGCCAGGCGGCTGATCCGCTATCTTTTCCGCCTGCGCGGGGTCGGCGACCTGCTGTCGCTCTGGCCGCGGGGGAAGGAATTGACCGAAACCCTGGGAGGTCTGCATGGCACGGCGGCCTGAAACCCGCGGCCGAGACCTGGACCACGTCGCCTGGCTCTACGATCCGGTCATCGAGGGCCTCTCCTTCGGGCGTGAACGGCGCTTCCGCGAAAAGACCCTCGAACACATGGCCTTCGGTCCGGAGGCGCGGATTCTCGATGTCGGCTGCGGCACCGGCAGTCTGACCCTGCTTGTTGCCGAGCGGCTGCAGCCGCCGGGGGAGGCGATCGGCATCGACGCCGCCCCCCGGATGATCGATATCGCCCGGCGCAAGGCCGCCCGACGGCAGGTGCCGGCCCGTTTCCTTGCCGGGGTGGCGGAGCGGCTCGACTTCGCGGACGCCTCCTTCGACCTGGTGGTCAATTCGATGTTCACCCATCATATCGACACCGAACTGAAGCGACGGGCCTTCAGCGAGATGTACCGGGTGCTGCGTCCCGGCGGCCGGCTGGTCACCGCCGATGTCGACCGGCCGACGACCCTGCTCGGCTGGTTGATGGGCTGGGGGGCCCGCTGGCTGCTGGTCCAGAAGGAGCTGACCGACAATCTGCGTGGCGACCTGCCGGGCCTGATGCGGCAGGCGGGATTCGTCGATGTCAGGCGGGTCGATCATCTCTACGGCCTGGTCTCCTTTTTCACTGCCTGCCGGCCCGGAGGCGAGGAATGAAGGGCGGGCTGCTGTTGCGCATGGCCGGCCGCGGCCTGACCCGGCAGCCGCGGCGCTCGCTGCTGACCGCCGGTGCCATCGGCTTCGGTCTGGCCTGTCTGGTCATATTCGTCGCGCTGAAAACCGGGCTGCACCGGGAGATGGTGGCCAGTGCCGTCCGGCTCGATCTCGGCTCGCTGCAGGTGCACGCCGCCGGCTACCAGCCCAACGGCATGGCCCTGAAGCCGTTGCCGGACGCCGCCGGCCTGCAGAAGCGTCTGGCGGCGACGGGGCTGGTCGTTGCGCCGCGGCTGAAGGTGCCGGCGTTGGCGATCGGGCCGGCCGGCAGCGCCTCTGTCGTCCTGTCCGGTGTCGAGCCGGGGCGGGAGCGGCGGCTGACCATCGTCGCCCGGCGTCTGGTGCGGGGCAATTATCTGCCGGCGGCGGAGAGTCTGCTCATCGGCGAGCAGCTGGCTGCCAGCCTCGGGGTCGACATCGGCGACGAGGTGAACCTGATGGTGCGCACTCTCTTCGGCCGGCCGGCCGCCCGCCGCTTCGTCGTCGACGGCATCTTTCGTACCGACCTGGCCAGCTTCAACCGCGGCCAGCTCTTCATCCCGTTGCCGGCGGCGCAGCAACTGGTCGGCGGCGAAGGTCTGGTGAGCGAGCTGGCGGTGCTGACGCCGGAGGGCGCTGAGACGACCTGGGTCGAGCGGCTGTCCGCCGAGCTCGATACCGACCGCTACCGGGTCGACGGCTGGCAGGAACTGGCGGTCGACGTCGCCCAGCTGATCGAGCTGAACGACGGCACCATGAACCTGCTGGTGCTGATCATCTTCTTCATCGTCGCCCTCGGTATCGCCAACACCATGACCATGTCGGTCTATGAACGCTACCGCGAGTTCGGCATCCTCGCCGCTCTCGGGCTGCGTCCCGGCGGTATCGTCCGGCTGGTGCTGGGTGAAACCCTGCTGCTGGGCCTGTTCGGCGGCCTGCTCGGCAGTCTGGCCGGCGGCCTGGCCTGCCTCTATCTGGGACGCTACGGCATCGACCTGACCGCCCTGACCAGCGCCAACCGCTACTTTGCCACCAGCCACGTGCTGCACGCGGTGTTGCGTGGTGAGGACCTGCTGCTGGCCAATCTGGTCACCCTGACGACAGCCTTTCTGGCGGGGTTGCTGCCGGCCTGGCGGGCTTCCAGACTGGAGCCGGTGGAGGCCCTGCGTCATCTCTGAGGATCCTGGCCATGCTGCCCGAACACTATCCGTCTCCGCTGCATTTGCCATTCAACCGCAGCTGCCTGCAGCGGCGGTTCCGACTGGAGTCTCCCGACGCCGATCCGGGCGAACCGGGCCCGCTGCTGGTGCTGCAGCGCGGCGCCCTGGTGGTGACGGCCAAGGAGGGCCGGTTGCCGGCGGCCGAAATGGTGCCGCCGGGCGTGGTGCCCGACTGTTTCATCGGTCACTGGGATGGGGCACCCTGCCGGTTGCGGGTGCTTTCCGGTTCGGTCACTCTGCCCGCCACCCTGCGGGCCCAGCCCCTGCTGGCCGCCGAACCGCGACTGTCCCTCGAACTGCTCAGCCTCGGCGGGGTGGGCATGCAGCTGGCCCGCTGGCTGAAGACCGGCCGTTGCTGTGGCTGTTGTGGTGGCGAGACGGATTTTCTGCCGGGAGAATGGGGCCGTTCCTGCGCGACCTGCGGCGATGTCCGTTTTCCGCCGGTGGCGCCCTGCATCATCGTGCTGGTGCGGCGGGACAGCCGGGTGCTGCTGACGCGCAAGGCGGACTGGGCGCCCGGCCGTTACAGCCTGGTGGCCGGCTTCGTCGATGTCGGGGAGTGCCTGGAGGAGGCGGTGATGCGCGAGGTGGCCGAAGAGACCGGTCTGCAGGTCGCGAACATCCGCTATGTCGGCAGCCAGTCCTGGCCCTTCCCGAGCCAGCTGATGGTGGGGTTTGTCGCCGATTGGGCCGGCGGTGAACTGCGTATCGACCGCAACGAGCTGGAGGATGCCCGCTGGTTCGAGGTTGACCGTCTGCCGGTTCTGCCGCCGCGGCGTTCCATCGCCCGCTATATCCTGGACAGTTGTCTTCCGCCTGCTGCCGGCTGAAAAGCTTTGAGCGCCGAAAAGACAAAAAAATCCCCCGATTGGGGATAATCGGGGGTTCGCCAGGTGTGCTCTTTTTTGGGGAACCAGCCGACTCTGGAGGAGGTTTCATGGCTGAAAAGAGACACCGCGACAAAAACGTCCGGCAGGCAGATCGCGGGCCGGTGCGCCTGCCCGGCCTGCCTGTTTTTTTATCGAGGCTAAAAAACTTCAGCAAAAATAACGACAGATGATGCGCAGGTCAAGAGAAAAGAAGGCCGGGGTGCCCGACGGCGACCGGGCGTTTGTTCGCTGTCTTCTGCAGGTCGAGCGCAGCCGGATCGCCGGCATCCGCTTTCTGCTCGAGGCATATGACGGTATCGGTTACATCCGCACCCTCGATCCGCTGCCGGCCCTGGTCGAATTTCGCTATCCGCCCTCGCAGAAGGTGCTGGCGTTGCAGCTGCTGGAGGTGTTGCGGCGGGATTTCGGCGCCGAACGGGTGCCGGCGCCGTCGGGGGTCAGGCGGTGAGGACCTCGAAGTCGGGAGGGTCGAGGATGGCCCGCTTGACGGCACACTGATCGGTGGCCTTGATGATCGCCCGCCGGTATTTCTCCGGAAAGCCGTCAGGCAGGTGGATGGTCATGGCGATCTTTGCCAGCTTTTTGCTTTCCGGGTCGCGTTCGGTGGTCAGGGTCAGACGCAGACCTTCGGTGGACAGCTGGCGTTGCTGGCAGAAACGCAGGGCAAAGAAACCGGCACACTGACCGATGCTGATCAGGAACAGGTCGAAGGGACTCGGGGCCCGGTTCTGTCCGCCGTTGCTCTCCGGCTGGTCGCTGAGGACGGTGAAGCCCTTGTACTCGGCCTGCACGGCGACACCTCCGGGAAAACTGATGATCATGTCCATGGTCCTGACTCTCCTTTCGGTTGTTTCCTGTCGGGCCGGATGCTAGAATCCGGCGACCATCCGGCCATAGATATAGATGGCATGGCGGCACAACCGCTGTCTTGCACCCCGGGGCCGGACTTTCAACAGGCTGTTTTTATCCTGAATCAGTGAGCTTGTTGCCGGCGAATAACGCAAATCATTGACCTGCCTGT
>CAYTVY010000171.1:0-4771 GCA_964441925.1 uncultured Geothermobacter sp.
TGCGGCGGTGCGGCCTGGCCCAACGAACGGCCTGCCGCTCGTTGGGATGCTTTTCTTGTTGGCCCGGAGCTCTTTCGCTCTTCGGTGAAACGAACGGAACCTCGACCCACCGAACCTTGGCGACAGCAATGCCCGCCGCAGGCGACGCTCTTTCTGCTTACTCTTTGGAGCGCCAAAGAGTAAGGCGCCGTCCGGGGGCGCAACCCCGGATCCAGCTCATCCGACCGCAAGGTCGCAAGCAAAATCAAAAGCAAAACCGGCGGGTCGCGTCCCGCCAGACGCCTTACTTTTTTCAGCGCGAAAAAAGTAAGCAAAAACGCTTTCTTTATTACTGTTGCACAGGTTCGTCGCCTCTTTTGCCCGGGCAGTCAAATGAAAAGGTCCGCTCTCCGTGGCGGCAGGAAAAGCGTCGTTCCCGGGCTCGCTGACGCTCACACGGGCCAGTTTGTCCGGAGCTGCCTTGACGGAAACGGTCGGACGACGCAGAAACGTTTCCAGCGGGCCACGCCGAAGCACTCACTCCGTCAAAAACGAGCGCCCGTACTGATCATCGAGCCGCTCGATGTCGTCTTCGCCAAGATAGGATCCGGACTGCACCTCGATGATCTCCAGCGGGATCTGTCCCGGATTTTCCAGCCGGTGCACCTCGCCCAGCGGGATGTAGGTCGACTGGTTCTCGCCCAGGGTGATCCGCTTCTCGCCGCAGGTGACCAGGGCGGTGCCGGAAACGACCACCCAGTGCTCGGCCCGGTGGTAATGCCGCTGCAAAGAGAGCCTGGCTCCCGGATTGACCGTAATCCGCTTGACCTGGAAACGCGCGCCGCAATCGATCGCCTCGTAACTGCCCCAGGGCCGGTTGACCCGGCGGTGCAGCAGGGGTTCGGAACGTTCGTCCGCCTTGAGCCGCTCGACGATCTTCTTGACGTCCTGCACCCGGTCGCGATCGGCCACCAGCACGGCATCGGCGGTTTCGACCACCACCAGGTTGCGCACGCCGACGGTGGCCAGCAAACGGCTGCCGGCATGCAGGTAACAGTCACGGCTGTCGACCTCGACGATGTCGCCCTGCCGGACATTGCCGGCGGCATCCCGCTCGCCCACCTCCCAGAGAGCGGCAAAGGAACCAACGTCGCTCCAGCCGGCATCCATCGGCAACACCGCCGCCCGGCGGGTCTTCTCCATGACGGCGTAGTCGATCGAATCGGCGGGACAGGCCGCGAAGGCCTCGCTGTCGAGCCGGAGAAAGTCGAGGTCCTCGCGCGCCCCTTCGCAGGCGGCACGACAGGCGGCCAGCATGGCGGGAGCGAAGGATTCCAGCTCGGCCAGGTAGGTCGAGGCCCGAAAGAGGAACATGCCGCTGTTCCAGAAATAGTCACCGGATGCCAGGTAGTCCCGCGCCGTTGCCAGATCGGGCTTTTCGACGAATGCGTCGACGGCAAAGGCGGCGGGTTCGCCGGCTTCGGAACCTGCGGCAAGGGGCTTGCCGGCCCGGATGTAGCCGTACCCCGTCTCCGGCCGGTCGGGCACGATGCCGAAGGTCACCAGGTGGCCGTCGGCCGCGACCGTGGCGCCGGCCCGCGCCACGGCGCGAAAGGCTTCCGGATCGCGAATCAGGTGGTCCGCCGGCAGGATCAGCAGCAGTGGGTCCTCTCCTTTCGCCATCGCCTGCAGGGCGGCCACCGCCACCGCCGGCGCCGTGTTGCGCCCTACCGGCTCGAGAACAATGCCCGACCAGCCGCAGCCCAGGCGGCGCAACTGCTCGGCGACCAGAAAGCGGTGTTCCTCGTTGCAGATCACCAGAGGCGGCGCCACATCATCCAGCCCATCGAGCCGGGCCGCCGTCTGCTGCAGCATGGTCTGCTCGCCACAGAGGGCGAGCAGCTGTTTGGGATAGAGCTCCCGCGACAACGGCCAAAGGCGGGAGCCGGCCCCTCCGGAAAGAATGACAGGAAGAAGCATGAGACCTCCGTAAAACCAGTGACGGGTGACGAGTGACGCGGAAAATCACCTTCTTTTTGACTCGTCTGCGTCTATCCGCCTTTTCCGCGATTCCGCGGCTCTGCGCGAGATTCGGCCCGGTCCTATTCGTGATAATCGAACGCCCGGAACCCGTGCCGCTTCACCAGCTCGTCCCGGCGGGCGGTCTCCAGATCGGCCCGCACCATCTCGGCCACCAGTTCGGCGAAGCTGGTCCTCGGCTGCCAGCCGAGCTTGGCATGCGCCCGGCTCGGGTCGCCGAGCAGGGTTTCGACCTCGGTGGGACGGAAGTAGCGCGGATCGACCCGCACGACGGTCTGTCCGGTCAGCCGGGCGGCGAGCTCCTCGCTGACCGCGCCCTTGCCGGTGTCGACCGCTTCGACAATCCCTGTCTCCTCGACCCCCTCGCCCTGCCAGCGCAGGGTGATGCCGAGCTCGCCGGCGGCGGCATTGACGAAGTCACGCACCGAATGCTGGATGCCGGTGGCGATGACGAAATCCTCCGGCTCGTCCTGCTGCAGCATCAGCCACTGCATCTCGACGTAGTCGCGGGCGTGGCCCCAGTCGCGCAGGGCGTTGAGATTGCCGAGGTAGAGGCAGTCCTGCAGGCCGAGAGCGATGCGCGACATGGCGCGGGTGATCTTGCGGGTGACGAAGGTCTCTCCGCGCAGCGGTGACTCGTGGTTGAAAAGGATGCCGTTGCAACCGTAGAGGCCGTAGGCCTCGCGGTAGTTGACCGTGATCCAGTAGGCATAGAGCTTGGCGACGGCATAGGGCGAACGCGGATAGAAGGGCGTGGTCTCCTTTTGCGGAATCTCCTGCACCAGGCCGTACAGCTCGGATGTGGACGCCTGGTAGAAACGGGTCTTTTTCTCCAGCCCGAGAATCCGGATCGCCTCGAGAATGCGCAGGGTCCCGACGGCATCGGCGTTGGCGGTATACTCCGGCGTCTCGAAGGAGACGGCGACGTGACTCTGGGCGGCCAGGTTATAGATCTCGTCCGGCTGCACCTGCTGGATGATGCGGATCAGGTTGGTCGAGTCGGTCAGATCGCCGTAATGGAGGATGAAGTTGCGGTTCTCGACGTGCGGATCCTGGTAGAGATGGTCGATGCGGTCGGTGTTGAACAGCGACGCCCGGCGCTTGATGCCGTGAACGATATAACCCTTGTCGATGAGAAATTCAGCCAGGTAGGCTCCGTCCTGGCCGGTGATGCCGGTAATCAGTGCGACTTTCGCCATGATGTGTCACTCCGTTGATTCTGCTTCAGTTATGCGAGACCGATGGGACAGCCCATAAGTCGATAGCAAACCGGCCTGACGAATCGCCCGGCCACGCCGTACAAAACCATACCCTGAATCAGTGAGTTTGTGCCGGATGAAGAGTGTCAGTGCTTGGCCTGGATGCGATTTTCAAAAATCGTAAGGCGCACCCTTAGGTTCGCCGGTGATTTTTGGGAAGTGCAGGCAGGTCAATGACTTGCGCTATTCGCCGGTGACAAGCTCACTGATTCAGGCATACTACAGGCTGAAAACCTCAAAAAAAATCTCAAAACCGTCAACCCGGTGTCAAGCACCACTTCATTTTATGGCTGTTTGAGGTCGGCAAACTTCGTTTCGCCAGACACAAAAAATAATATTTTATTAATTCAATGACTTGACAGCCTCGACAGAGGATGTATACCATTTTGCCAATATGCAATGATCTGCGGCATGTTATGCCATGCAATGGCGCTCATGGAGGGCCTGAGGCACATGGATGTGCACCCCCGTCGTAGCTATCGACGGGGTCCCTCTTTTCCTGCCACCCAATTAGTATTTCTCATTTTTTCCGCTCGAGCAGGTAACGGCCGACATAGTGCTTGGAGAACTGGAGAGCCGTGCGGCCGCAGCGCTTGCTCTTGTCGTGTGACCACTTGATGGCGGTCTTTTCCAGGTCCTTGGACCAGGGGATCTCGATGCCGTACTGACCGGCGAGGCGCTGGATGCAGAGCCGGACCGCTTCGAGGTAGCGGTCCTGGTTGAAGACGTGGAACGGGATCCACAACCCGAACCGGTCGGGCAGCGAGCCCTTCTCTTCCTGGGTTTCGCTCGGCTGCAGTTCCCCCTTGACGTATTTGCCGCCGAGATAGTCGCTGCCCAGCTCCGGCAGCAGGTAACGCCGGTTGGAGGTGACATAGATCAGCAGGTTGTCCGGCGCACAGTAGACCGAGCCGTCCAGGGCGCTCTTGAGAATCTTGAAGCTCTTTTCGCCCAGTTCGAAAGAGAGATCGTCACACAGCAGAATGAAACGATAGGGCTGCTCGGCAACGGCGGCGAACACCTCGGACAGGGAATCGAGATCGTCTTTCTCGATCTGGATCAGCCGCAGGCCGCGCGGTGCCAGTTCGTTGAGCAGCGCCCGCACCAGGGCCGACTTGCCGGTGCCGCGCGCCCCCCAGAGCAGGGCGTTGTTGGCCGGCAGCCCCTCGACGAACTGCAGGGTGTTGTGCAGCAGTATTTCCTTCTGTTCCTCCAGGCCGATCAGCTCGTCCAGGGTGGTGGGATCGATCCTTTTCACCGGTTCGAGGCAGCCGGAAAAGGAGCGCCGGCGCCAGTTGGCGGCCAGGCAGGTCGACCAGTCGATGGGCGGCAGGGCCTTGGGCAGCAGCATCTCCACTGAACTGAGCACACGTTCCAGCTGGGCAACGACTTCGGGTTTGAGATTCATCATGGCAGGCAACTCCATGGCATTCGTCCGGCCCGGTCGACCGGCGCAAAAAGCATCGGCCTTTTTCTGCCGGAGGTCAAGGGGG
>CAYTVY010000172.1:0-2684 GCA_964441925.1 uncultured Geothermobacter sp.
TGGTCTGGGCGCACCACATGACCACCAGCGGCATGTCCGACACCGCGGTGCTGGTCTTCTCGCTGCTGACCTTCCTGGTGGCCATCCCCTCGGCGATCAAGGTCTTCAACTGGGTGGCGACCCTCTACAAGGGCTCGATCGCCCTCGACCCGCCGCTGCTGTTCGCCCTTTCCTTCATCTTTCTCTTCTCCATCGGCGGCCTGACCGGGCTGGTGCTCGGCTCGGCGGCGACCGACGTACACCTGCACGACACCTATTTCGTGGTCGGGCATTTCCATTTCGTCATGTTCGGCGGCACCGGCTTCGCTTACTTCGCCGCCATGCACTACTGGCTGCCGAAGATCTACGGGCGGATGTACAACAAGAAGGTCGCGGTCTGGGGCTGGGTGCTGCTGACCTTCGGCTTCATCGTGCTCTACATGTCGATGATGATCGTCGGGGTCGAGGGGATGCCGCGGCGCTACTACGACTACCTGCCGAAGTTCACCTTCTGGAACCAGCTGTCGACCGTCGGCTCCTGGATTCTGGCGACGGGGCTGATCGTCGTGTTCGTCAACATCTTCCGCGGCCTGTTCCGGGGAGAGCCGGCCGGGTCCAACCCCTGGGGCGGGGCCAGCCTGGAGTGGCAGACGGCCTCGCCGCCGCCGCTGGAGAATTTCGCCCGGGAGCCGGAAGTGACCCACGGACCCTACGATTTCAGGAAGGCGGGGCTGTAGATGAGCGATCCGACGCGCGCGGCGGCACCGGCGCATCCGCGGGACTACACCGGTGCCAAGCTCGGCATGTGGCTGTTTCTGTTCACCGAGGTGCTGCTGTTCGGCGGCCTGTTCATCCTCTATGCCGTCTACCTGCGGCGCTACCCGGAAGGCTTCCGGCTCGGCGGCGAGCAGCTCAATGTCTGGTTCGGCGGCGGCAACACCCTGGTGCTGCTGACCAGCAGCCTGAGCGTGGCGATGGCGATCACCGCCCTGCAGCGCGGCCGGGTCGGCCAGGCGAAGATTCTGGTCGGGGTGACCATCGCCACGGCGCTGCTCTTTCTGGTCAACAAGTACTTCGAGTGGAGCGCCAAGATCGCCCACGGCATCTATCCCAGCTCGCCGCACCTGAAGCAGCTGCCGGGCGGCGAACAGGTCTTTTTCAACATCTACTACCTGACCACCGGACTGCACGGCATTCACGTGCTGCTCGGGATGGTGCTGATGGGCTGGGTGCTGTGGCTGATCCGCCGCGGCCGGGTCAACCCGGACGACTATGTGATCCTGGAGAACGCCGGGCTCTACTGGCACCTGGTCGACCTGATCTGGATCTTCATCTTTCCGCTTTACTACCTCATTCTTTGAAAGGCGGACGAGACGGATATGAGTGACCATGGCGACAAGGGGCATATCGTTCCCTACGCGACCCTGGTGGCGGTCTGGGCGGCGCTGCTGACCCTGACCATCATGACGGTGGCCGCCTCGCGCATCGATCTCGGAGCCCTGAACATCTGGCTGGCGCTGGCGATCGCCTGCAGCAAGTCGGTGCTGGTGATCGGCTTCTTCATGCACATGAAGTACGAGAGCCGGCTGTTCAGGCTGTTTCTGCTGATCGCCGTGGTCACCCTGACGGTCTTTATCGGCCTGACCTTTTTCGACGTGCTGTACCGCTAGCGGGCGAACAACAAAGGAACGCGCACCATGAACCCGGCCCTGATCGCCACCCAGGATGTCGTCGATCCCGTCTTCTGGTTCATTCTCGGGATCTCGGCGGTGATGCTGCTGGGCATCACCGCGGTGATGATCTATTTCGTCATCCGCTACCGGCGCTCGCGCTGTCCCGAGCCGACCTCGCAGGTCGACAGCAACCTGACCCTGGAAATCATCTGGATCGTGGTGCCGACCGTGATCGTCATGGCGATGTTCTACTTCGGCTGGGCCGGCTACCTGGCCCTGCGCAACGTGCCGGAGAACGCCCTGGAGGTGACCGCCACCGCCCGCATGTGGTCCTGGGATTTCGCCTATCCGGGCGGCCGGCACAGCGAGCGCCTCTACGTTCCGGTCGGTCGGCCGGTGAAGGTCCGCCTGCGTTCCGCCGACGTGCTGCACGCCTTCTTCGTGCCGGCCTTCCGCATCAAGCGCGACACGGTGCCGGGCATGGAGAATTATGTCTGGTTCGTCGCCGGGAAGGAGGGCTCCTACGACATCTTCTGTGCCGAATACTGCGGCATCGGCCATGCCGACATGCACACCACCGTCGAGGCGTTGCCGCCGGCCGAATTCGCGGAGTGGCTGGCGGGCATGGACGGCGGCCGGGATACCGAGCAGGGGCGCGGCCTGCTGGCCCGTCACGGCTGTCTCGGCTGTCACAGTCTCGACGGCAGCCGGCTGGTCGGCCCGAGTTTCCAGGGGATCGGCGGCCGCAGGGTCGAGGTGATCACCGGGGGCGAGCAGCGGGAGCTGACCAGCGACGAGGACTACCTGCGGCGCAGCATCCTGGCCCCCGGCGCCGATGTCGTTGTCGGCTATCCGCCGGTGATGCCCGCCTATGAGGGGAAGATCCCCGAAGAGGATCTGCGGCGGATGATTGCCTACCTGACACGGCTCGGCCGGCCGGCCGGCGCAACGGTGGCCGGGACGAAGCCGCGTCCGGCCGGGGCGGCCATCGTCCGCCGCCTGGGCTGTCTCGGCTGTCATTCGACCGACGGC
>CAYTVY010000172.1:2784-4737 GCA_964441925.1 uncultured Geothermobacter sp.
CGGGGCGGCCATCGTCCGCCGCCTGGGCTGTCTCGGCTGTCATTCGACCGACGGCAGCCGCAAGGTGGGGCCGAGTTTCAAGGGACTCTACGGCAGCGAGCGCCGGCTCGAGGGCGGGCGTGTCCTGCGGGCCGACGGCGACTACGTCCGCCGGGCCCTGCAGGAGCCCGGGGCCGACGTCGCGGAGGGCTATCCGGCGGTGATGCCGGCCTATCCGCAGCTCGGCGAAGCGGAGATCGAGGCAATTGTCGAATGGCTGAAGACGGTTCGGTGAAACCGGCTCCGAAGACCACGGCGACCGGCCTGTCGCGGCTGACGGCGGCCGAATGGCGGCTGCTGCTGCGGCCGCGCCTGCTGGCGATGGTCTGTGCCTCGGCCCTGACCGGCGCCCTGCTGGTTCCGGCGCCGCACCTGCCGTCGGGATTGCGGGCGGCGCTGGCGGTGGGGCTGCTCACGATCGCCGGCACCCTGCTCAACCAGCTGCAGGAGTGCGGCCTCGATGCCCGGATGGAACGGACCCGGAAACGGCCCCTGGCGACCGGACGGCTCTCTGCGGCGACGGCCCGGAGGATGGCGGCCGTTGCGGCGTTCGGCGGTGCTGCCCTGCTGCTGCCGTCGCCGCCGGCGCTGCTGCTGGGGCTGTTGGCGCTGCTGCTCTACAACGGCGTCTACACGCCCCTGAAGCCGCGGACGCCCCTCGCCATCCTGCCGGGGGCCCTTTGCGGCGCCCTGCCGCCGCTGATCGGCTGGCTGCTGGCCGGGGGGCCGTCCGGGCATGGCATCTTCCTGCTGGCGGCCCTGCTGGCCGTCTGGCAGGTGCCGCACTTTCTGCTGCTCAGCCTGCGGTACCGGGAGGACTACCGGCGGGCCGGCCTGCCGGTTCTGGCCGACCGGCTCTCGCCGGCGGCAATGCGCCGGGTCGTTGCCGTCTGGGTGCTGGCCTCGGCGTACGGCGCCCTGCTGCTCGCCGGGTTCGGTCCGGTCCGGACGGGCTGGGGGCGGCTGTTGCTGCCCGCTATTGGCAGCTGGCTGCTCTATGGACTCTGGCGCCGGCAGCGCCAGGGTGAACTGCGCCCCTTTTTTTTGCGGCTGAACCTGTTCATGGTTCTGGTCATGGCCGGGCTGCTCGTCGCCCGGTTGTTTGACGGCATGCCGTTTGGCATTTTGCCCTGATCCGGCTGCGTCATATGACGTCGGGTTTCTCACCTTGTAGCGCCGCTGGGTTGAAGATGTTGGTAACCAGGAGGGAATACGGACGTTTTCCTGACTGCGCCGGTCTTTTTTTTCTTGGCCCGTTTACTGCAAGCCGGCTGACAAAAGGGACAGGAAAGAGAGTATGTCGGAACAGCAGAATTTACAGGACTATCTCAAGGGGGCCTTGGCCGGCACTCTTATCGGCCGGGGCAGTCGGCCTCTCGACCAGGAGGACCCCTTTGCCGAGAGCCGGGAAGCGCCGGTGCTCGAGTTGAGCGTTCCGCTGCAGCTTCCGGTGTCCGGGCGTGTCGATCTCTGTGTCCGCTTGCGCAATATCGGTGGCAGAAGCGGTCAGGGGGTGCTGTTGTTGCGGGGGGAGGATGTTCGCAGCGGCATGACCTACGAGTTCGAGGCGCCTGTCAGGTCGGACGTCGGTGACAGGGGATGTCTTTTCGTTTTCAACTGGAAGGCCCCGGCCAGCGCCACCCGGATCGAATGGTCGGCGACCCTCCAGATGGAAGGGCGCATGGGTATCAGCATTCCCACCTGCTCGGCGGCAACCATAGTCACCGCCGCGACGACCGATTCGGCCTGACCTCTCTTCCGCCCGTGGCGACCCTGCTCAAGGTCGTCGGGATTTCGGCTCTTCTCTTCATGCAGAAACCCACCGACCCGGTCTGTTGCCAGCGCGGTCGTGACAGTCTCCTGAACCCGTGAGCTTGTCACCGGCGAATAGCGCAAGCCATTTTCATCACGCCG
>CAYTVY010000173.1:0-4662 GCA_964441925.1 uncultured Geothermobacter sp.
ACCAGCGGCGGCAACGGCGCCGGCAGGATGTAGCGGGTCTGGCCGGCGGTGTACTTCGCCCGGTAGTCGTAAAACCCGCTTTTCGGCACGATCTGGATGATCGGCAGCGCCTCGTCGCCCAGAACACTCACCGTCACCTCCATGCCGGAGATATAGTCCTCGACCAGGACCTGGTGGTCGCGCTCGAGGGCGGCATCCAGCCCGTCGGCCAGCTGCTTCTGGTCGTGCGCGATGCTGATCCCGATGGTCGACCCCTCGCGCGCCGGCTTGACCACCAGCGGAAAGTGCCGGCAGCGTTCCAACAGGGCCTCACGGTCATCACCGCGGCGAAAAACGGTGAAACCGGGCGTCGGCAGCTCGTGGTAGAGCAGAATCTTCTTGGTCGCCACCTTGTCGATCGCCAGGGCCGACGCCAGCACGCCGCTGCCGGTGTAGGGAATGCCGAGCATCTCGAGCAGCCCCTGCACCGTACCGTCCTCACCGAACCGACCGTGCAGGGCGACAAAAGCGACATCGACCCCCTCGGCGTGCAGCCGCTCGGCCAGATCGCGCCCGGCGTCGATCCGCACCGAGCGGTATCCCGCCTCCTGCAGGGCCCGATGCACCTCACCGCCGGTGCGCAGCGACACCTCCCGCTCGGCGGAGAGGCCGCCGCACAACACACCGATGGTCTTCTGTCGCAAGCCTTCCCTGTCCAGGGTCATGACGCCTTCCTTCCGTCTGTTCGTTCCCCGACAATCCGGATCTCGGTTTCCAGTACGACCCCGCTGTGACTCTTCACCTGCCGCCGAATCCGTTCGATCAGTTCCTCGATCTCGGCCGCCCGGGCATCACCGCAATTGACGATGAAGTTGGCGTGCCGCGCTGACACCATCGCGCCGCCGAGGCGTACTCCCCGCAGGCCGGCAGCATCGATCAGTTTCCAGGCCGCCGTGCCCGGCGGGTTCCGAAACACCGAACCGGCGTTAGCCCCTTCGACCGTTTGCGCCCGCCGGCGGGCCGCCAGCATTTCGTGCAGAGAGGCCAGCAGATCCGCCGGCTCTCCGCGCCGCAGTTCCAGCCGGACCCGCAGCACCACGTCCCGGGCGCCAAGCTCGCTGTGCCGGTAGGCAAACCCGAGTTCCGGTGCGGTCAGGGACCGGCACCGCCCTTCGCGCAGCACGTCGACCTGCCGCACCAGGTCGCCGATGCACTGTCCGTGGGCACCGGCGTTGATCACCACGGCCGCCCCCAGGGTGCCGGGGATGCCGGCCAGCCGCTCCAGCCCGCCCCGGCCTGCCGCAGCCGTGGCGCGGGCCAGTTGCGGCAGCATGACGCCGCACTCGGCCTCCAGAATGCCGTCATCGTCCAACTGCCAGCGGTTCAGTTCACGGGTCGTGATCACCAGCCCCCGTATTCCGCCGTCGCGCACCAGCAGGTTGCTGCCACCCCCCAGCACCAGCCAGGGAACGCCGGCGGTCTCCGCCAGACTCACCGCCTGTTCCAGCTGTTCGAGCCGCCGCGGCCGGTAGAAGAGGTCGGCCGGTCCTCCGACCCGCCAGCTGCAGTGGGATGCCATGGGTTCGTTGCGGCGCAGCTCGCCGCCCAGTTCACCGAGATTGTCAAAGAGCTGTTGCAGCTTCCCGTTCATGCCGGCAGGCGCTTCGCCAGGGCATGGGCCACCTGGCCGACATTGCCGGCTCCCAGGGTCACCACCAGGTCACCCGCCGTGAGCGAAACCGTCAGTTCCTCCGTGACTTCCTCCAGACCAGGCAGCCAACCCACGTCCCGGTGCCCGTGCTCGCGCACCCGTTCAGCCAGCCGCTGCGCCGTCACGCCCTCGATCGGCTCCTCGCCGGCCGGATAGATGTCGGTGACCAGCAGCCGGTCGGCGTCGTAGAAGGCGGTGGCGAATTCCTCGAACAGGGCCCGGGTGCGACTGAACCGGTGCGGCTGGAACACGGCGACGATCCGCCGTTTGGGCCAGCCCTGACGGGCCGCCGCCAGGGTGGCGCGGATCTCGGCCGGATGGTGCCCGTAGTCGTCCACCACCATGATGTCACCGGCGGTGGAGAGGATCTGGAAGCGACGCTGAACGCCACCGAACCCGTCGAAGGCACGGGTGATCCGCTTGAAATCGAGTCCCAGCTCGAGGCCGACCCCGATCGCCGCCAGGGCGTTGAGCACGTTGTGCCGCCCCGGCATGCCGAGGCTGATCTCGCCGAGCCGGCCGTCACGGTCATGGACGGCAAAGCGGGTGGCATTGGCCTGATGGCGGATGTCGGTGGCATAGAGGTCGGCCTGCGGCGCCAGCCCGTAGGTGAGATAGCGCTTCTTGACCCGCGGCATGATCTCCTGGATGTTCGGATCGTCGAGGCAGAGCACCGCCCGCCCGTAGAAGGGCACCTTGTTGATGAAATCGACGAACGTGGTCTTGATCTGCTCCAGGTCTTCGTAGAAATCGAGATGATCGGCGTCGATGTTGGTCACCACGGCGATGGTCGGGCTCAGGTGCAAAAAGGAGCCGTCCGATTCGTCCGCCTCGGCCACCAGGAACTTGCCCTGCCCCAGTTTCGCGTTGGAGCCGAAGGCGTCGAGCCGGCCGCCGATCACCGCCGTCGGATCGAGCCCGCCCCGCGTCAGGATGGTCGCCACCATGCTGGTCGTCGTGGTCTTGCCGTGGGTGCCGGCCACCGCCACGCCGTACTTCATGCGCATCAGTTCGGCCAGCATCTCCGCCCGGGGAATGACCGGAATGTGCCGGCGATGCGCCTCGGCCACCTCGACATTGTCGGGACGCACCGCCGTCGAGGTCACCACCACGTCGGCGTCTCCCAGATTCCCCGCGGCGTGGCCGAAGGCGATACGCCCGCCGAGTTTCGCCAGCCGCCGGGTCGTCTCGCTCGGACGCAGGTCGGAACCGGACACCTCATAGCCGAGGTTGAGCAGCACCTCGGCGATACCGCTCATGCCGATGCCGCCGATACCGACAAAATGGATTCTGCGAATCTTTCCGTACACTTCGTCATCCTTTCCCGGCCACGGCCCGGCACTGTTCGAGAATCAACTCGGCCGCCCGTGGCTGGCCCAGGGCATGGGCCGCCCCTGCCATGTCGACCAGCCGGCGCCGGTCGGTGAGCAGATCGGCAATCAGGGTTGCCAGCCGCTTCGCTTCCAGTTCCGCCTGCGGCAGCATCAGGGCCGCTCCCCGCTGTGCCAGGCTGCGGGCATTGGCACTCTGGTGATCACCGGCGGCATGAGGATAGGGGATCAGGATCGACGGCCGGCCGCAGGCGGTCAGCTCGGCGATGGTCGTCGCCCCGGCCCGGCACAACACCAGGTGCGCCCGGGCGTAGGCCGCCGCCATGTCACGGATGAAAGACACGATCTCGGCCCGCGGCCAGCCCTGTGCCTGGTAACCTGTCCGCACTACTTCCAAATCCTCGTCGCCGGTCTGGTGCACGATCCGCAGCCGCCCGCGCAGGGGCTCCAGATGCGGCAGACAGGCCAGCATCGCCCGGTTGATGGCCCGGGCTCCCCGGCTGCCGCCGAAGACCAGCAGTACCGGGTCGCCCTCGGGCAGCGGCCGGTGCTCGGTCATCTCCCGCCGCACCGGATTGCCGGTCAGCACGGTCCGACCCGGAAAGCAACCGGCGCTCTCCGGATAGCTGATGCAGATCCGGTCGGCCAGCCGTCCGAGCAGCCGGTTGGTCAGGCCGGGACGGGCGTTCTGTTCGTGAATCACCAGCGGCAGTCGCCGCCGCCTGGCGGCCAGCAAAACCGGTGCACTGGCATAGCCGCCGACACCGACCACCACCTGCGGCCGGAAACGCTCGAGAAGCGTTGCCGACTGGCGGAGGCTGCGCAGCAACTTCGGTGCCACCGCCAGCTTTTCGAGCGGTTTCTTGCCGACGAAACCGGCGATGTCGATGGTCGCCAGCGGCAGACCCAGCTCGGGCAGCACCCGGGCCTCGATGCCGCGCTCGGTACCGACGAACAGCACTTCGGAACCCGGCTCTTCGGCCAACAGCTGCTGCGCCAGGGCCACGGCCGGAAAGAGATGACCGCCGGTGCCACCACCAGCCAGAAGCATCCTCATCGCACCTCCCCCGGCAACTGGGCCGAAATGTTGAGCAGAATACCCACTTCCATCAGGGTGCAGACCAGGTTGGTGCCACCATAGGAAAGGAATGGCAGCGCCAGGCCCTTGGTCGGCAACAGCCCGAGCACCACCGCAAAATTGGTAAAAGCCTCGATGCCGATCAGTACCGTCAACCCGAAGGCCAGGTAGCGGCCGAACTCATCGGGGGCGTGCAACGCCGTACGGATGCCACGCAGCACCAGCAGCAGAAAGAGAGCAGCGGTCACCACCACACCGACGAAGCCAAGCTCCTCACCGACCACAGCGAAGATGAAATCGGTATGGGCCTCCGGCAGAAAGAAGAGTTTCTGCTTCCCCTCACCGAGACCGTTACCGATCCAGCCGCCGGTGCCAAACGCGATCCAGCTCTGGATGATCTGGAACCCGGTATTGGTCGGATCGTCCCAGGGATTGAGAAAGGCCATGATCCGGCGGCGGCGGTAGTCGACGTTCATCACCAGGAAATAGAGGAACGGCAACGCCAGCACCACCACCCCGAACAGGTGCCGCCAGCGGGAGCCGGCCACCAGCAGCAGGCAGAG
>CAYTVY010000174.1:0-1647 GCA_964441925.1 uncultured Geothermobacter sp.
TTCTCGCAGTAACAGCCGACCGAAAAATCGGCCTGCCGGGAGAGGGCCGCCAGCAGCTCGAGCAGCCGTCCCTTGTCCGGCGCGGCCATTTCCGCGCGGTATTTTCTGACGAACAGGCGCCATTGCTCTTCGGTTTTTGCCGCCCGGGCCTGTTTCACCAGCTCCACCGACGGGGCCAGTTCCGGCAGCCAGAGATCGTACCAGTTTTGCGTCGCATGGTCCTTTTTGGGAACGCCGCGCGGCGGATGCCGCACCGTCCCGATGCGCAGACCCTCCTTTTCGTGACGCGGGGTGCCGAGACGAACGATCCGGACGGGCATTGCAGGCTCCTTTCGGTCTCCTCTGCCGAGGCGTGAGGGACGTTGTGTTATCCCAGGTTTGCAATCATCGCGCACCTGTCCAGCAGCATTGGCAATCGTTGCTGACTGGCCTGATCGGGCGGCAGATGTCCGGGAAGAGCCTGGAGAAATGCCTCATCATTCAGAAAACGGCCGATCTCTTCGCTCAGAAAGGTTTTCAGCCTGTCATCGGCGAGACTGATTTCTTCTGCCAGCTCCGGCCGACCGTCGATCAGGGTTATCAGGTCTTCCATGTCGTGACTGGCTTGGAAATCCCCTTTGCCCCGGTTGTGAAAAGCGACGATTTTGGTTGCTGCGAAACAGGGTGGTGTCACCAGCCTGATGGTCAGCTCTTCGGTGAGACGGCAGCTTTTGGCCTGTCGAATCGCTTCTTTGTACCAAGTGTTGGAAAAACCAAGAATTTTCTCGTCGGTCGGCATGATATCAACCATGACTTCCGCGACCGACCAGCGGCAGATGACATTTTCGTTTATGTCCTGACAAAATCCACGGTGCCGCAATTCTTCTTCAAGTTGTTGAAATTCCATGGCCGATGTCACCTCGACGATCAGGTCGACGTCGAATGTCGGGCGTATAGCCGAGGCGCCTTGGTCGGTCAGGAAGAGGGGAATCGTACATCCGCCCAGAAAAACGACCTGGTCGCGTAGCGAACCAAGTTGTCGGGCTACCGTTTCCAGCATGGCGAGGCTGGTTTCCCGCGGCAACATCATCGCTCCTTCAGTCTTCGGACAAGCTCATTGATGGCCAGGTTGCGCTCCCGGGCCCTTCCGGCGCGGATGGCATCGACCAGAACCAGCAGTTCATAGAGTTTCCGATCTGCAAGCGCGGCCTCCGGTATCGAAGGGTAAAGGGGGGAGAAGGATGTTCCGCGGACCTTTCCTTTGGCGCAGGGCCAGACCGGGGGTGGTTCCGATGTTTGTACAAACAGGCTGTTCAGAGGAGGTGCTGCGTGGCAGGTCGGAACGCCGCGAGTCAATTCACCCCGGTCGGGAGGAAAGGCGTATTTTACACCGTGCACCAGAAATTCTTCGAGTGCCGAGCGGTTGGGCGAAGGGCTCTTGCTGCCGCCAAGCGGCGGAAGCAGAATTCCTGCGTGCAGTCCGCGCTTGACCGCGGCGTTGGCTTCGGAGGCACTCATGTGGAGGTCGTGGGCAAGGCGCACGTAGCTCCAGGGTTCATCCCCCAGGGCGATCAGTTTGAGGGCAACGAAAATGTCCTGTGGTTTGAGATTCATGGGCATATTCTATTCGCGATTCGCGAATAGCGCAAGAGGATAGCAAGCGAAAGA
>CAYTVY010000174.1:1747-4639 GCA_964441925.1 uncultured Geothermobacter sp.
ATGATCGGCAGCAGGGTCACCTCGCAATCGTCGGGCACGGGGGTGTCGTCCTCGCCGGAGAGAACCATCTGGCCGTCGATGGCGATGTTCCACGAGGGATCGTCGAGGCGGTCGGCGGCTTCGGGCAGCTTCTGGCGCAGCGCCTGCCGCAGCTGCCGCAGGTTCTCCACCGGCCGGTCGATGATCACCACCCCTTCCGGGGCTCCGGACAGCGGCTGGGGCAGCCGCACCCGGACCGAGAAACCGGTGACCAGCCGGGACAGGCGGGCGTGCCAGTCGGCAGCGGGCAGCCCTTCGCTGTTCAGGCCGCTCACCTCGTAGAAGCGCTGCTTCAGCTCCTCGAACCGTTCGCGGTCGATCTTCTCTCCCTTGAAGGGCCCGACCTGGATCGGCTCTTCGAACCAGCGCCTCGGCAGGGTGTCGTCGCGCGCCCGCAGGCCGAGCCGGAAGTTGATCATCCGCTCCAGGCCGGTGATGTTGCGGCCGACCTCGTCCAGATCGGCGCCGGACAGGTCCAGGCCGGTCAGCTCGCTGACCTGGGCGGCGAAATCCTCCAAGTCGGGGGTGGAGGGCGAATTGAACAGCTTGGTGTTGAAGCGGCACATGCCGACGGCGTCACCGGCGGCGAAGGTGTTCTCGCAGCGCCGTACGGCGTATTCCTTGCCGTCGTAGGAGGTCGGCTCGGGCGAGACCTCGCCACCGTACAGGGCGGTCTTGAAGGCCGGATCGTCGTTGATCCGGGCGTTGATCTCCAGGGTGGCGCGGTTGCGCAGGTGGTCCATGCCGCGGGTGGCGACCGCCAGGCCGAGGGCGAAGGCCTTGAGAATGCGGGCGTCGTGCGGATCGGACTGGAACAGCCCCTTGGACGCCATGCAGTAGTCGAGGGCCTCGGCCGGATAGCGGCCCATGGCGACCGCCCGGCTGGAGCAGGCGATGGTGTCGCCGAAGCCTTCGCGCTTCGCGGTCATGAACAGCAGCTTTTCGATCACCGGATAGTTGCCCCAGGTCAGTTCCAGCCCGCCGGTGTCCTCCCGGTCGATGATGCCGCGCTGGTAGAGCTCCATCGCCCAGGCGATGGCGCTGCCGGTGCTGGAGGCGTCGAGGGCGAGGTCGTTGATGATGTTGTTCAGCCGCAGCACCTGCTCCGGCTCGCGGATGCCGATGTTGGGCCCGAACTTGCCGACGGTGATGTATTCCGGCCCTTCGCCCTTGTCGTAGCGGTCGAACACCCCGTCACCGTTGATGCCGTTGTAGGTGCGCTGCCGGCGGTGTTCGAGCCCGCTCTGCTCCCGGTCGTAGCTGGCGTTCCCGGCAAGGCCGGTCAGGGCGCTGGCGCCCCAGCCTCCCTTGCCGCCGGGCAGCATGTCGTTGTTGGCCCGGCAGCGGACGGCGCACTTGTAGCAGCCGCTCATCCCCGGCCGGTAGGGGTCGAAATTGTCGGCGTCGAGGCTGTCGTGCCAGGTGGTCTCCTGGTTGTTCTTGGTTCCCATGGCGCCGAGCACCCGGCTCGGCTTGTAGAGGAAGGGGGTCCCCACCTTCTTCAGGGCGTTCTGCACCACGCTGGCGGCGAGGGTCTTGCGGGCGATCTCGCGGTTGCCGGCGACGAACGCCTCCGACAGTTCGACAGCGGGTGGCCGGCCCTGCAGCAGAATCGCCTTCAGGCGCAGCGAGCCCATCTTGGCACCGCCGCCACCCCGGCCCCAGATCGACTTGATGCCCCCCATGATGCCGCTGCACAGCACCAGGTTCTCGCCGGCGCTGCTGATGCGCGCCATCGCCATGTCCTTCTGCTCGCGGCAGGCGAAATCCTTTTCGATGCGCTCGGTGAAATCGAGATTGTCCAGGCCGACATAGGGCGTGGCGTCGAGAAAGTCGACCTCGCCGTCCCGCAGGCGCAGCAGGGTCCACTGCCGGTGCCGGCCGTAGAGCACCAGATGGTCGTAACCCTGCAGCTTGAGAAAGGAGGGGAAGAAGTCACCGGCGTTGCTGTCGAGGATCGCCCGGCTCTCGGGCGACAGGCTGGTGACGTTGCCGCGGGTGGCCCCCGGCACCCGGCCGGTGAGGGTCCCGGCCCCGAAGATCAGCGGCACCTCGGGGTCGAGGGGCTCGCATACGTCGGGCAGCAGGTTGTAGAGCAGAAACATGTTGCCGCCGCGCCCGCCGAGAAAGCCACGGACCACGTCCGCCGGCAAGTAGGCGTGGCGGGTGTCGCGCCGCTCGAGGTCGACGAACAGCACCGCGCCCTGGCTGGGAAACTGCGGCCGGTCGTGCAGCCGCGCCAGCAGCCGCTCCACACGCTGTCTGGTATCCATGGTTGCTCCCGAATCAGCGAAGACTGCCCGACGGGAACGGCGGCCGCCGTTCAGAACAGCAGCATCGGGCATGTCACCTTGTGCATCACGGCGTTGGTCACCGAGCCGAACAGGATGTCGCTGACCTCGCCGCCTCCCTCGTGCCGTGCCATCACCAGCAGGAAGATCTCCTCCTCGGCGTCGATCTTTCTGATCACCGCCACCGGGTCACCACTTTCGAGCCGCAGCTCCGGGTTGAACCCGGCCTGACGGAACCGTTCGGCCATCTGCTCGAGAAAGCGCTGGCCGGCCTGGCGTGCCCGTTCGCGGATGCTGGCCAGGTGTGCTTCCGGAATCCCCCGGTAGGAGAGCTTGTCCTCCAGCACGTGCAGCAGGGTGACCCGGTCGGGAAAGCGGGTGCGGTTGCCGAGAAAGCCGCTGACGGCTTTTTCCGTGGTTTCCGAATCGTCGACCGGTATCAGAATCCGTGCGTCCATCGTCACCTCCTCAGGGGCAAGTATAGCATCTGTCCCCTGCCGACATCCGCTAGCCGTAGACCAGCCTTGGCAGCAGCAGGACGAGGTCTGGCCAGTAGGTCAGG
>CAYTVY010000175.1:0-2453 GCA_964441925.1 uncultured Geothermobacter sp.
TACACCTGCAACTGGTCAAGCAGTTCGGCGTACAGGGTTTGGGTTTCAAGCGGGATGCGCTCCACGGGTCAGCCTTTCGGGTGTTTTATACTCACGTTATAGCAAAGCCGAGTACAAACGGGAAACGGAAATAACGTGAAGAAGGGCAGGAGTCAGGAGGGGGCAATGAAAGTGGTTTTCTCCTGACTCCTGACTCCTGTATCCTGTATTCCCGTTTCTCACCCCTGCCGGTACACTACCCTCGTGCCGTCCGGCGCGCGCAGGATCAGTTCGTCCCCCCATTGCTCGACATAGTCGCTGCTGACCGGCACCTTGCCCTTGCCGCCGGGCAGGTCGATGACGTACTGCGGGATGCCCATGCCGCTGATGCGGCCGCGCAGGCCGGCGACCAGCTCGCGACCCTTCTCCGCCCGCACCCGGAAATGGCCGGTGCCGGCGGTCAGGTCCATCTGGTGCAGGTAGTAGGGGCGGATGCCCATCTGCAGCAGGTTGCGGTTCAGCTCCAGCAGGGTCTCAAGGTCGTCGTTGACGCCGCGCAGCAGCACCGTCTGGTTGCCGAGAATCACCCCGGCCTCGGCCAGTCGGGCACAGGCCTGCCAGCTCTGTTCGGTCAGTTCCCGCGGATGGTTGAAGTGGGTGTTGAGATAGAGGGGGCGGAAGCGCCGCAGGAGGCGGCACAGCCCGGGGGTGATCCGTTCCGGCAGGACCACCGGAATCCGGCTGCCGAGGCGGATGATCTCGACGTGCGGAATGCGTCGCAGCCGTTCGAGCACCTCGGCCAGCAGCCGGTCGCCGAGCAGCAGGGGGTCGCCGCCGGAAAGGAGCACGTCGCGAATCTGTGGCCGTTCGGCGATGGCCGCGATGCCGCGCTGCAGTTCGCCGAAGCTGATGCCGTGCTCGCGCCGGCCGATGCGCCGCTTGCGGGTGCAGAAGCGGCAGTAGCCGGCGCAGCTGTTGCCGGTCAGCAGCAGGCCGCGGTCGGGGTAGCGGTGCACCAGGGCGGGCACCGGCGCGTGCGTCTCTTCCGCCAGGGGGTCGGCCGGCAGCCCGGCGTCATCCAGCTCGGCCGGGTCGGGGACGCACTGCCGCCAGATCGGGTCGCCGACGTCGCGGATCAGCCCGGCGTAGTAGGGGGTGATGCGCAGCGGATAGCGGGCGCAGACCGCTTCCAGGGGGGCCGGATCGATGCCGAAACGTTCGGCCAGCTGAGACGGCGAGGTGATCGCCGCCTGCAGGCTCTGCTGCCAGTTCTCCATGCTCAGTCTCTCCGCACGGGCCGGGTACAGCGGTTGTGCAGGTGGAAGCTGAAGTGGGCCAGCACCAGCAGGCCGAGATCGCGCAGCAGTGCTTCGCCGATACCGGTTTCAGCCGCCGGGTCGAAGCAGCCGCAGCTGATGTCCAGGCCGCGCAGCCAGGCCGAGAGCAGGGCGGCGATGAAGACCAGGGTCAGCAGGCCGCAGAGCAGGGCGGCAGGGCGCACCCGCCGGCCGGCCAGCAGCAGGACTCCGGCGATGATTTCGATGTAGGGCAGGGTCGCCGCCAGCAGGTAGTTTCCCAGATAGGGCAGCAGCCGGTAGGCGGCGATGCTGCCGGCGAAGCCGGTCACGTCCAGTCCCTTGCGCACCCCGGCATAGAGGAAGACCGCTCCCAGCAGCAGCCGGCAGCCGTGGTAGACCATGACGGCCGCTTTCATGGCGTCCCCCCGCCCGTTTCCACCGGCAGTCCGGCGTCCCGCCACTCGGGGAAGCCCCCCTCGAACACCATGACCCGGCGGTAGCCGGCGGCAAGCAGCTTCATCGCCAGATCGAAGGAGTCGGGGCAGCCGTAGCCGCTGCAGTAGACCAGAAGCGGCCGGTCCGGCGGGACGCTGTCCTGCAGCCGCGGCAGGCGCCGGTCCGCCTTCGCCAGGGGGAGCGAGACGGCGCCCGGCAGATGGCCGTCCCGGTAGAGCTCGCCGATACGGGCGTCGATCACCAGGGTCGTCCGGTCGGCAACGGCCCGCCTGGCCTGGTCCAGGTCGGCCGGCTCCGGATAGCGAGTGGCCGCGTCGTTTCGCCCGGAGACGGCCGGTGGTGCCCCCTGGCCGCTGATCACCCGCTGCAGCAGTCCGATGTTGGCGCTCAGGCCGACGACCACGCCGAGGGCGACGATCAGCAGCATTTCACAGAGGATGTGCCGGAGGTCCGAATAGTCGAGCCGGAACATCGCTATTCGTCCGGTGAATGGGGCGATTCCGGTTCCAGCCGTTGCAGCATCTGGCGCAGGATGCGCACCTCCCGCTGCAGCTCGGCCAGCCGGCGGTTGTCGTCGAGGATGACCTCGTTCAGCTCGTCGATCAGGCGCTGCTGGTGGGTGAAGCGGATTTCGAGTTCGGTGAGACGTTCTTCCAGCTCGTTCATGGCGTGGTCATGCTAGCAGATGCGGCCGCCGGCGACAAGCGGCGGTGGGAGGCG
>CAYTVY010000175.1:2553-4628 GCA_964441925.1 uncultured Geothermobacter sp.
GCGTGATGGGGGGCCGCGGACGGTGAGTGTCCGCGGCCCTGGAGAACGGCTGCGGTCAGACGACTTTGATGTCGACGGTGTTTTCCCAGACACCGTGCAGGTTGCAGCGCTCGAAGGCACGCAGGGTCAGCTGGTCGATGCCGTGCGGAATGGTGACCGGGATTTTCAGGGTGGGCCGGGTGGTGACCGCGCTCAGATCGAGCCGGGCGAGGAAGACCCGGTCGGCGTAGAGATCGATCCATTCGATGAAGTGCCCCGGCTCGTTCGGGTGGGCCAGCAGCTTGCCGACCTCGACCGTCACCTCGACCGTTTCGCCGGCCCTGATTTCGGCCGGGACGCTGATGACCGGGGTGTGCTTCTTTTCGAGATCGGTCATGTTGGCGGGGTCCTTGGCGCGGTTGACCTGGCAGAAAAGGCTGGTTTCCTGACTCATGCTGTCCTCTCCTTTGGATGGATTTCACCGGTCCGTGCAGACCGACTGATGCAAGTTTTAACCGCGGCCGGCCGGATTGCAAGAAAAAAAGACAAAAAAGGTCATAATTGTGGCCGTTCGCCGGCGCTTCCCGTTCCGGCCGTGATTTCCGCCGGTTGCGGATTGCCGTCGGCGGGGTATGCTTGAGAGCATCATGGCCGGACGATGCTGGTTCATCCTGCTGGGGCTGCTGCTGGCCGGGACCCTGCCGGTCCGCCGGGGGACCGCGGCCGAGACGCCGCGCCTGCCGCCGCCCGTCGGCATCGAGGAACGGCTCGGCGAGCGGGTGCCGGCCGATATTCCGGTCCGCGACGAGCTTGGCCGCCCGGTGCGGCTTGGCGACCTGTTCGACCGGCCGGTGCTGCTGGCGCCGGTCTACTACCGCTGCAGCAATGTCTGCAACGTTCTCCAGGCCAGTCTCGCCCAGGCCTTGCCGCGGCTGGACCGGGAGCTGCGCCAGGGCATCAGGGTGCTCTCCTTCAGTTTCGATCCGGACGAGACGCCGGCGGTGGCGCGGGGCAGCAAGAAGATCTACCGGGCCGTGGTCCGGCAGCGTTTTCCCATGGAGAACTGGCTGTTCCTCACGGCCGATGCCCGGGCCATCGAGCGGCTGACGGCGGCCATCGGCTACCGCTTCTACCGGGACGGCAGTGAGTTCGTTCATCCGGTGGCGGTGGTGGTCCTGGCGCCGGGTGGACGTATCGTCCGCTATCTCGAGGGAACCCGCTTTCTTGCCACCGACCTGTCGCTGGCGCTGCTGGAAGCCTCGGAAGGGCGCGTCGGCAGCACCATCAGCCGTCTGGCCAGTCTCTGCTACAGTTACGACCCCGAACGACGGGGTTACGTGTTCAATATCCTGCGTGTCACCGGCATCGTGGTCTTTCTCTGCGCCAGCGTGCTCTTTCTGGTGCTGATGTTCGGTGGCCGGGGACGACGGAAGCGAAGGCGGCCATGAATCAGACTCTGGCGGACAGCCCGCAACGCGGTTTCTGGGACGCTCCGGGCGGCCGGCGCGGCATCGGCGCCTGGATCTTCTCCACCGATCACAAGCGGATCGGCCTGCTCTATTTCTATTCCACCCTGACCTTCTTCTGCGTCGGGGTGCTGCTCGGTCTGGCGCTGCGCCTAGAACTGTTCGCTGCCGGTGCCGATTTCTTCACCCCGCAGCAGTACAACGCCCTGTTCACCCTGCACGGGGTGGTGATGATCTTCCTGTTCATCATTCCCGGCATCCCGGCGGCGTTCGGCAACCTGGTGATGCCGCTGCAGATCGGTGCCGAGGATGTCGCCTTTCCGCGCCTGAACCTGCTCTCCTGGTGGCTCTACGCCATCGGTGCGATCATGGCGCTGACCTCGCTGTTCACCGCCGGCGGGGCGCCGGATACCGGCTGGACCTTTTATGTGCCTTTCTCGGTGCGGACCACCACCAACGTCTCGCTGGCCACCCTGGCGGTGTTCATCATCGGTTTTTCGGGGATTCTCACCGGGCTGAACTTTCTGGTCACCATCCACCGCCTGCGTGCTCCGGGGCTTACCTGGTGGCGGCTGCCGCTGTTCACCTGGTCGCTCTACGCCACCGCCTGGGTGCAGGTGCTGGCGACCC
>CAYTVY010000176.1:0-4623 GCA_964441925.1 uncultured Geothermobacter sp.
TTCCAGCTTTCCAGCTTTCCTAGTCCCCTTCCTTGGGGTTGAGCGGCGCCTTCATGTCGCGCGGCCGCACCATCCAGAAGTAGGCCAGCTCCTCGCGGTAGTTGTCGAGGATGAAACGGGCCTTCGGACTGCGGGTGCGGTTGTGGTAGCTGACCAGGATCTTCTTCAGGTACAGCTTGCCCTCGTTGTCCTCGTCGACGTCGATGCGCCGGGCCTCGACCAGTTCGGTGTTCAGCTTGTCGATGAAGTCCTTCCGGCGATCGTAGACGAAGGCGACGCCGCCGGTCATGCCGGCGGCGAAGTTGATGCCGGTGTCGCCGAGGATGACCACCGTGCCGCCGGTCATGTATTCGCAGGCATGATCCCCCGTGCCCTCGACCACCGCCAGGGCCCCCGAGTTGCGGACGGCGAAGCGCTCGCCGACGGTGCCGGCGACGAACAGCTTGCCGCCGGTGGCGCCGTAGAGACAGGTGTTGCCGGCGCCGGCGACGCCCTCGTAGTAGTTTCCGGGCGTGATGATGATGCGGCCGCCGGCCATGCCCTTGCCGACGTAGTCGTTGCCGACGCCGTCGAGAAAGATGCTGACGCCGCTGATCAGGAAGGCGCCGAGGGACTGGCCGGCGACCCCCCGCAGGCGCAGGGTGATGGCATCCTTCGGCAGGCCGGCATCGCCGTAGTATCGGGCGATCTCGCCGCTGATCAGGGCGCCGACCGAACGGTGGGTGTTGAGGATCTTTCGTTCGACGACGATCTCCTCCTGCGGGTTCTTCAGCACCGGGTCGATTTCCCGCAGCAGGTCCTTCTCGAAGGCGTTGTCGTCGAAGGGCCGGTTCTCCCTGGCCTTGCGGTCGGCCCCCTCGACGTGGCGCAGCACGACGGAAAAATCGAACTTTTTCGCCCGGTCGCTGTCCGCGGGCCGCAGCAGGTCGACCCGGCCGATGATCTCGTCCAGCGAGCGGTAGCCGAGGCCGGCGAGGATCTCCCGGACGTCCTCGGCGACGTTGGTCAGGTAGTTGACCACCTTCTGCACCGTGCCGACGAAATGGCTGCGCAGCATCTCCTGCTGGGTGGCGACGCCGACGGTGCAGCGGTTCAGGTGGCAGATCCGGAGCAGCTTGCAGCCGAGCATCACCAGCAGGGGGGTGCCGAAGCCGTAGAACTCGGCGCCGAGCAGGGCCGCCTTGACGATGTCGAGGCCGATTTTCAGCCCGCCGTCGGTCTGCAGCTCGACCAGCTCGCGCAGTCTGTTCGCCTTCAGGCTCTGGTGCGCCTCTGCCAGCCCCAGTTCCCAGGGATTGCCGGCATGCTTGATCGATGTCTGGGGGGCGGCGCCGGTGCCGCCGTCGCAGCCGGAGATGACGATCCGGTCGGCGTAGCATTTGGCGACCCCGGCGGCGATGGTGCCGACGCCCTCGCTGGAGACCAGCTTGACGCTCACCCGGGCGTGCGGGTTGACCTGTTTCAGATCGAAAATCAGCTGGGCCAGGTCCTCGATCGAATAGATGTCGTGGTGCGGCGGCGGCGAGATCAGGGTGACACCGGGCATGGTGTAGCGCAGGGAGGCAATCAGCGGCGTCACCTTTTCGCCCGGCAGCTGGCCGCCCTCACCCGGCTTGGCCCCCTGGGCGATCTTGATCTGGATCTCCTCGGCGCTGCGCAGGTAGGCGGGCGTGACGCCGAAGCGGCCCGAGGCCACCTGCTTGATCCTGCTGTTGAGGGGCGAGCGCAGCCGTTCGGGAGCCTCGCCGCCCTCGCCGCTGTTGGAGCAGCCGCCGAGAAGGCGCATCGCCTCGGCCAGGGCCTGGTGGGCCTCCGGCGAGATCGAGCCGAGGGACATGGCGGCCGAATCGAAGCGGCGGGTGATCGCCTCGACCGGTTCGACCTCCTCGAGAGGCACCGGCGGCCGGTCGCCGGCCAGCTGCAGGAAGTCGCGCACGAACTTTTCGCCGCGGTTTTCGAGCATGCGGCGGACCTTCAGGTAATCCTCCCGCCGGCCGCTCTCGGCGAAGGCGTGCAGGCCGGTGATGATGCGGGAGTGGAAATCGTGGTATTCGCCGTCCGGATTGTCGCGGTTGAGGCTGCCGAGCTCCAGCGGGTAGACCGGCAGCAGCCGCCTTTCGGCAAAGACCTTGCGGTGGACCCGGTGGATCCGCTCCTCGATGTCGGCGAAGCCGAGGCCCGGCAGCAGGGCGGGGGAGGCGGGGAAACAGCCGGTCACCACCTCCTCGGCCAGGCCGATGATGTCGAACAGGGCGGCGTTGCGGTAGCTGGAGACGGTGCTGATGCCCATTTTCGACATCACCTTGAGGATGCCCTTGGTCAGGGCGTCGTAGATGTTCTTCAGGCCGATGCGGGTCGACCGGTTGTCGGCGCCGCTCCGGCGCAGCATCTGAAGGCCGGTGGCGTAGAGCAGCCAGGGATAGATGGCGGTGGCGCCGTAGCCGATCAGCACGCAGGCGTGGTGCGGATTGCTCACCTCGCCGGTGATGGCGACCAGCGAGGCCAGGTGCCGCAGCTTTTCGTCGAGCAGGCGCTGGTTGAGATAGCCGACGGCCATCGCCATCGGTATCAGCCGGGTCTGTTCGTCGAGGCAGCGATCGTCGAGCAGCACCACCCGCACCCCGTCGCGGACGGCGGCACAGACCCGGTCACCCAGCGCGACCAGCGCCTGGTGCAGGTTGCCCCGGAAACCGGTGTCGAAGCTCTGGTGCCGGTAGGCGGGGTCGTAGCGCGGCCGGTCCGGATCGCCGAAGGAGAGCAGGGCCTTGAAGATGTCGAGGGAGAGAATGGGGGAGATGCTCTTCAGCCGCTTGCCCCGGTCGGGGGTTTCGACCAGCGGGTTGCCGATCTCGCCGATGCCGATGGTGGTCGACATCACCACCTTCTCCCGGTAGGGATCGATGGGCGGGTTGGTCACCTGGGCGAACTTCTGCCGGAAGAAGTCGGCGAAGTTGCGCTGCTGGTCGGAAAAGGCGGCCAGCGGGGTGTCGTCTCCCATCGAGCCGGTCGGTTCCCGGCCGTCGCGCAGCATCGGCTTGATCATCTGCTCGACGGTTTCGTGGGTCAGGTTGTGGTAACGCTGCAGCCGGGGCAGGTCGGGATAGTCGTAGTCGGACAGGTCCTGGAACTGCAGCTCGATGAACTCCTGCAGGTAGTAGGTGTTGTCGGTCAGCCACCGGCTGTAGGGCTGGGACTCCATCAGGTAGCGGTCGATGTCCCGGGTGAAGAAGATCTCTCCCTGCTCCAGGTCGGCGGCGATCATCTCGCCGCTCTGCAGCCGGCCGCGCCGGCGGACCTTCTCCGGCGGTGTGCCGAGCACGCCGTATTCGCTGGTCAGCAGCAGCTTGTCCTCGGTGGTGACGACCCACTTGGCCGGGCGCAGCCCGTTGCGGTCGAGTACGCAGCCGACGTAGCGGCCGTTGGTCAGGCAGACGGCCGCGGGGCCGTCCCAGGGTTCCCAGGCCGCCGAGGTGTACTCGTAGAAGGACCGCAGGCGGGCCGGCATGTGGGCGACATTGTGCCGTGCCGGCGGAATCAGCATCCGCACCGCCTTGAAGAAGTCGACGCCGTTGACCAGCAGAAACTCGAACATGTTGTCGAGGCTGGCGCTGTCGGAGCCTTCGGGCTGCAGGATCGGCAGCAGCCGCGCCAGTTCGTCGTCGGAGAAGACCGGACTTTTCATCGCCGCCGACTTGGCCAGGGCGTTGAAGCGGTTGGCCCGGATCGAGTTGATTTCGCCGTTGTGGGCCAGGTTGCGCAACGGCTGGGCCAGCGGCCAGCGGGGCAGGGTGTTGGTGGAGAAACGCTGGTGGAAGAGGACGAAGCTGCAGGCGAAGTCGTCCGCCTGCAGATCGGGATAGAGCTCCGGCAGGTAGTCGGGCATGACCAGGCCCTTGTAGGAGACCAGCTGCCGGGAGACGTTGGCGATGTAGAAACCGGCATGACCGGCCAGGGCTTTCTCGGTTTCGCGCCGGCTGAGGTAGAGCAGGGCGTCGAAACGGCGGGTGGCGATCAGCTCGTTGGGGACGATGAAGGCCTGGACGATCTCCGGCAGCCGCCGGCGGGCGTAGTCACCGAGGGCGGCGGTGTCGACCGGCACCTGGCGGTACAGCAGCACCCGCAGATCGTTGCGGGCACAGGCGTCGCTGAAGACGGCCTTTTCCTTTTCGGCATCCCGCAGAAAGAGGGTGGCCACGGCGAAGGTGTCGGGCAGGCTGACCCCTTCCTCTTCGGCGACGCGGCGCATGAAGGCCTCCGGCATGGCGCAGAGCAGGCCGCAGCCGTCACCGGTCTTGCCGTCGGCGGCGATGGCGCCGCGGTGCACCATCCGGCGCAGGGCCCGGATGCCGTCTTCGACCAGGTCGTGGCCGGGCCGGTTCTTCAGGTGGGCCACCAGGCCCATGCCGCAACTGTCCCTGAACTGTTCTGCCGGATTCATTGTCTTGCGTCGTTCCTTTGGTCGGTGGTTCGAGCGTCCGGGATGGACAACAGCCGGCCCTACATAGCCTGTAGACGGTGGAAAGGCAAGTTTCGCCCGGCCGGCTGGTGAAAGTATACCGTGAACGGCCGCGGATGGCAGGCCGGTCAGGATGGCCCGCCGGTGTCCCGGGCCTGTTGGTGCCA
>CAYTVY010000177.1:0-4622 GCA_964441925.1 uncultured Geothermobacter sp.
CCAGAACTTTTACTGTACTGTCATTGACCTCCAAGGCGTCATAAAAAGCGACCTCATCCTCGGAAAGCCCCAACTTCTCTCCCCGTTCTCCGCCACCACTCCACGCCGTGTTTTTTGATATGTTTCAGCAGATTTTCATTCCTGATGCTCTTGTGCAGGATCAGGTCCACCCGCTGCGGCATGGCCAGGTCGTCGATCTCTTCCGCCAGGTCCGCAAGATCACCGATGGTCAGGTCGTCTCCGTACAGGGCGAGGTCCACATCGGAAGCCGGGGCAAAGGTTCCCATGGCGCGGCTGCCGAAAAGCACGGCCCGCTCCACCCGCGGACATGCCGACAGGATTTCGATGATCGCCTTGCGGTATTTTTCCTTGAGGCCGTCGTTCATTGCTCCTCTTTGTCCCTGAGCGTTCCGAAGAGCTTGCGCAATGCCGGAAAATACTTTTCCCGGATCAGCCGGACCGCCTCTTCGGCTGTTTCCTCTTCATAAATATGACTGAGCAGATTCCTTTTCTTCAGGGCGTCCAGCAGGGTTTCCGCATCATCCTCGCCAAGGTATTCCACCTCAAAGCTTCTGCGGATCACGGAGCGGGGCGTTTTTTCATCATAACCTTCGGCAAAAAGCAGGTCCTTGAGGGTTTTCCACGCCAGCTCGATGGAAAACTCGAACATCTGCACCAGCCCGGCCCGTTCGAGGTCGCTGTACTCCTCCCGGTCGCAGGCCGCTTCAAGTTGCCGCAGGGCCTTGCCGAAATTTTCAAGCCTTTGCCGCCAGCGGACATCATCCGTGTTACTCATGGCTGCTCTCCTTCTCCCGCGCCTCCGTAGCCCAAAGCCTCCAGGTTCTTCCTGATCGTGGCTTCAAGCCGGCGGGCCTGTGCGAACTGTTCGTAAAGAGCCGCGTCCATGTGGCCGCGCATCTTGTCGGCCATTTCCCACAATTTATTCTCAAAACCGAGTCTGGCACCGTTACCGTTCGCTTTTGCCATTGTCACCTGCCTCCTGAATTCCGGGAAGTCATCCGCCTGGTAGCGGCAAAGCACAAAATCGGCCACAAAAAAACCGCATCCCTGTTCATGACAGATCATTGCGGTCAATCAACGATGGCCCTCATTGCTATCCCCCCGAAAAACAAACGATTACGAATCGTTCCAACTTACTGAAATCAAATATTTGCGTCAACAAAAACTCATCAGAACGGCAAAAGGCCCGGCCGCCTGCGCGACCGGGCCCGTTGCCGTCATGCCAAACCGGCACATGCCGGCGGACGCAGTCCCTGTCAGCCCTGGCTCGCCTTCAGGGCCTGGTCGAGATCGGCGAGGATGTCCTCGATATCCTCGATGCCGACCGAAACCCGGACGAAGTCGGGCGTAACCCCGGCAGCGAGCTGCTCCTCGGCCGAGAGCTGCTGATGGGTGGTGGTCGCCGGATGGATGACCAGGGTCTTGGCGTCGCCGATGTTGGCCAGGTGGCTGGCCAGCTTGACGTTGTCGATGAACCTGGCACCCGCCTCGGCACCGCCCTTGATGCCGAAACCGAGGATGGCGCCCTGTCCCTTGGGCAGGTACCTGCGGGCCCGCTCGTAGTCGGGATGGCTCTCCAGGCCGGGATAGTTGACCCAGGAGACACAGGGATGCCCCTCGAGGAATTTCGCCACCGCCAGGGCGTTCTCGCAGTGGCGCGGCATGCGCACATGCAGGGTCTCCAGGCCCTGGAGGAACTGGAAGGCGTTGAACGGCGACAGGCAGGGGCCCATGTCGCGCAGCAGGGTAATGCGCATCTTCAGGATGTAGGCGAGCTCGCCCAGGGCCTCGTGGTAGACCAGCCCGTGGTAGCTCGGATCGGGGGTGGTGTACTCGGGGAACCGGCCGCTCGACCAGTCGAACCGGCCGCTGTCGACCACCGCCCCGCCGATGCTGGTGCCGTGACCGCCAATGAACTTGGTCAGCGAATAGCAGACGATGTCGGCGCCGTGATCGATCGGCCGGAACAGCACCGGCGTGGTCACCGTATTGTCGACGATGAAGGGCAGCCCGTTGTCGTGGGCGATCCGGGCCAGGGCCTCGAAATCGTCGACATTGTTCTTCGGATTGCCGATCGACTCGGTGTAGATCGCCTTGGTGTTGTCGTCGATGGCGGCGGCCACCTCATCCAGGCTGGAGGTGTCGACGAACTTGACCTGGATGCCCATCCGGGCGAAGGTGTGGTGAAACAGGTTGTAGGTGCCACCGTAGAGATAGCTGCTGGAGATGATGTTGTCACCGGCCCGGGCCAGGTTGAGAATCGCCAGGGTGATGGCGGCCGAACCGGAGGCGAGCGCCAGGGCGCCCACGCCGCCATCGAGCTCGGCCAGACGCTTCTCGAGCACATCGGTGGTCGGATTCATCAGCCGGGTGTAGATGTTGCCCATCTCCTTCAGGGCGAAGAGATTGGCGGCGTGCTCCGATGAATCGAAGGTGTAGGAGCTCGTCTGGTAGATGGGCACGGCCCGGGCGTTGGTGGTCGGATCGGGGACCTGGCCGGCATGCAGGGCCCTGGTACCGAGTCTGTAGCTGGTCTCGTCTGACATGGCAGTCTCTCCTCGTTTGAATTTCGACAGTTGAAAAAATCAAGCAAACTCTACAGGCAAAGTCAAGAAAATACGGCACTTCTCCCGCGTCACGGTGTAGAATGCCTTGCCGCGGCAACATTTTCAGCCGGTAGCGAAGCCGGCGCTCCCGCAACCGCAACGACCGGACGTTCGACGAAACCATGGACGATCTGCAGATCGAAGCGCTCCTCGACGAGCTGACACCGCTGGCCGGCTGTGCCGTCAGCAAGATTCACCAACCGGCCGGCGATCTGATACTGCTGCGCCTGTGGGACGGACGGACCGGCCGGCGTCTGCTGCTGGCCCTCGGCAACCGTCCCCGGGTCCACCTGACCGAACGGACCTTCGCCAACCCCTTTCAGCCACCCGGCTTCTGCCGCCTGCTACGGGCCCGCGTCCGCCGCCTGACCGGTTTCACGCGGGCCGGCCGGGAACGCATCCTGCGCATCGACGCGACCGGGCCGAAAGGCGAGGTCCGCCTCTATTGCGAACTGTTCGGGGCCACGGGCAACCTGGTCCTGACCGACGGCGACGACCGCATCGTCGACGCCCTCAGACGGCAGGGGAAAGATACCGGCCGGTCATTGCTGCCGGGCCGCACCTATCGGCTTCCCGAGACGCGAGCAACGACCTCCCTGTTCGAACGATTGCCGGAAATCCCCGTCTCATGCCGCGCTGCCGAAAGCTTTCGCAACTGGCTGACAACGGCCATCTGGCCCATGTCCGGCGATCAGGCGGAGGCCCTGGCCGAAGACGTGGCCGCCGGCAGATGCGCGCAGCAGGTACTGTCGGACTTTCGCCGGCAACTGCTGGCCAGAGAGTTTCACCCGGTCCGCATGCAGATTGCCGGCCGCGAGCGTATCATCGTTCTACCGCCGGCGGGCACCCGCGACCGGGCGGCCTGCCAGCTGTCACAACTGCTCGACGAACCGGATTCCAGCCGGGGAAAAACCGGACCGGTCGACAACGTCCGGCGTACCATCGGACAGGTTCTGCGCCGGCAGGAAAAGAAACTGCGCCGGCGACTGCTCCGCATCGAAAACGAACGGCAGGAACAACAACGGCACGACCAGCTCAGGCGCCGGGGCGAATTGCTGCTCGCCCAGCTGCATCTGGTCAAAAAAGGGATGAGCTCGGTACAGCTGGTCGACTACTACCGGCAGCCGCCGGGACCGGTCGATATCCCGCTCGACCCGGCCCTGTCTCCCCAACAGAACGCCGAACGCTGTTTCCGGCAGGCACGCAAATTTCAGCGCGGTCTCGAGCACAGCAGCCGGCGCCGGCGGGAAACCCTGAACGAGCTGCACTGGATCGAGGAGATGCAGATGCACCTCGCCCGGGCCGGCACTCCGGCCGAGCTGGCCGAAATCCGCTCCGAGCTGCTGGCCGAGGGACTGCTTCCGGCCAGTTGCCGCGAACCGGCCAGCCGGCGACGCCCTTCCGGACGGCCGCCTCTCGGCCAGGCCCGCACCCCCTCGGGCTTTCTCCTGCAGTGGGGACGCAGCAGCCGGGGGAACGATTTTCTGACCACCCGCCTCGCCGCTCCGCACGACTACTGGTTTCACGCCAGGGAGATCCCCGGCTGCCACCTCGTCCTGCGCCGGGACGGCCCCGGCATCGAAGTGCCCCGGGCCGACCTCGAATACGCCGCCGCAGTCGCCGCCGGCTGGTCACGGGCCGCCGGCGATGCCTCGGTCGAGGTCATCTGTGCCCTGGTGCGGGATGTCGGCAAGCCCCGGCACGCCCGGCCGGGCCAGGTCGTCATCCGCCGGTTCAGCACCCTGCGGGTCGCCCCGCTGCGCCTGCCGGCCGGTCCGGCAACCCATGAAAATGACTGATTCTCCGGGACGAAATTTTTTGTTGCATTGGGGCAGCGGGTTTGCTATAAATTGCCTCGCTTCAACGCCGAAGTGGTGGAATTGGTAGACACGCTAGGTTCAGGGTCTAGTGGCCGTAGGGCCGTGGGAGTTCGAGTCTCCCCTTCGGCACCAGAGATTCCGAGCCCGGTTACGCAGGTAACCGGGCTCTTCTTTT
>CAYTVY010000178.1:0-4597 GCA_964441925.1 uncultured Geothermobacter sp.
GTCACCCGTCACCCGTCACCCGTCACTCGTCACCCGTCACTCGTCACCCGTCACTGCCCTTACCATAATACTCCCGGTACCAGTCGACGAACTTCTGCACGCCCACCTCGATCGGCGTGTCGGGCCGGAACCCGACATCCCGCGCCAGATCGTCGACATCGGCGCAGGTTGCCGGCACGTCCCCCGGCTGCAGGGGGAGAAATTCCTTCCTGGCCTCCCGGCCCAGGGCCTGCTCCAGGGTGGCGATCAGGTGCATCAGCTCCACCGGATTGTTGTTGCCGATGTTGTAGTTGCGGTAGGGCGCGTAGCTGGTGCCGGGATCGGGCCTCTCTCCCGACCAGTCGGGATCGGGTTCGGCGACGCGGTCGACGATCCGCACCACGCCTTCGACGATGTCGTCGATGTAGGTGAAGTCGCGCCGCATCTTCCCGTGGTTGAAGACCTTGATCGGCTCGCCGGCGAGAATGGCGCGGGTGAAGAGAAAGAGGGCCATGTCCGGCCGCCCCCAGGGTCCGTAGACGGTGAAGAACCGCAGGCCGGTGCAGGGCAGTCCGTACAGGTGGCTGTAGGTATGGGCCATCAGCTCGTTCGCCTTCTTGGTGGCGGCATAGAGAGAGACGGGATGGTCGACATTGTGGTGAATCGAGAAGGGCATGGTGGTGTTCGCCCCGTAGACCGAAGAGGACGAGGCGAAAACCAGGTGCTCCACCCCGTTGTGCCGGCACCCCTCGAGCACGTTGACGAAACCGACCAGATTGGCGTCGACGTAGGCGTGGGGATTCTCCAGCGAATAGCGGACACCGGCCTGGGCCGCCAGATTGACCACCCGCCGGAACCCCTCGCGGGCGAACAGATCGGCCATGCCCGGCCGGTCGGCCAGGTCCATCTCGACGAAGCGGAACCGGTCGTGCGCCGTCAGTTGCGCCAGCCGGTCCCGCTTCAGCCTGACATCGTAGTAGTCGTTGAGATTGTCGAGGCCCACCACCTCATCGCCTCGCGCCAGCAGGCGACGGCAGAGATGGAAACCGATAAAACCGGCGGCGCCGGTCACCAGGATCTTCATGAGACAACTCCCCGGAAAAACCCGTTCAGAAAAATACGGACAGCCAGCCATGCTGTCCCGAATCTACCCCATTCCCACGGTAAAAAAAAGCCCGCCGAGGTTTTCGGCGGGCTGGAAAGTCATTCGGTCACCAGATAGGCGCGAAGTTTCTCCAGGGTCTTCCGACCGATTCCCTTGACCTTGACCAGGTCGTCGACTCTGGCAAAAGGCCCGTTCGCTTCCCGGTAGGCGACGATCCGCTCCGCCGTCACCTGACCGACACCCGGCAGACGCACCAGTTCTTCGAGGCCGGCGTTGTTGATGTTGATCGGCTGCTCCGCGGCAGCGCTCTGCCGGCTCTGCTGCGAGGCCGACACCGTCACGGGCCGTGCCAGGGAAACCAGGGCCACGGCCAGACACAGGGCGACAAACAGTCTTTTCATCTTCATCCTCCATGATTTCGATGGTTTTCATCCCGTTCACCGGCGTTCTGGCTCTATCCCCCCTTTCCCGCGCTGCAGACAACCTCCATGTTGCGCTCACCGACACGGGATTCTTGGCCGATTCTAGACGGCATATCTGAAAAAAATCTCAAAATTTGCCGACGGATCAAAAAAAATTTGTCCAGAGCGGAGCCTACCGGCGACCAATACCAGTGTATTCGAACCCTTCTTCCTTCACCATCCGCGGATCGTACTGGTTGCGGCCATCGAAGATGACCGGCTGGCGCAGCCGGCGTTTCATCTGGGCGAAATCGGGAAAACGGAACGGCTTCCACTCGGTCACCAGCACCAGGGCGTCGGCTCCGTCGAGAGCCTCGTACTGGCCGTCGGCCAGCCGCAGCCGGCCCGAGCTGAAGAACTCCTCGGCGAATTCGCGGCGGGCTACCGGCATCGCCACCGGATCATAGGCGCAGACACTGGCACCGGCCGCCACCAGGGATTCGATCAGAACCCGGGAAGAGGCCTCGCGCATGTCGTCGGTACCGGGCTTGAAGGCCAGCCCCCATACGGCAAAGTGCCGGCCGGCCAGATTATCGCCGAAACGCGCGGCAATCCGCTCGAACAACAGCCGCCGCTGGGCCTGGTTGCGGGCTTCCACCGCCTGCAGCAGGGTCGGCTCGACGCCGTTCTCGCGGGCGGTCCGCACCAGCGCCTTGACATCCTTGGGAAAGCAGGAACCGCCATAGCCGCAGCCCGGATAGATGAAATGGTAGCCGATGCGCTGATCGGACCCGATACCGCGGCGGACATTCTCGACATCCACCCCGAGCCGGTCGCAGAGAACGGCGATTTCGTTGATGAAGGAGATCTTGGTCGCGAGCATGGCGTTGGCGGCGTACTTGGTCATCTCGGCATCGCGCACCCCCATGAAGAGGGTCCGCTGGCGGTTGCGGTTGAAGGGCGCATAGAGCCGGCGCATCTGTTCCGCCGCCCGCTCGCTGTCGGTGCCGATGATGATGCGGTCCGGTTTCATGAAGTCCTCGACCGCCGCCCCCTCCTTGAGAAATTCGGGATTGCTCACCACGTCGAACGCAATATCGACACCGCGGGCGTCCAGTTCGACACGAATGGCCTGCCGTACCTGGTCGGCGGTGCCGACCGGGACCGTTGACTTGTCGACGATGACCGCGTAACGGTCAAGGTGACGGCCGATCTCGCGGGCGACGGCCAGCACATGCCGCAAATCGGCGCTGCCGTCCTCACCGGGCGGGGTGCCGACAGCAATGAAATGGATGCTGGCGTTTTGCATCGCCTCGGGAAGGCTGGTGGAAAAAAAGAGCCGCCCTTCGGCGACATTGGTATTGACCAGCTGTGCGAGCCCCGGCTCGTGGATGGGAATCTCTCCCCGACGCAAAGCCGCGATCTTGGTTTCATCGATGTCGACACAGGTCACGGTCAGGCCCATTTCAGCAAAACAGGCCCCGGTCACCAGCCCGACATAGCCGGTCCCGACGACGGTCAGACGCATGTGTTCATCCTTTCAACGCGTGAAGTCAGTTGTCCCCGATCTGCCGCAGACTGCGCTCGGCATTGCGCCGGACCAGCTCGGAACTGTCGTTACGGGCTTCCTCGAGATGTGGCACCGCCTCCTCCGCCCGCAGCAGCCCCAGTCCCTTGGCGGCGCTCTTGCGCACCCATTCGTCTTTGTCCTTCAGCAGCCGGACCAAATGGGTAGCGGCCTCCCGCACCCCCAGTTCGGCCAGGGCGAAAGCGGCGTTGCTGCGCACGGTCGGATTGCTGTCGTCAAGCGCGTCGATCAGGGCGGGAGCCGCCGCGGCATCACCGAGCCGTCCCAGTTCGGCAGCAGCACGCGACCGGCGGATACCGGTTCCGGTCTTCAGACTTTCAAGCAGAGGTTCCAGCGACATGTCCACCTCCATAAAGTGCACGGAGCCAGCCCACAACAGCCGTCACGGCAGGCTCACGTCGTCCCGGACCGCCAGGGCGGCCCCGACCACACCGGCATCGTTGAGCAGACAGGCCCGACGGATCGGCACTCCGGCATGCAGCAGGTGAAAGAAACGGTCGTGGTGATGACTGGTGCCGCCGCCAACGATGAACAGATCGGGGAAAAACAGTTTCTCCAGCGACGCCAAATAGTGATTGAACCGACCGGCCCACTCTTCCCAGCTCAGCCCGTCCCGCTTGCGCGCCCGGTCCGAGGCCAATTCCTCGGCATCCCGGCCGTCGAGGGAAAGATGTCCCAGTTCGGTGTTGGGCAACAATACGCCATCGTGAAAAACGGCCGACCCGAGACCGGTGCCGACGGTCACCAGGATCACCGTCCCGGCCTGATCACGACCGGCGCCGAAACGCATCTCGGCCAGACCGGCGGCATCGGCATCGTTGATGACCGTCACCGGCCGTCCGAGCCCTTCGGCAAACAGCCTGTCGGCCGCCATGCCGATCCAGGAAGAATCGATGTTGGCCGCCGTCAGGACGGTGCCGGAACGAACGACAGCGGGCAGCCCGCAGCCGACCGGTCCCTGCCAGCCGAAATCCCGAACGATACCGACAAGCTGGCGGGCGATCGATGCCGGCGTCGCCGGCCGTTCGGTCGGCACCCGCACCGGTGCCTGCCGGGGACGACCACGGGCGGTGTCGACCACCGCCGCCTTGATGTTGCTGCCTCCCACGTCAATGCCGAGAATGTCCATACCATCCTTGCTTCGTCATATCTGGTTTCTGGTTGCCATACCCGGAAAACTCCTGGCAGAAGGATAGCAAAGAGCGAAAAGTTTGCCAGAAAAGGTCAGCGGTCGGCCCATTCGGCGGCCAGACGGCGGGCCTCCTCGACCAGGGCGTCGGCCAGTTCGGCCTGCGGCACCTTGCGCAGGATCTCCCCCCTGCGAAAGAGCAGCCCCTGGCCCCGGCCGCCGGCGATGCCGAGATCGGCCTCACGCGCCTCGCCCGGCCCGTTGACCACGCAGCCCATGACGGCAATGGTCAGGGGCACCGGCAGATCGTGCAGCCGTCGCTCGACCTCCTCGGCGGTCTCGATCAGGTCGATCTGGCAGCGACCGCAGGTCGGACAGCTGATGAAGACGGGGCC
>CAYTVY010000179.1:0-4506 GCA_964441925.1 uncultured Geothermobacter sp.
ATCTAAGGCGCACCCATAGGTTCGCCGGTGATTTTTGGGAAACGCAGGCAGGTCATCCGCCTTCATCGCAGATTACGGCGTGATGAAAATGGCTTGTGCTATTCGCCGGCGACAAGCTCACTGATTCAGGGTAAATTCAGGAGGCAACGTTGCGGGAACAGGTCCGCGTCGTTTTCAGCCGATGCGCAAACCAGCCGATCAGTTCCCCGGCGGTCGCGGCGACCGCCGGAGTCAATCCCTCCCCCAACTGCAGGCTGCCCGCCTGGATGCCCAGGCAGTGGCAGCGGGTCGGATACTCGGCCTCGATCCAGGCGATCAGCGCCGGCAGGGGCAGCCGATGGCTGCTCAGGGAGCGGCTGCTCAACTCGGAGGGCTCGATACGCCGCAACTCGCCGGGCCGGCCGCCGAAATCGGCGGCATCCAGAAAGACCAGCTGCCGCGGGCGGTGCCTGGCGGCGAAGTCGATGGCCCGTTCCGGCCGGTCGCCGGCATTTTCGCTGCGGATGCCGGGAAGCCGCGCCAGCTTCCCGGCCAGGTAGGGGCCGACCCCGTCGTCCCGCCGCAGAGGGTTGCCGAGTCCGACCAGCAGGCTCTCCGCCAGGCGGCCGGTGAACAGCTCCTCCAGTACCTCAGCGACCAACGAACTCGACCTCCAGAAAATGGGTCGAGCAGGAGATGCAGGGATCGTAGGCCCGCACCAGCATCTCCAGCGCCCGGGTGATCTCGGCCGGCTCCCGGTCGAGGATCTCGGGCACCAGCTTGTGCATGTCGTCCTCGATGTTCTGCAGGTTCTGCCCGGTCGGAATCACGCAGTTGGCCTTGCGGATGATCCCCTGCTCGTCGACCTCGTAGTCGTGGAACAGGATGCCCCGCGGCACCTCGACCGCACCGACCCCGCGGCCGGCCCGCACCGGGATCTGGCGGCTCTCGTTGACCCCGACGATCACCGCCTCGGCCGGGTCGATGCCCTTCTCCAGGAAGCGTTCGACGATGCCGATCGCCTCCTCGCTGCAGTGCACGCACTCGACCAACTGGGCGGCGGTGTTCAGGTAGGGGTTGTGACAGGGGGCGCGCAGGCCGATCTTCGCCGCCACCTCGCGGGCGGCGGGATGCAGCCGGGTGGCGTTGAGATTGAAGCGCGCCAGGGCGCCGACCGCGTAGGAGCTGCGGCTGAGCCGGGCGTGCTTGGCGGTGGAGTGCGGCACCAGGAACTCGTTGGTGATCGACCGGTACTCCTCTTTGGGCTTGCGCACCCCGTCGCTGGAGCCGATGTCTCCGCTGAGCATGGGATATCCGGGGCCGTCGCTGACCAGGGCCACGTACTCGGTCTCCCGTTCGAAGGCGGGAAACTCCAGGGTTTCGAACAGCTCGACCGTCGGCACCAGATCGTCGCGAATCTGCAGCAACAGGGCATGCATCGCCTCGAGCTGCCGGCGATCGGGCAGCTTGGTGAAGCCGCCGACCACGCAGGAGATCGGATGCACATGGCGGCCGACCAGGATGTCGCAGGCATCGTTGCAGGCCTTCTTCATCCGCAGCGCCCGCCGCACCGCCCCGGCATGCTCCTGCATCAGCCCCACGAAGCTCTGCGCCCCGAGCAGGTCGGGCGCGGCCAGCATATAGATGTGCAGGATATGGCTGTCGAGATTTTCCAGATGTAGCAGCAGCTCGCGCAGGGCGAGGGTCTGCGCGCTGGGGGTGAAGCCGATGGCACTCTCGGCCGCCTGGATCGAGGCCAGGCTGTGGCCGCAGGCGCAGATGCCGCAGATCCGCGAGGTGATGTGCTGCGCCTCGAAGATTGAACGCCCCTGCAGCAGGGCCTCGAAGAAACGCGGCGCCTCGACGATCTGCAGTTCGGCCTTCTGCAGCACGCCGTTGGCCACATCGACGACGATATGCCCGTGCCCCTCGACCCGGGTGAGGAATTCGACATTGACCGAAACATTTCTACTCATCGCACGGCTCCATGGCGGCGTTGTACATCAGCATCTTGTTGGCGATCAGGCCGGCGTCCAGCCCGTGACTGCGCAGCACCTCCTCGGCGCCGGCCCGGTTCGGATTGCTGACCAGTCCCCGGCAGCCGTAGCAGACGTTGCCGTTGTTGACGCACCAGGCGTTGCAGCCGGCGCGGGTCACCGGCCCGAGGCAGGTCACCCCCTTGTCGTACATGCAGACGTTCTCGTTGAACTTGCACTCGACGCAGACCGCGTAATCGGGCACCGGGTACGGCAGCCCGGCCAGGGCCGACTTGAGAACCCTGAGGAACTCCTGCGGATGGATCGGGCAGCCGTGAATGAAGTAATCGACCTCGACCAGCGCCTGCAGCGGCCGGGTCGGCCCGACCGGGAACCAGTCGGCCCGCTCGCCATAGACGGTCTGCTGCACCTCCGGCAGGGACTTGCGGTTCCTGATGCCGTTGACCCCGCCGATGGTGGCGCAGCTGCCGAAGGCGATCAGCACATCACTGCGTTCGCGGATCTCGCGCAGCCGCCGCTCCGCCTCCTCGTTGACCACGCTGCCCTCGACCAGGGCGATATTGTAGCGGCCTTCCCAGCGCTCCGACATCACCTCGCGAAACTCCACCAGGTCGACCAGCCCGAGCACGTCGAGCAGCTCTTCCCCCAGATTGGCCACCTGCAGCTGGCACCCCTCGCAGCAGGAAAGATCGAAAAATGCAACTCTGGGCCGCCCCATCATATCGCTCCCTTGATCTTCTTGACCCAGCGGTAGTTGAACACCGGGCCGTCCTGACAACAGTAGACGTCGTGAATCTGGCAATGGCCGCACTTGCCCAGCCCGCACTTCATGTGCCGCTCGAGCGACAGGTAGATGTGCGACTCGGGAATTCCCTTCTTCAGCAGCTCGTCGACCACGAAGCGGTACATCACCGGCGGCCCGCAGGCGACCGCGATGGTCTTCAGCGGATCGAGACTGGTGCCGGGTATCAGGGCGGTGATCAGGCCGACGTTGCCCTGCCACTCGGGGGCGGCCCGGTCGACCGAACAGCAGAAATTGAGATCGATCCGTTTGCGCCAGGACTCCAGCTCATCACAGAACAGCATGCTCGCCGGGTCGCGGCTGCCGAGCAGGATGTCGACCTTGCCGAAGTCGCGCCGGTTGTCGATGATGAAATGGATCAGCGAACGCAGCGGCGCAATGCCCAGGCCGCCGGCGATCAGCAGCACATCGTTGCCTTCCAGCGGCACCACCGGGAAACCGACCCCGAAGGGACCGCGGATACCAACCTCGTCCCCGACCTTCAGCTGGTGCAGGGCGGCGGTGAAGCGCCCGGCGCGGCGCACGCAGAGCTCGAAGGAGTCGCGCCGGGTCGGCGACGAGCAGATCGAAATCGGCGCCTCGCCGACCCCGAACAGCGACACCTGGACGAACTGCCCCGGATCATGGTCCAGGGCCTCGCCGCCGGGCAGGACGATGCGGAACAGTTTTTCCTGTTCGGTCAGTTCAAGGATTTCCGCGATCCGGCCCCGCCGGATCTGGTAGCCGGACTGGTTGATGGCGACAGATTCCATGTTATCCCCGCTCCTCCATCAAGGCGCTCAAGGTCTCTTTCAGATCGATGCCCGCCATGCAGCTGCGACTGCAGCGGCCGCAGCCGGTGCAGAACATCCGCTTGTAGCGTTTCATCGGGTAGCGGAACTTGCGGTTGAACCGGTGCCGCTTGCGATCAAGACGCTTTTCCCGGAAGCTCTCGTCGCCGGCGACCTTGGCAAAGGTCTCATGCTGGCAGGAATCCCAGACCCGGATCCGCCGCCCCCGGGTCAGATCGAGTTCCGGTTCATCCATGACATCGAAGCAGTAACAGGTCGGGCAGACGTTGGTGCAGTTGCCGCAGGAGAGGCATTTCTCACCGAGCCGGGTCCAGACATCGCTGTCGAAGGTCTCGTCGAACAGCCGCGGGATGTCCTGGTAACGGATCGGCACCTCGCTGCGGAAAACCTGTTTCTTGGCCCGGCGCAACTCCTGAAGCTGCCGCTGTGCCGCATCACCGGCCGGCTCGAACAGGCCAGATTCCTCGACCAGCAGCTCACCTTTGTGGGTCTTGATGTCGACGAAATAACCGTCCTGCAGTTCGCTGAGAAACAGGTCGTAGCCGCCTTTCGGCAGGTGGGTGCGGAGCATGGCGCAACTGGCGTGGCCGTCGCAGTAGGCGGTGCACTCCAGGCCGATCAGGGTGATGTGGTTCTTGCGGATCAGGTAATGCAGGTCGCGGGGCCGGTCGGAGAAGACCACGTTGAGACACTGGATGCCGGCCAGGTCGCAGGTATGCACGCCGAACAGCACCAGATCCTCGACTTCGACCACCGCCTGCATCTGCTGCCCGTTGGCGACCTCGTAGCGCAGCAGGGTTTCATACTGCGGCATGAAATACTTCTTCGGCGGCAGGATGGTCGGGATATAGTCCAGGGCCATCTCGTCCAGCGAGCCGACCTCGGCGAACCTGAACTGGCCATGGCCCAGAGGAACCGGGCCGACGACCTTCTGGCG
>CAYTVY010000180.1:0-4257 GCA_964441925.1 uncultured Geothermobacter sp.
CGGGCAGGCGAAGGGCTGGTGCCAACAAACATCCTTTTGTACAACCCGCTGAAAGGAGAGGAATTTGGTGGAGAGATACATCACAAACAACACGTGAAGAAAAGCAGCACCGAGCCTGCAGCAGGACCGCCTCCAGAAAAAAAAGGCCGGACCCTTTGGGCCCGGCCACACAACATCCGTTGTGACGACGGACTGACGTGCTTCAGCCGAGAACGACCAGCAAATCGCCCTGATCGACCTGGTCGCCCTCCTGGCAGAGAATCTCCTTGACCTCGGCGGAGATCTTCGCCTTGACGTTGGTTTCCATCTTCATCGCCTCGGTGGTCAGCAGGGTGTCTCCCTCCTTGACCACGTCACCGACCTTGACCAGCAGCTTGAACACCTTGCCCGGCATGGGCGCGCCAACCTGGTGCTCGTCGTCCGGATCGGCCTTCTGGCGGCTCGACGCACCCGACTCCACCGACAGGTCCTTGACCTGGGCTGTACGCGGCATGCCGTTCAGCTCGAAGTAGATGTTCCGGGTGCCGTCCTCCTGCACCCGGCCGATGGCGTTGAGCTTGATGATCAGGGTCTTGCCCTCTTCGATGTCGATGGTCACCTCGTCGCCGACATCGAGCCCGTAAAAGAAGACCGGCGTCGGCAACACCGAGGTATCGGAGTAGATCTGGCGATGCCGGTCGAACTCCTCGAAGACCCCGGGATAGAGCACCGCCGACAGCACATCGCGATCCGTGACGGGATGCCCCAGCTTTTTCTCCAGCTCTTCCTTCCTCGCGGAGAAATCCACCGGCTCCAGCAGCTCGCCCGGCCGGCAGGTCAGGGGCTGTTCGTCCTTGAGGATGATTTTCCGCAGTTTCTCGGGGAAACCGCCGTAGGGCTGACCGATCATCCCCTTGAAGAAGTCGATGACACCCTGCGGGAAGGTCAGCTCGTGTCCGCGCTCGAAGATGTCCTCCGGCTCGAGATTGTTCTGCACCATGAACATCGCCATGTCGCCGACGATCTTCGAGCTGGGAGTCACCTTGACGATGTCGCCGAACATGTCGTTGACCTTGCGATACATCTGCTTGCACTCTTCCCAGCGGTCGCCAAGGCCCAGGCCCTCGACCTGCGGCTTGTAGTTCGAATACTGGCCGCCGGGGATCTCGTGCTCGTAGACCTGGGCGGTGCCGCTGCGCAGTTCCGACTCGAAGGGCGCGTAGTAGGTACGCACCGTCTCCCAGTAGTTGGCCAGCTCCTGCAGGCCCTGCTTGTCCAGCTTGGGGTCCCACAGGGTCCCCTCCAGCGCCGCCAGCAGCGCGTTCAGGTTCGGCTGGGCGGTCAGGCCCGACACCGAGGAGAGAGCGGCGTCGACGACATCGACCCCGGCCTGGGCCGCCATCAGCAGCATGGCCCCGCCGTTGCTCGAGGTGTCGTGGGTGTGCAGGTGCACCGGAATGCCGATCTCGTTTTTCAGGGCCTTGACCAGTTTCTCGGCGGCAAAGGGCTTGAGCAGGCCGGCCATATCCTTGATCGCCAGGATATGGGCGCCCATCTTCTCCAGCTCCCTGGCCATGTCGACGTAGTACTTGAGGGGGTACTTGTCCCGTTTCGGGTCGAGGATGTCGCCGGTGTAGCAGACCGCCGCCTCGCAGACGGCGCCCGACTCGCACACCGCCTCCATCGCCACCTGCATCCCCTTGGTCCAGTTCAGCGAGTCGAAAACACGGAAGATGTCGATACCGCTTTCGGCCGCCTTGCGCACGAATTCACGTACCACATTGTCGGGATAGTTGGTGTAGCCGACGGCGTTGGAGCCGCGCAGCAACATCTGGAAACAGATGTTGGGAATCTTCTCCCGTAACCGGTCGAGACGCTCCCAGGGGTCCTCGAAGAGGAAGCGCATGGCGACATCGAAGGTCGCCCCGCCCCACATCTCGAGCGAGAAGAGCCCCCCGCCCAGGTGCGCCGTCGCCTCGGCAATCCGGTCCAGGTCGGCGGTGCGAAAGCGGGTGGCCATCAGCGACTGGTGGGCGTCACGCATGGTGGTGTCGGTGATCAGCAGCTGCTTGTTCTCCCGGGCCCAGGCCGCCAGTCCCTCCGGTCCCTTCTCGCGCAGAATGTCGCGGCTGCCGCGCGGCAGCGTCTTGCCATAGGGAATCTCGGGCACCCGCGGCTGCCTCAGGTCGCGGAAATGCAGGCGCTTGTGCTCGGCGATGCCGGGATAGCCGTTGACCGTGATGTGGCCGATGTAGGAGAGAATCTTGTTCGCCCGGTCCTTCTTCACCGGCAGCTTGAACACCTCGGGATGGGTCTCGAGGAAGGAGGTGTCGTACTCGCCGCCGAGAAAGTCGGGATGGGTGATGACATTTTCGAGGAAACCGATGTTGGTCTTGACACCGCGGATGCGAAACTCCTGCAGCGCCCGGTTCATGGTGCGGGCGGCCTGCTGCAGGTTGCGACCGAAGGTCGAGACCTTGACCAGCATCGAGTCGTAGTGCGGCGTGATCTCCGCCCCGGCATAGGCGCTGCCGGCATCGAGCCGCACCCCGAGACCGGCCGCCGAGCGGTAGACCTTGAGGGTACCGAAATCGGGCGCGAAATTGTTGGCCGGATCCTCGGTGGTGATGCGGCACTGGATGGCGGCGCCACGCAGCTCGATGTCCTTCTGGCTCTTGATGCCGATTTCCGGATCGGACAGCCGGTGCCCGGCGGCCACCAGGATCTGCGCCTGCACCAGGTTGCGCATGGTCACCAGCTCGGTCACCGTGTGCTCGACCTGGATGCGCGGGTTGACCTCGATGAAGTAGAAATTGCCCTCCCGGTCCATCAGGAACTCGACGGTGCCGGCATTGACGTAACCGACAGCGTTGCCGATGGCCAGGGCGTAGTCGCAGACCTGCTGCCGCTGCTTCTTGTTCAGGGTGATGGCCGGCGCCACCTCGATCACCTTCTGGTGGCGACGCTGGATCGAGCAGTCACGCTCGTAGAGGTGCACCAGGTTGCCGTGCTTGTCGCCCAGCAGCTGCACCTCGATATGTTTCGGATTCTCGATGTAGCGCTCCAGGAAGATGGCGGCGTTGCCGAACGAAGCCTGGGCTTCGCTGGCGGCGGCGCGCATCCCCTCGATCAGTTCCTCGCGGTTGCGCGCCACCCGCATGCCGCGTCCGCCGCCACCGGCCGACGCCTTGACGATAATCGGATAGCCGGCCTTCTTGGCGAACAGCAGCGCCTCTTCCTCGGTCTGCACCGGCTTTTCGGTGCCGGGCACCACCGGCACCCCGGCATCGATCGCCACCTTGCGGCCGGCCACCTTGTCACCAAGCGCGCGCATGATCCGGGCATCCGGACCGATGAAGGCGATGCCGGCCCGCTCGCAGACCTCGGCGAACTCCGGGTTCTCCGACAGGAAACCGTAGCCGGGATGGATGGCATCGACTTCCTTGCGGCGGGCCAGATCGACGATTTCCTCGAAATCGAGGTAGGCGTCGATCGGCCCCTTCCCCTTGCCGACCAGGTAGGCCTCGTCCGCCTTGTAGCGGTGCAGGGAAAGGCGATCCTGCTCGGAATAGATCGCCACCGTGCCGATGCCCAGTTCGGTGCAGGCGCGGAAGATCCGGATGGCGATCTCGCCGCGGTTGGCCGCCATAATGCGGCGAAACTTGCGTACAGCCATGAAACCTCCTCCAGTTCCCCGCGAGGTTTTGACCCCGCTAAAATAAGACAATCAATTCCCCGAAAATTTTTTATTCAAATTAAAAATTAGCTTAAATATCAATAACTTAGATATCAGCTCAACGCCCGCCCATCTAAGCAAAGGCGTCATTTCCTGTCAATATAAAAAAGTGTTTTACAATCTAACCCCTTGATATGAAACCGCTTTCTTGTCTCTTCTCGCAGTTTTTTCCAAACATGTTAAACGATTACCACATCTTATTTTTTATCAGATATGTAATGCAGTTGTCCCGTCAGCACGCCGGCGACACAACCAACAAGAAAGGTGAGATCAACGCGGCGGAAACATCCGTCACCCCGGCCGAATCGATACGCCGGTCAATCTGGGGGTTACCCTGAATCAGTGGGTTTGTGCCGGATGAAGAGTGTAAGCGCTTGGCCTGAATGCGGTTTTCAAAAATCTGAGGCGCACCCTTAGGTTCGCCGGTGATTTTTGGAAAGCACAGGCAGGTCAATGGCTTGCGCTATTCGCCGGTGACAAGCTCACGGATTCAGGGTTACTTCTTGGCGGCGGCCGCCGCCTCCCCGCGGGCCGCGATATCG
>CAYTVY010000181.1:0-4231 GCA_964441925.1 uncultured Geothermobacter sp.
TGGAAACGGCGCCCAAAAGATCGCGTCATCCTGGATTTTCCTGATTCTTAGTCGCTCATCCTTTCAGCACATATCCAGGTATCCCCTCGAGGGTCGAGGGAAGACTCAGGCAGGTGGATGTTGTCCATGCCCGCGGCTGTCGCCCTTTTTTTGGGGACATTTTTGAGATATGTCAATTATAATCACATAAATTGCTAGTAATCTGGCTGTGCCGGTCGATATCTGATGTATATGTATGTTGTGGAGGGGAGAGAGGTGATGGACGAGAAGGTCTACTGCCACATCTGTGGCGCGGAAACCTACAATGCCAAGGACCAGCTCTGTGACTTCTGCTGGGAGATGGATGTCCGCCTGCGTTTCGCCGCCCAGCACCGGCGGGAGGCGACGCGCCGGATCATCAAGATCCATTTTCCCGAGCTGACGGACCTGGGCGTGGTCGGCAAGGAATGAGGAGGTAAGAGCATGAACTGGCGCATGATCCATGTCTGCATCCGGGTGATGGACCTGGAGAAGAGCGAGCGTTTCTACCAGGAGGCCTTCGGTTTCCGGGTGGCCCGCAAGCGGGACTTTCCCGAGGCCGGGTTCACCCTCAGCTACCTGGTCGATCCGAGCGAGAGTTTCGAGCTGGAGCTGACCTACAACTACGACCAGAAGGAGCCGTACGTCATCGGCAACGGCTATTCGCATCTGGCGGTGAGCGTCGACGATCTGGAGGCCTCGCACCGCCGGCACCGGGAGATGGGACTGAACCCGACAGATCTCAAGGGGCTGGAAGGGACGGCCAGCTACTATTTCGTCTCCGATCCGGACGGTTACCGGATCGAGGTGGTGCGGATGCGCTGAGCCGGCCGATTTCGCCGCCGACATGTGAAAAGGGGCCCCGAAAGGGCCCCTTTTCACATTGTGGCTGCTGTATGTTCGGGCTAGCGGCCGGGCACCTGGTTGCGGCGCCGTTGCGGGGTTCCGGCCCGGACCCGCACCACGGCCCGCTGCCGTTTTTTCGCCTGCATCCGGTCGTAGGCGACGGCGACCAGGACCATCAGGCAGAAGAGAATCGCCAAAACCGCCAGGATGCTGCAGGTGATGAGGGTGGCGAACCGGACGTCGTCGAAACCGGATTCGGTCATGGCCAGGGCCGGCCGGACGAAGCCGGCCAGGGCGAGAGGGATCATCAGCAGACGTTTCATGGGACTCTCCTTTGTTGCACCGTCGATCGGTTGCCACGCAGTCTAGTCGGACGCAAGGATGGCATACAGGGCGATTCGCGCAGCAAGGGGCACCGGTTGTCGCGCCGGGCACTGTGCGTCCGCGCAGAAAAGATGACAAAATAAGTTATATTTCTCGGAGGACGGCGCTGTCAAGACAACTGGGGATCAGGTCAGGCGGATGGTCTTGTAGAGAAAGTTCTTGAAACGGTAGAAGACCTTCTTCTCCTGGGCGTCGTCGCTTTTCGGATCGCAGGCCCGCAGCAGGACGGCGAGGCGTGGCATGCTGCGGGCGCCCTGCCCCTTTGCCTGCTCGATCAGGCTGCGGACCACGTCGCGCGAGATGCGCCCCTCGCTGTACGGCTGGTAGACACCGCTCCAGAAGGTCTCCTTGCCCTGGCGGATGCGCTGCAGGATCTCCCCGGCCAGCCGGCGGGTCAGATCTTCGGTGGTGGTGCCGTCGCCGCTGCTGCTGGCGGCCGGGCCGATGGCGGTGCGGATGATGGCGTCGTCGATGACGTGCCCCTGGCGGAAGAAGAGGGCGCGGACCAGGATGCTGCGCAGCTCGCGGATGTTGCCGGTGTAGTGGTGGGCGGCGAGCAGATCCTTGGCGGCGGCGGTGAGTTGCGGCGGATGTTCGGGCTCGCCGGGCCGGCGGTAGATGCGGTAGAGCCGGCCGAGGAAGTGCACCGCCAGGTCGGGGATGTCCTCCCGCCGCTGGTTGAGGGACGGCACCTCGATGGTCAGCTCCGACAGCCGGTGGTAGAGGTCCTCGCGAAAGCGGCCCTCGCGGATCAGCCGGCCCAGGTCCTTGTTGGTGGCGGCCACCAGCAGGACGCGGGCGTAGCGGGTGCGGTTCTCGCCCAGGCGGACGAAGCCGCCGTTGTCGAGAAAGCGCAGCAGCTGCACCTGCGTCTTGGGATCGGCGTCGCCGATCTCGTCGAGAAAGACCACGCCGCCGTGCGCCTCCTCGAGGATGCCCTGGCGGTCGGTGTGGGCACCGGTGAAGGCGCCCCGCTTGTGGCCGAAGAGTTCCGAGTAGGTCAGCTCGCCGCTGTAGGCGGCGATGTTGGTCTTCTTCACCGGCAGTTCCCGTCGCGGGCCGAAGCGGGCCTGGTACATCTCGTTGAGCCGGGAGAAGATGTTGTTGAAGATGAACTCCTTGCCGCTGCCGGTTTCGCCGGTGATCAGGATCGACGGCAGGCCGAGGGTGGCCTCCTCGAGCTGGCGCTGGTGCCAGAGGGCCATCCGGTTGAAGATGGGCGGCGTCACCTGCTGGATGAAGTGGACGATCTCCCGGGCGCGCGGGGCGTTGCCGATGATGTTGCCGAGCCGGTAGGAGCTGACGCTCGGGTCGCGGTAGCCGACGTCGGAGCGCAGCTGCTCGACCTCGGTGGTCAGCTGCTCGATCCGCAGCAGATCGTAGATGTGGCGCGAGATCATGCGCTGGATGATCTGCAGGATGCGCTGGTGCTCGTCGGTGAAGTAGTGGGGCCGCAGCGAGTCGAGACAGATGACTGCCAGCACCCGGTCTTCGTAGAGCACCGGCACCGCCAGCTCGCTGCGGATGTCGGGGGTGATCATCCGGTAGAAGCCGCGGCTGTCGCGCTCCTCGGTGGTGTCACCGATCAGCTGCGTCTGGCCGGTGGCCGCCGCCAGGCCGGTGAGGCTGCGCTCCTCCGGCGGCAGCTCCTCGGCCCCGACCCGGATCGGCGGGATGTCCCGCTTCAGCCACTCCTTGATCTTCGCCCCGGTCAGGCTGCCGTCCTGTTCCTCCACCACCAGCCAGCGTTCGCCCTCCTGCTCCCGCACCAGGGCGATGCTGCCGGTATCGGCGCCGATCAGCTCGGCGGCCTTGGAGAGCACCCGCGCCAGAAAGGGCTGCAGGCCGGAGAAGCTCTCCTGCAGCAGGGCGTTGATGTCGGCGAGCACCTGAATCTCCATGTGCTCGCCGCCGATCTCCTGGATGACCCGTTCGGCCATTTCGGCGTGGGCCTCGAGCAGTCCCTGCTCGAAGGGGCTGAAGTGGTAGGCCTCGGAGGTGTAGTAGTTGACCAGGCAGCGCACCCGCCGGGTGCGGGGGTCGTAGCGGGGCACGACATAGAGGGACTGCAGGCCCATCTGCTCGGTCAGGTAGCGTTTCTGCAGCTCCTGCCGCGGCAGGTCCTCGATGTAGATCGGATGCAGCAAGCGGTCGTCGCTGATGGTGCCGTCGCGGCTGATATAGCGGGAGAGCAGGGAGTGGCCGGTGCCCAGCTCGATCTGCCGTTCCGCCTCGTAGCGGCGCTTGATCTCCTTGTCCGGCGAGTAGGAGGCGAGAATCTCCAGGACGTTCTCCCCCGAATCGGTGGGGCGGGGCACCAGCACCGAGGCCAGGGTCAGCTTGTCGATCAGGCGCACCGCCGAGCGCACCATGAAGAAGGCGGCCTGCTGGCTCTTGGCGGCGTCGATTTCCCGGGCCAGCAGCACCTGCTGGTGGTATTTGCGGGCCTGGTCGATGACCCCGGCGGCGTCGTCGAGAAACTGGCGCAGGGTCTCGATCTCCTCGTCGCCGGGCAGTTGCCGCCGCCGGCTGCTGTCGAGGCAGAGGACGCCGACGGCGCGTCCCTGGTGGACGATCGGCAGCTGGCAGGTGGCCTGGATGCCGAATTCGCCGGCCAGGCCGCGGGCGGTGGGGCTGGGAAAGCGGTCCGGTTCGAGCACCTGCACCGGCTCCTGGTTGAGGTAGACCTGCGAGACGAGAAAATCGCCGCCGGTCAGGGGAAAGCTGCGCCGGCGCAGGCTTTCGGCGTGGGGGCCGGTGGCGGCGGCGCAGGTCAGACGCCCGGCGGTCAGATCCTCGAGGTAGATGCGCACCCGGCTCTGGCGGGTGATGAGGGTGGTGGCATCGAGCACCAGGTGCAGGATGTCCTCGAGGTTCTCCTTGTCGAATTCCCGCAGCCGGGTGCGGATGCGGGCCAGGCGGCTGGTGCGGACACTGTCCATCTGTTTCCCCGTTGAGTGGATATTGAACTCAGGTGAGTATA
>CAYTVY010000182.1:0-1285 GCA_964441925.1 uncultured Geothermobacter sp.
CGAGGCCGAACGCTGCATCGACTGCGGAGCCTGCGTCCGGGCCTGCCCCATGAACATTGACATCCGCAACGGCGACCAGATCGAATGCATCAACTGCGGCCGCTGCCTCGACGCCTGCCGGCAGGTGATGGCCCGCCGTCGGCAACCGGGCCTGATGATCTATTCCTTCGGCAGCGAAAACCTCGGGGTCCGGGCCCTGCTCAACCCGCGCACCCTGCTGCTCGCCGGTGCGGTTCTCGGCCTGTCCGTCCTGCTGGCTCTGGCCATCGGCAACCGGCCGCTGGCCGGCCTCAAGCTGGTTCCGAGCCACACCGCCGGCAGCCGGCTGCTGGCCGACGGCCGGACCGCCCTCTTCTTCGAGGGCTGGCTGCACAACCGGGACGTCCGCGAACACAACCTGAGCCTCGAGGTGCGGGCGCCAGCGGCCTCCGTTCCTCCCGAGCTGCGGGGACAGACCCGGAATCTGCGGCTGCAGCCGGGGGAAAACCGCCCCATCGGCTTTGCCCTGTTGACCTCGGAGAGAAAAAGACAGACGATTGAATTTCTTCTCAGGAACGAGCGGGGTACCATCCTGGCCCGTCAACGTATCGAACTGCGCCCGGCGGCCGAACGCTGAGCCCCGTTCCGGAAAAAGATCGCCATGGACAGACGACAGAAAACCGTTTTCCCGCCCCTGCTGGCAGTTCTCATCCTGGTCTTTCTCGCCTTCACCGGCTGGTCGGTGTGGATGGCGGTCCGGGCCGATCCCGCGGTCACCGATCCCGACTATTACAGCAAGGGACTGAAGTACAACCGGACCCTGCTCGAAAAACGGGCCGCGGCCAGCCTGGGCTGGGAGCTGGTCGCCACGCTCGACAAGGGACGGTTGCGGATCGCCCTTCATGACGGCCGGGGACGACCGGTATCCGGGGCCGCCGGCGAAGTCACCCTCTTCGCCTCCCGCTCCGGCCTGCAGCACCTGAAGCTGCGGGAAACCTCGCCCGGCGTCTACCGCGTCCGGCTGCCGGACGATCTCGGCGGCGAACTGCGGGCCCGGGTAGAGTTCGACCGGCGGGGCGCCCGCCTGATGCGGGACTTGCTGCTGAACATCTGATGGAACAGACCGCATCCAGCTGTGAGCACTGCGGCTTGCCGGTGACGCCGGACAACCGCGTCCGCCATCGCCAGGACGGCCGCGAGCACCTCTTCTGCTGCCACGGCTGCCTGGGCGCCTGGACCCTGATCCGGAGTACGGGACTCGACGGTTTCTACCGCCGCCGCGACTGGCGGCAGCCCGGCATCGACC
>CAYTVY010000182.1:1385-4190 GCA_964441925.1 uncultured Geothermobacter sp.
GACGCCCGGCGGGAAACCGCCCGGCGGGAGCGGCGGCGCAACCTCTACCGTTTCGGGACGGCGGTCTTTCTCTCCATGCAGCTGATGGGCTATTCCCTGGCCCTCTACGCCGGCTACTTCCAGGGGATGGACGCCACCGCTCGGCGCCTGATGCAGATGCTGGCCGCAGCCGTGACCACACCGGTCGTCTTCTACTGCGGCTGGCCCTTTCTGGCCGGCGCCTGGCGCAGCCTGCGCAACCGGCAGGCGGGCATGGACCTGCTCATCGCCATCGGAACCCTGACCGCCTACGGCTACAGCCTGTTCGCCATGCTGGCCGGCCGCGAAGTCTATTTCGACACGGCCGCCATGATCGTTACCCTGATTCTGCTCGGCCGGCTGCTCGAGTCCTCCGCCCGGCAGAAAGCCGCCGCCGGCATCGACCGGCTGCTCGCCCTGACCCCGGCCCGGGCCACCCTGGTGACCGGCGACGGGGCGCGCGAAGTGCCCAGCGAGAGCCTGAAACCGGGGGATCTGATCCTGGTGGCCGCCGGCGAGCGCTTTCCCACCGACGGCGCGGTCACCGGCGGCCAAAGCGAGGTCGACATCTCGGCCGTCAACGGTGAACCCCAACCGGTCCTCCGGCAGCCGGGAGACCGGATCGACGCCGGCACGCTGAATCTGACCCATGCCCTGGAAGTCCGGGTCACCGCCGCCCGCGGCGAATCCTTCATCGCCCGGGTGGCGGCCCTGGTCGAGGAGGCCCAGAGCCGGCGGGCCCCCATCCAGGTCGCAGCCGACCGGGTGGCGGCGCTGTTCGTGCCGCTGGTCCTGCTCGTGGCCGCCGGCACCTTTGCCTACTGGACCTTCGCGGCCGGCAACGGACAGGCGGGACTGCTCAATGCCGTGGCCGTCCTGGTCGTCGCCTGTCCCTGCGCCCTCGGGCTGGCCACACCGACGGCCATCCTGGTCGCCTGCGGGCAGGCCGCGGCCCGGGGCATCCTCTTTCGCGGCGGCGACGTGCTCGAACGCACCGGCCGCATCGACCTGGTCGCCTTCGACAAGACCGGCACCCTGACGTGCGGCCGTCCGGCCGTGACCGGCCTCTATCCCCTCGACGGTAACGCGAACAGTCTGCTGAGAGCCGCCGCCCGCTGCGAAGCGGGCTCCGGCCATCCCCTGGCCCGGGCCATCCTGGCCGAAGCCGACAGGCGCGGCATCCGGCCGACCCTGGAGGCCGGCGCCGAGACTCTGCCGGGACTGGGGGTCGTCCTGCGAACGGAACAGGAGGAAATCAGGGTCGGCCGGGCAGACTGGGTGGCGCCGGGCCGGGACATTCCGGGCCTGCTCCCCGCCGCCGGGGAAACCGTGGTCTTCGTCAGCCGCAACGGCCGTTGTCTGGGGGCCATCACCCTGGCCGACACCATCCGCCCGGAAGCCGCCGCGGTCATCGCCGGCCTGCACCGGGCCGGCATCCGCACCGCCATGCTGACCGGCGACCGTGAAGCGGCGGCACACCATGTCGCCACCATACTCGGCATCGACAGCGTCGTGGCCGGACTGACACCGGCCGGAAAGGCGGAATGGCTGGACGGGAAGAAACGGCAGGGACACCGGGTGCTGATGGTCGGCGACGGCATCAACGACGCCGTCGCCCTGGCCACCGCCGACGTCGGCTGCGCCATGTCGGGCGGCACCGACATCGCCCTGGACAGCGCCGATCTGGTCCTGACACGGCCCGACCTGGGACGGCTGCTGCTCGCCTGCCGTTACGGCCGCAGATGTCTCCGGATCATCCGGCAGAACCTGGCCTGGGCCTTCGGCTACAACCTGCTGGCCCTGCCCCTGGCGGCTGGCGGCCGGCTGCTGCCCATCCTGGCCGCCGCCGCCATGGCCTTCAGCTCAGTCAGTGTCATCGGCAATTCGCTGCGCCTGCTGCGGGCGGCGGAGGACGAATCCGACTCCACGGAACCGGAGGCCCGCCATGCCTGATTCGATCATCGCACTCATCATTCTCTCCCTTTTTCTCGGCACCGGCGTCTGGCTGATCTTCCTCTGGGCCGTCCGCAAGGGGGAATTCGACGACACCGAAGGTCCGAAATACCGCATGCTCGATGACACAGACGACCTCCCTGCGCACCAAGACACCCGAAAGGAGGACACCAGGAGTGAATGAATCGATCCTTTCAATGGCCTTTCTCACCGGGCTGCTCGGCTCCGGCCACTGTATCGGCATGTGCGGCGGCCTGGTCGCCGCCCTTTCCATGACCGAACAGGGGCGCAAAGGCGGACCGGCCTTTCACGTTCTCTACCACACCGGGCGGATGCTGACCTATGTGCTGCTGGGCGGTCTGGTCGGATGGCTCGGCTCGCTGCTGCCGCTGAAGGATGCCTTGGGACAACTGACCCGCTCCCTGCTCATCGGCTCGGACCTGCTGGTCATCCTGCTCGGACTGGGAACGGCCGGCGCCTTCGCCCGCCTCAACCTCAACCGCCTCGACTTTCCCGGTCCGACAGCAGTCATGGCAGACACCCTGAGCGGCCTGCGCCGCTGGCCGCCGGCCCTGGCCGCCCTGCCCCTCGGCCTGCTCATGGGCTTGCTGCCCTGCGGTTTCGTCTACGCCATGCTGATCACCGCCGGCCAGACCGGGTCCCTGCCCGGCGGTTCCGGCATCATGCTCGCCTTCGGCCTCGGCACCACCCCGGCCCTGCTGGCCTTCGGCAGTTTGGCCGGCTGGCTCACGACCCGGGCCCGCGGCTGGATGGTTCGCGGCGCCGGCCTGGCCGTCGCCGTCATCGGTGTCCTGCATCTGCTGAAACACCTGC
>CAYTVY010000183.1:0-4172 GCA_964441925.1 uncultured Geothermobacter sp.
CGCGAGGTGTCGTTCCGGTCCCGGACGGCGTCGATCCGCACGCCCCGGTCGGCGGAGAGGACGAGGTTGCCGCCCGCGTCCAGTTCTGCACCTTGGGTTTCGAGTCTTCCGGCGCTCAGCAGCTGCAGGTCGCTGCCGCTTTTCAGCTGACTGGTCAGCTGCCGTCTCTGTTGTCGGCGATAGCTGAAGCGGCGGCCGCTGCTGCTGGTTTCGGTCCCGGCGGTCAGGGTGCCGAGCCGCAGGTCTCCGCTGCTTTCGAGCCGGGTGCGACCGCCGCTGTCCAGTTCCGCGGCGTTGATCTCCAGATTGCCTTCGCTCTGCAGCAGCAAATCCCCTGCGGACTCGATCCGCCCCCGGCGGCCGACCAGGGTGGAACGGCTCCGGGCAGAGTCGCCGGTGCTCCCGATTTCGTCGGCGGCGGTATCGATCACCAGGTCGCCGCCGCTTTTCAGACTGACCCGCTCCCCGCGGATGGTCCCGGAATGAACACGCAGATCACCGCCTGTCCGCAGCCGCAGGTCGGCGAGACTGCTCAGAGAGCCGGTGATGTCAGCCCTGCCGGCAGCGATGCGCAGCTCTTCCCCGGCCGCCGCCGTGCCGCCGTTGCGGAATTCATCCAGGGTGCGGATCTCGACTTTTCCGGCCGCCAGCAACGCTCCGTCCGGCTGCAGATCATCCGGCTGCAGCCGGGCCAGGTAGACCCGCGGCGCCCAGACCGTTTCGCTGCCGCCGTCCGGCAGGTTGACCTGTTGTTCCACCAGCCAGACGATATCGTGGCTCAGGGCCGCGACCTGCTCATCGCTGAGGGCGATGCCCGGGCTCAGCCGCAGCTCCTCGGCGGCGGCGATGCCGGCGTCCATCAGCTGCCGGAAACGGGCTGTGCCATCGCTTTTGTTGCCGGAGCGCGGTCGGGGCGCCGCCGCCAGCTGATCGTACACCAGCCGCTGCTCGTAGAAACCGTCGCCGAGACGTTTGCGGGTCTCTTCCGGGGTGATGCCGAGCCGCCCGAGCAGGTAGTCGCTGGAGAGGAACTGCCGGTAGTCGGTGAAGCGCGGATCGCTTTCCACCAGGTAGGGCCGATCGGGGTCGGGGATGATGCTGAACAGGCTGTTCTGCGGCAGGCTCAGCCGCGGGCCGGTGCCGTCGGCCGCATCGGCCGGGGAGGGCAGGTTGGCCCCCAGGGTGCTGCCGGTCAGGGGATGGCCGCTGTCGGGCAGCGGACTGTTGTCGAGACTGCCGGCGAAGATGCTGAGCCGGTTGCCGGCGAGAATCTCGCCCGGCAGGGTGTCGATGACGGTGACCGTCTCAGACGGCGGCCAGCTCCAGGTGGTGACATTGTTGCCGCAGTGGGGGTCGGTGCCGAAATTGCAGCTGTCGTGCCACTCGACGGTTGAGAGCTTTTCTTCCCTGGTGACGCGATGCAGCTCAAAACCCCGATTGGAAATCCCGGCGACGGTCGTGTCGTCCTTGAAGGAGGTGCCGTTGACGACGAGATCCTCTCCGGCCGAAACCAGCCCGGCGAGGTTGTCGAACCCGGTGCCGATCCGCAGTTCCATGTCGCTTCCGGCCAGAATGCGCGGCTGCGGGGAGACCAGGCTGAAACGGTCCTCCCGCACGGTGGTGGTGACGGTGCGCGCGGTTTCGTTGTGGACCGTCAAGTCCCCCTTTGCCGGCAGAACGACGCTGATCTCCCTGCCGGGGTGGATGTCGCGGCCCGGATCGTATTCGGGATAGTAGTCCAGGGTCGCCTGGCCGTTGTTTTCACTGTAGTTATCGTACCAGGCGGTGATCGGCAGGGTTTCGGTGATCAGCGTGTCCCGGGTGCTGCATCCGCCCCCGGTTTCCAGGTCCGGACTGCAGACCGTTTCCTGACCGATATGGCTCACCGGCCCGAGAAACCGAATGAACTTGCGCTCGGGATCATGTTCGAGGATGTCGGTAACGGCGATGTTGACGGTGCGGAGATCCCGGTAATGGTTGACCTCCGGCCAGGTCCCGCAATCGGCGGCGTCGCCGCCATGGAAACAGTCGTAGACCTCTTCAGCCAGGTCATAGCCCTGGTAGAGGCCCAGCTGCCGCTGCTCGGAACTGACCAGTTCGCTCTCCACCTCGACCCGTGCGCGGCGATTGTCGAGTTGGACTGTCGAGACGGACAGGTCGCCGTCAGCTTCGATCAGGCTCCCCTCGTTGAGAAGTCTTTCGCTCGGGGAGTTCCCGTCGCGGCCGCTGATACGGATATCGCCGAGGCTGAAAATGCTCGCCCGGTCGCGATTGTTCAGCTGATCGTCGTCAAACTCCAGGCTGTCGGTCGCGGCGATCACCGCCTGAGGACCGAGGTTGTCCAGCGTCCCGGAGCGCAGGCGCAGCCGGGCGCCGAGCAGGGTCGCCCGGTTCTCCACGGAGTCCCCGGTCAGCAGCAGCCGGTCCGCTTCGATGCGGCCCTGGTTGAGGATTTTTCCTGCGGCCCGCAGGTCGAGGTCGGCCGCCCGCATCCGGCCGCTTTCGAGATTGTCGAGCCCCCCGACCTGCAGCAGCAGGGACTGTCCCGTCAGGGTGCCGGCATTGTCCAGCTGCCCGGCCACCGTCAGGCGCAGTTCAGCCGCCTGCAGCAGGCTGTCGAGGGGATGGAAATAATCCCCGCTGAGGGTGATGTCGGCGCGTCCTCCGGCCAGGAGACGGCCGCTGCCGGTCAATGTACCGCTCTGCAGCTGCAGAGCGCTGTCGCCGGCAAGCAGTCCATTGCTGTTGTCCAGCGCGGCGACAGCGAGGCTGAGCAGTTGTCCGGCGCCGAGGCCGCCGTTGCTGTTGTCGATCGTCGCCGTGGTTCCGCGAATGCTTAAAAGGTCAGTTGCCAGGATTTTCCCACCGCTATTGTCTATATCCGCATGAGCAGATATTTTGACCCTTCCGCCGTCAATCAGGCCGCCATGGTTGTCGATCCGCTGTGCTTCCAGAACCATCCGGCCGGCGGCGGAAGTGGTGATCAGGCCGTTGCGGTTGTCAAGGGTGCCGTTGACCGTCGCCCGCAGGCTGTCGCCGAAGAGAATGCTGCCGTCATTGACCAGGTCTGCGGCGTTCAGCGAAAGACGGCCGGCGGTGCCGATCCGGCCGTCGATTCCGCAACCGGCGGCCAGTTCGCCGGAGGTGGCGATGTGATCGGCAGAGATGGCGAGATCATCGCCGGCGGCAATGACCCCGGTGTTGTTCAGACTCCCGCCGCTGAGCAGCTGCAGGTCATCAGCGGCATAGAGAACGCCGCTCTGTGCGATGCCGGTCGCCGTGATCACGCCGCCGCCCGCGCTCTGTACCCGTCCGTTGAGCCGCAGATGTCCGGCATTGTCGAGCGTCAACCCGTCCTCGCCGGCGGCGATGGTGCCGTTGTTGACGACGCCGACACCGTCCTCGGTGCCGATCAGGCGGATGCGCCCGGCGTACATGCCGCCGAGGGCGGCGACGTCAATCGCCAGTTGCGGTTTATTCATGTCAGATCGGGATTCAATCGTTAAATCCGGATAACCGATTTGATTGACGCCGGTGACCAGGTTCAGGTCCCCGGCGTGGATCGCACCATTGATCTCCATCGCTCTGGCCAACAGGTCGACCCGCTCTTCGCTCTGCAGCCCGTCGACGCCGATGGTCAGCGTGCCCGATCCGGTCCGCAGGCCGGAAAAAGAACCGTCGCTATCGAACAGCGGCACGCCGGCGGCGATGGTTGCCCGACTGGTGTTGATGAAGCCGCAGCCGTCGCAGGTGGCGCCGTTGGGGTTGGCGATGATCAGTTCGGCCCGCTGCCCGGCGATTTCGGCAAAGCCGCGCAGCGCCGAGGGCTCGCTGCCGGTCACTTCGTTGAGGATCAGCCGCGCCGCGCCGCCGGCGAGGTTCGGGTTGCCGGCGACGTAGCCGGCCAGCTCGGTCCGGGTCAGGGCGCGGGCGTTGTTGAAGATCAGCCCCCTGCGGTCGATGTCAAAGGAGCGGAACTGGTTGCGCGAAACCCCGTCGGCGCTCGGCGCGGTGATCCGTACCAGCGGCAGGCCGTTGGCGGTCAGGTCGATTTCCGGTCGAAGGCCCGCTTCGGCGTTCGGGTCGGGGATCGGCGCGGCCGCGACGACAGCGGGCTGCAGCAGCAGGGTGGAGGTGAGCAGCATGGCAAGCAGTTGGTGGATTGTTTTCAT
>CAYTVY010000184.1:0-4165 GCA_964441925.1 uncultured Geothermobacter sp.
GGAATCGGAATCCTTGACAGCAGCCCCGCCACAACGTACGCTATAACGTACCTAAACAGGAGACACCATGGCCAGCATCACCGTGACCGAAGCACGCAAAAGCCTCTACCGGCTGCTCGACGAAGTTTCCGAATCACATGAGCCAATCCAGATCACGGGCAAACGCCACAACGCCGTGCTGATCGCCGAAGAGGACTGGCGGGCGATCCAGGAAACCCTCTATCTGCATACGGTTCCCGGCATGAAGGAATCGATCATCGAGGGGATGAAAACTCCAGTTGACGAATGCAGCGAGGAGCTTGACTGGTGAGCTGGCGGCTGGTTTACACCCGCCAGGCCCAGAAAGATGCCCAAAAACTGGCCGCCGCCCAATTGAAATCCAAAACGCAAAGATTGCTTGCCATTCTCGCCGAAAACCCCTACCAGACACCACCACCGTTCGAAAAACCGGTCGGAGACCTGGCCGGAGCCTATTCCCGACGTATCAACATCCAGCATCGCCTGGTCTACCAGGTGCTCGACGATGAAAAAATCGTCAAGGTGCTGCGAATGTGGAGCCATTACGAATAACCGCCAGAAACAGGTATTGTGTCCCCGGAAAAGGCTCGCCTGTTGCTATAAATCGCCCCACCCCGCAAAGAACACTTGCTTTTCAGCACGGCCCGGCGCACATTTTCCTGCATGAACAGGATCTCCCCTGCCACCACCCGCGACCGTTCCCGCCAGGGGGTGCTGCTCGGCCTGGCGGCCTACACCCTCTGGGGTGCCTTTCCGGTCTTCTTCAAGGCCCTGGCCGGGGCCGCACCGCTGGAGATCGTCTGCCACCGGATCTTCTGGTCGGCGGTCTTTCTCTGCCTGCTGGTGGCGCTGCGCCGCCGGCTGGGAGAGATCGGCGCCACCCTCGCCGACCGGGCGATGCTGCTGACCCTGTGCGGCTCGACCCTGCTGATCGCCGGCAACTGGCTGGTCTTCATCTACGCGGTGCAGATCGGCGAGGTGCTGCAGTCGAGCCTCGGCTATTTCATCACTCCCCTGCTCAGCGTGCTGCTCGGCTTTATCTTTCTCGGCGAGCGGCTCAGCCGCTGGCAGCAGCTGAGCGTGCTGCTGGCCCTGATCGGGGTGCTCTCGCTGACCGTCCAGTACGGCCGGCCGCCCTGGATCGCCCTCTTTCTCGCCGGCTCCTTCGGCCTCTACGGCCTGTTGCGCAAGATCGCCCGGATCGACGCCCTGATCGGACTGACCGTCGAGACCCTGCTGCTGGCGCCGCTGGCGCTGGGCGGCATCGTCTGGTTCGTCGCCGGCGGCCGGGCCGGCTTTCTGAACGGCACCCCGCGCCTCGACCTGCTGCTGCCGCTGTCCGGAGTGGTCACCGCCATCCCCCTGCTCTGCTTCATCGGCGCCGCCCGCCGGCTGCGCCTGGCGACCACCGGCTTTCTGCAGTACATCACTCCCAGCCTGCACTTCCTGCTGGCGGTCGGTCTCTACCACGAGCCGTTCAGCCGCGCCCACCTGCTGAGCTTTCTCTTCATCTGGGCCGGGCTGGCGGTCTATTCGGGCGATGCCCTGTGGCGGAACCGGCCGGGGCAGGAATGAGACGGGGCGAACAGAAAAAAAACAAGACAGAAGCTGAAAACGCACCGACAATGCCTTGTCATGGTTGCATAAATAGCTTAACTTTATCGTTAAATATCGCTACTCCCTGAAGCAGACACCTGTCATTCGGCACACATCCACGGATTCAGGGAGCCATCTGTCCCCTCGGAGGTTCCCGTGCCAATCACCAGCAAGGATATCGTCCCCCTCAAGGAAACCCGCGCCCGCCTGACCGAACTGGCCGAAGAGGCCTGCCAGGGACGGGAAAAGATCATTACCCGCAACGGCAAGGCCTATGTCGCGCTGATCGACGCCCGCCGACTCGACTATTACCACCGGCTCGAACGGGAACACATTCACCTGACCCTGCTCGAAGAGGCTGGTCGCGGTTGGGATGACGTCGAAAATAACCGGCTCTGCTCGGTCGCCGAACTGAAGGCCCGCTACGGACGCGACAGATGAGCAACGTCCAGGTCCGGGTCACCCGCAATTTCCGCCGCAACCTGGACGAAATCGAAGCCTTCCTGGCCGAAACCGAATCGGCCGCGATCTTCAGCGCCCTGCTTGACGACCTTTTCTCCCGGGCCATCCCGCTGCTCGAAAGCCACCCCGCCGCGGGGCGGAATTTTTTTCGCCATCCGCCCGGCTCAAGAGAATCAAGTCTTCTGGCGACATCCCTGCAACAGCGGCTGGGAACAGACACCTCGCTGCGTGAACTGGTTCGTGGCAACTATCTGTTGCTGTATGCCCAGCGCGACCGGCAGGTGTTCCTGCTGGCCATTAGGCACCATCGCCAGCTCTGTTTCGACTTTTACGATCGCTGGTGGGATGGGTAGGCGCTGACCTGACAAGGTGCGTCCAACGCCCGTTTGTCGTCAGGATCCCGGTCCCCTCAGGGATTCTGGTACCAGAGACTGTCGGCCCCGAACCGCTCCGCCAGCGCCTTCGACTGTTCGCGTTTTTCCAGGCGCTTGCGGGCCCGCTCGGGAGCCCCGGCGAAGAGAAACTTTTCCAGCTCGGTTTCCGGAATCACCTCCGGAACCAGCTGTTTCTCGCCGTTGACATCGAGGGCGACGAAGGTGACGAAGGAGGTGGCGCAGACGGTACGCTCGCCGCTGAGCATGTCTTCGGCGACCACCTTGACGAAGACCTCGACCGAGCTGCGGTGGGACCAGGTGACAAAGGCTTCCAGGCAGACCGAGTGGCCGTTGCGGATCGGCTGCAGAAAGTCGACCGAGTCAGTCGAGGCGGTCACCACCGAGGTGCGGGCGTGCCGGGTGGCGGCGATGGCGGCAATGTCGTCGATGTGGTACATCACCCGGCCGCCGAACATGGTGCCGTAGTTGTTGGTATCCGGGGGCAGCACCATCAGGGTCTTGACGGTGCGTGACTCCCGGCAGAACCTGGCTTTTGTCTCACTCATCGGGATTCTCCTTCCCGCGCCCGTCCGTCGCCGCCAGCCTGTCGGACAGGGCCTGGCGCAACAGCGGACGCAGATCGTCTCCGGCGCCGTACCCGACAACGGCATCCCCCATCCCGGCAATCGCCGGCACATCCCGCGGCTGCAGGACGAGCAGGGGGCGGCCGAGGCCGCGGGCCAGCCCGAGGAGGTACAGCACCTCCGGATCGCGCCCGGCGAGGGCGCACAGCACCAGCCGGCAGGCACAGAGCCGGCGGGCATACTCGGCAAAAGCCTGCTCGTCCGCCGGCAGCCCCCGAACCGGGAAACCATCCAGCCCCGCCGCGGCCAGCTCGGGCGCAATCACCTCGCGCCACAGGGTCTCCCCCGCCTCGCCGGACGGCAGGACCACCAGGGCCAGGTTCGGCTCCGGCGCCGGTTCGCGCGGCGTTCCGTCATCGTCCCGGGGAAAATACGCCACCAGCGGATGGCGCGCCGCCAGTTTCGCCTCGAGGGCGCAGGTCAGGGCCTCGACCCGCGCCTCCAGGTCGGCAATCAGCCCCTGGAGCGTCTGCACCAGCCTGTCGACCGTGTCGCCCCGGATCGACTTGCCGCTGGGGGAATAGTCGTCCGCCCCCAGCTCGAACGGCGGCACCGGCAGCCCCGCCTCCGTCAGCAGGCGGGCAATCCGGTTGTACCCGTTGCGCCAGCTCTCGAAAGGGCGGAGATAGACGTACTGGTTCTGCTTGCGGTAACGGCTGATGACACCGAGGATATGACCAAGCTCGCCAATCAGGCCGGTGAGCTGTTTTCTGTCCATGGTTCAAGACTCCATCGGTCCCGGATTCATTCTGGCCCGGGCCGGCATGTTCATGGCGGATACAACATGACACGGCCCGGACCGAAGACTCTTTGTTCTGTCACCGGCGCCCTCAACGGGGCGCCGGTGATTTTTACAACAAAGAGACAGGTCAAGTATACCGCAAAGAAAACCCCGCCCGCGGGGCGGCAAAGACACCCGTCCGGACAGCGAACAATGAAGAACCCGCATCTCCTGCTGAGCGGCTGCGGCACTCCACGACCGACAAACAAGGGCGACCCGATAGGAAAGTTTGCCCCTCCCTAAGCAGAAACGGCCAACCAGCGAATGCCGGTTGGCCGTTTCTGCATCTG
>CAYTVY010000185.1:0-1333 GCA_964441925.1 uncultured Geothermobacter sp.
GTAGGCGGATAGTACAAGTCATTAACCTGCCTGCGCTTTCCAAAAATCACCGGCGAACCTATGGGTGCGCCTCAGATTTTTGAAAATCGTATCCAGGCCAAGCACTTGCGCTCTCCATCCAACAGAAACTCACTGATTCAGGTGAAAGGGACGGTTTCCGGCCGGAAACCGTCCCTGGCATGTTGCGCGGGCTCGCGGACGGTCAGCGTTCCTGCAGAATCCGCAGCATGCGCCGCAGCGGTTCGGCGGCGCCCCAGAGCAGCTGGTCGCCGCAGGTGAAGGCGGACAGGTACTCCGGTCCCATCCGCATCTTGCGCACCCGGCCGACCGGGGTTTTCAGGGTGCCGGAGACCGCCGCCGGGGTCAGCCGGGCGAGGGTTTCCTCCTTGCGGTTGGGCACCAGCTCGACCCAGTCGTTGTCGCCCGCCAGCATCTCCTCGATTTCGTCGATCGGCACATCCTTCGTCAGCTTGATGGTCAGGGCCTGGCTGTGGCAGCGCATGGCGCCGACGCGCACGCAGATGCCGTCGATGGGAATCGGCGTGGTGTTGCCGAGGATCTTGTTGGTTTCCACGTGCCCCTTCCATTCCTCGCGGCTCTGGCCGTCCTCCACCTCGCGGTCGATCCAGGGCAGCAGGCTGCCGGCCAGCGGCCGGCCGAAGTGATCGGTGGGGATGGCGTCGCCGCGCAGTTCGGCGGTCACCTTGCGGTCGATCTCCAGAATCGCCGAGGCCGGGTCGGCCAGCTCGCCGGCGACGGCGGCGTGCAGGTGTCCCATCTGGGCGAGCAGCTCGCGCATGTTCGGTGCCCCGGCGCCGGACGCGGCCTGGTAGGTCATCGAGCTGAGCCACGCGACCAGCCCGGCGCGGAACAGGCCGCCCAGGGCCATCAGCATCAGGCTGACGGTGCAGTTGCCGCCGATGAAATCCCGCTTGCCCTCTGCCAGGGCCCGGTCGATGACCTGCCGGTTGACCGGGTCGAGGATGATCACCGCATCGTCGGCCATGCGCAGGGCGCTGGCGGCGTCGATCCAGTAGCCCTTCCAGCCGGCGGCGCGCAGCTGCGGGTGCACCTGTTTCGTGTAGTCGCCGCCCTGGCAGGTGACGATGGCGTCGAGTTTTTTCAGGGCGTCGATGTCGCCGGCGTCGAGCAGCTTTCCGGCGTCCATGGGGGCGTTTTGACCGGCCTGGGAGGTGGAGAAGAAGACCGGGGTGATGTCGGCGAAATCGTTCTCTTCCTGCATGCGCTGCATGAGAACCGAACCGACCATGCCGCGCCAACCGATGAATCCGACGTTCATTGTGCGTGCTCCTTGCGTGAAATGAATGCCCCG
>CAYTVY010000185.1:1433-4159 GCA_964441925.1 uncultured Geothermobacter sp.
GTCGCCGTGTCGCTGCTCTATTTCCTCCCCATGATCGAAGACCGGATGATGGAGGGGAAGAAGCAGGGTATCCAGAGCGTCGTCGAGGTGGCGTTCACCGTCCTGGAATACTACGACCGCGAGGTCGAGCAGGGGCGGATGACGCTGGAAGAGGCCCAGCGCGAGGCGGCGCGGCGCATCGGCGAGATGCGCTACGACGGCGGGCAGTATTTCTGGATCAACGACCTCGGCATGAAGATGGTCATGCACCCGGTCCGTCCCGAGTTCAACGGCCGGGTGCTGAAGGATTTCCGGGATGTGACCGGGCACTACCTGTTCCGTGATTTCGTCGCCGTCAGCAAGCGGAAGGGCGCCGGTTTCGTCAGCTATCGCTGGCCGAAGCCGGGCGGAAACGAGCCGGTACCGAAACTCTCCTATGTCAAGCTCTTTCAGCCCTGGGGCTGGGTGCTCGGCAGCGGCATCTACCTCGACGATGTCGAACGTGACCTCGGGCGGCTGCGGCACGACCTGTTCATCGGTACCCTGCTGTTCGCCTGCGGCACCCTGGCGCTGGCGATGCTGATCGGTGTCGGTATCACCCGGCCGTTGCGGCGGGTGATGCACGGCCTCGACCTGATCGCCGGGGGCCGCAGCACCGAGCTGGAGCCGAAGGTGCTGGTCGGCAGCCGGGACGAGATCGGCCGGCTGGGGGAGCGGTTCAACCGGTTGATGGATGCGGTCCGGCACCTGGCCCGCTTCAAGAAGGTGATCGAGGAGGAGGAAGACCTGGCGCAGGTCTACCGGCGTATCGGCACCCTGGCGGTGGAGCATTTCGGTTTTGCTGGGGCGGCGATCTTCGAGGTCGACACCGATGGCGACCGGATGCTGCGGGTCTATCCGGATGCCGCCGGTGCTCCGGCGGCGGACTGCGAGGCGGCGATCGCCGAGCAGGCGCATTTCTGCAAGGCGCGGCGGACGGGGCATGTGATCAGCAATCTGCACTACCCGCGGATCTGCCAGTGCCATACCGCCGGCGAGGAGCGGGGGCATTACTGCATGCCGATGATGGTCAGCGGTGGGGTGACCGGAGTGGTGCGGGTCGATTTCGCCCTGCCGGCGGACCAGGAGGCGCGGCTGCAGCTGGAAAGCCGGCTCGGACAGCTGGAGCAGTACGTCCGGGAGTCGCTGTCGGTCATCGAGTCGAAGAAGCTGCTGGCGGCCCTGCGCCGTTCGGCGCTGCTCGACCCGCTGACCGGACTGCACAACCGCCGCTACCTGCAGGAGTACGCCGAAAATATCGTGGCCGGCCTGAAACGGCGCGGTCGGGCGGCCGGACTGCTGATGTGCGACATCGACTATTTCAAGCAGGTCAACGACATGCACGGTCACCACGTCGGGGACTTCGTCCTGAAGGAGACGGCCGCGATCATCCGTCGCTGCGTGCGGCAGTCCGACATCGTCGTCCGTTTCGGCGGTGAGGAATTTCTCGTACTCCTGGTCGACATGGAGCCGGGCCAGGCAGTCGCGGTGGGGGAGAAGATCCGGGCCGCGGTCGAGCAATCGAGCTTCGTCCTTGATCGGGAGGTGCTCAGCAAGACCATCAGCGTCGGGGTCAGCGAGTTTCCCGCCGATGCCGACACCCTCTGGCACTGCATCAAGTTCGCCGATGTCGCCCTCTACCGAGCCAAGGAGCAGGGACGCAACCGGGTGGTCCGTTTCGAGCCCGGCATGTGGCCGGGCGAGCAGTTCTGAGTCGCGGCGCCCGGATGGTGCCGGCGGTCAGATGCCCCGGGCCTGGCGGATGGCCTGGTAGGCGGCGTTGATTTCGGCCAGCCGGTCGTTGGCGAACTTGATGAACTCCGGCGGCAGGCCCTTGCCGGCAATGCGGTCGGGGTGGTATTCGGCCACCTTCTGCCGGTAGACTTTCTTCAGCTCCGCGTCGCTGATGTCGGGGGAGATGCCGAGCACCTGGTAGTGGGCGGCTAGGCCGGGGCCGTCGGCCGGTTGCCGGCCGACGTATTGGCGGTAGAGGGTTTCGTAGACGCTGTCGCTCAGCCGGAAGGCGGTCTTGGCCTCAAGCAGCATCCGCTCCTCGTCCGGGTGCAGACGGCCGTCGGCCATGGCGACCTCGAAGAGAAACTGCATCATGAACCGGCACATCTCCGGCTGGTGCGCGAAGAGCTCGCCGAACTGGCGGGCGTAGTCGCCGAAGCTCTGCGGGCTGTGCTTGCTCTGGTTCATCACCTCGATGGCGAACCGGCGGGTGGCGGCATCCAGTCCCAGCACCTCGTTCGCCACCCGGCGGATGGCGGCGATCTCGTCCTCGCAGACCCGGCCGTCGGCCTTGGCCAGCTTGCCGACCATCGAGAAGGCGGCGGTGAAGAAGAGCATCTGCTGCCGGGCCTGCTCGTAGTCGCCGCCCTGCCGGTCCTCGATCTGCGGTGCCTGGCGGCCGCCGCCCATGGAGGCGCCGATGGCGGCCCCGATGAGAGCGCCGAACGGTCCGCCGACCACGGCACCGATGCCGCCGCCGATGATGGTTCCCAGCCAGCCCATGTGTGTTTCTCCTTTGTACCTGAACCCGATGGGTTTGTGCCGGATGAAGAGTGCAGGTGCCTGGCCTGAATGCGGTTTCCTGAAATCTGAGGCGCACCCACAGGTTCGCCGGTGACAGGTTGTACGCAAACGAAAGCCTTTATAGCATGCTGGAGCCGCCGGGAAAAGCGTGCTAGGATGCCCCGAGGCCA
>CAYTVY010000186.1:0-2960 GCA_964441925.1 uncultured Geothermobacter sp.
CTCCTACCTCTTCAACTCCAGCCGCAACAGATAGCTCTTGCCCTTCCGGTCCCAGAACGACGTGGTGCGGCTTTCCACCAGCAGCACCTGCTCCCGGTCGGCCCAGAGGCCCTGCAGGGGATTTTCCCGGTCGCCGGGCAGACGCCCCTTGTCGAACATCCCGTTCCGGTACTTGACCACGGCGATCCAGCTTTTTTCGATGCCGGGATTCAGGCCCGGCGCCTTGAACGAGGATCCCTCGGCGGCAAGCGCCAGCAGTTCCGGCACGCCATCATCGTCGATATCCGCGGCCACCGGCGGCACCTCGAAACCGACCGTTCGGTGCATCAGGTCGACAGATCCGGGATTGACGTCATAGGTCAGCGAGGCCAGGCTGCCGCCCATCTGCCCGGAAGACTGGTAAAGCCGTTCTTTTCCGGCATAGATCCCCAGATAGCCGTTGCGTACCATCACCGTCTCGACCTGCCCGTCACCGTTGAGGTCGGCCATCATGCTGCCCGGAACGACGAAGTCCGGCGGCAGCTCGAATGCAACCGGTGCTCCGACCAGTTTCCGCCCGTCATCCGACCAGTGCAGGGCGACCACCCGGCCGAAGGTGGCATCCAGATCGAACCCCTGCCCGAGCAGGGTTTCGGGCAGGCCGTCTCCGTCCCGGTCGAAACTGCCCATGAACCAGCGCAGGTTGCGGACCCGCGGCACCAGCCGGCCGTCACGCCATTCCAGGACGCTCCCGGCCAGCCTGGTCTCGACCTCGTTGCCGTAGTTGCGGTCGATCTCCATGGCCGCACTCACCGCCAGGTAGAGCGGTCCGTCCACACGCGGCCGCCACCAGCGCACGGTCAGCGGCTGGGTCGCCCCGCCGTCGAGCTGCTGTTCCGCCAGCAGCTTCAGCCCGGCATCGACCTGAAAGATCTTCAGCCGCTCTCCTTCCAGGGCCGCCATCAGCAGCCGGCCATCCGCCCGGATGAACGCCGCCATCTGCACCCGGCCGCCGATTGCACCCAGATTGACGAAACCGCCGTAATTAACCCCGGACGACGCCGGCCCTTCCGTCTTTGCGGCGGGTTCCGGCGGTGCCGGCGCCGCCACCGCAACCGGCGGCGACGGGGCCGGGACGGCGGCAGCGGAACGCGCCGGCCGGTCGGCGGCGGGAAGATTCAGGGCATAGCTGCGCACCTTGCCCCCCCGGGAATCGAGCAGATTCAGCCGACCGTCGACCACGGCAAAGAGCAGATCGACCCGCGGCGCCTCGGCGGCGGCCGCAAAACGCCCCTGCCACTCCAGATCGGGCAGCGCGGACCGCAGCCGGTCGTAGAACGCGGGCGTGCCGCCGAGAAACGCCGCCGACAGGTCGGAAAACCGCCTGACCACCGCCCCTTTGTCGATGGCGCCTGCCGCGTCCAGCGGTTCGGCATAGGAATAACCGCTCTTCACCCGTGTCACCCGCAACACCGCCGTCACTTCGTCCAGCGTACCGAGAACCTTTTTGCTGACCGGATGCACGATCTTGCGGCCCGGCTTGACGACGGCGAGCAGGTCACCGACCCGCAGGCCGTTGCGGGCGTCGAGATCGACCAGGTACTGGCCGTTGACCGGCATGACCACATAACCCGAGACACTGGCCAGATCCTTGCGGACGATGTCGACGATATCGACTCCGGCCCGGGACGGCTGCGGCGCGGCCAGCAACAGTCCCGCCAGCCAGAAGGCCACGGCGACGATCCTGATGACGATTCCCTTCATAACCACCTCTGTTTCAAACCGGAAAAACGGAACGGTCGCCCTTCGCAGATGCCCCACAGCGGCCCGACTGGCCGCCCGGGGCAAGTGCCGGGAACACCACCGCTGGAAAAAAAGGCCGGGCACAGGGCCCGGCCTCGAGATTTAGCATAAACTCGCCAGCGGGAGCAAATCAGAACTTGTAGCGCACCCGGGCGGTGGAACGGAAGATGTTCTCGTCGGCGCTGCCGTCGCTGTTGACTTCCCAGGCGTCCATGGCGTCGCCGGACACCAGGTAGCCGGCGTTCAGGGCCAGTTCGCAGTTCGGGTACAGCTTGTACTTGACGTAGGCGTCGAATTCCACGCCGACCTCGTTGTCCTTCTGGCCGCCGCCGATGGCCACGTCCTCGGCGGTCAGCATGTAGAGCACGGCACCACCGAAGGTCAGCTTGTCGGACGCCTTGTGGTCGACGGCCAGCTTGTTCATGATGAAGCCCTTGTCGAGCAGGTAGGGCATCTCGGACGGGGCGTTGTCATCGGTGTAGCCACCCTCGAACAGCACGACGCTGTCGAAGCGGTCGACGTCGACGGAGAGGAAGCCGTCCAGATCCTGGTCGTTCTCGTTGTCGTCACCGGATGCATACCAGAAACGGTAGGTGAAGCGGGTCCTGCCGACGTTGGCGCCGAGGTCGGTGTGCACCAGGTAGGCGGCCAGGTCGTAGTTGTTGCCGGCGGTGGCGACGTCGTTGAACTCGCCGGTCTCGTAGATGGCGTCCCACTTGACGAAGAAGTTGCCGAAACCGGTCGGAACCGTGAAGGTGCCGTCGGTACCCAGGGCCAGCACGTACATGTCGCTGGCACCGAAGTGCTTGATTTCATAAGCGGTGGTCGTCCGGTCGGTGATGTCGGCACCAAGGCCGTTGACATCCTGGAACATGTAGCTGGCGAAGAAGCCGGCCTTGACATTGTCCTGCTTCAGGTCGTAGCGGGCGGTCAGGGCGTCGAGATCGTTGTCACCCCAGCCGCCGCCGGCGGTGGTGAAGCCCTCCTTGCCGCGCATCCAGGAGAGGTGCAGGTTGTCCATGTTCAGGGCGATACCCATGGCGGTTTCCTGCCAGAGGAAGCTGTTGATCTTGAAGGGCTGCAGGCCCATGCGCACCCGGGCCTTCTGCGCCACGCCAGGAATCTGGAACTCGGTGTAGGCCCAGCGGGTCTCGACGTTGACACCGTCGCCGGAGAAC
>CAYTVY010000186.1:3060-4125 GCA_964441925.1 uncultured Geothermobacter sp.
CCGATCTCAATGGCGTAGACACCCTTGATCTTGCCGTCGTTGGTGGCCGCCTCGGTCCACAGGCGGTACTTGATCTCGCCCCAGGTGTCCTCGGCTTTCTTGTCGCCGATAACGCCCTGCTTTTTCTGGATCGTGCCGAAGCCCGAGTAGAGATCGGCACGATTGGTGTAGACGTTGAAACGGTTGTTCAGGTCGCCGTGGAACTGGAAGGTGGCGGCCATGGCCGATCCGGCTGCCGCCATCAGCAGCACGGTCAGCAAAGCAAGTACTCTCTTCATCGTTGTTGCCTCCTCATAAAAAATTGATGGTGTTACCGCCTTCGCCATCGAAGGCTTGACCGACCCCCATGGTCGGGACAACCCGTCAAGGACCGGGTGCCGGGCCGGCCGGCGCCCGTTTAAACCGGCATTTGATTATTCAACAAGGATGCCAGCAGCCGCGAACGACCGTTTTTTTCTCGCCCCGGCCGTATACAGCGACGTTTCGCCATGCCGGGACCGTCTTCCGGACCGCCTGCCGCGCGGAGAATCCTCCCCAACAGATGTTGCCATCACGCCACAGTGTCCCATTTCGGCCACAGACCCAAAACAGGAATTCAAAACGGCTACCACCTTAGGCCGATAAAAAAAATTGTCAACAGCCGGCGCGCGATCTAACCAAAAACTAACCAGGGCCGCCGGCCTGGCACAGCTCGGTCAACACCCCGCCACTGGCCCTTGGATGGAGAAAGGCGATGCGGGTGCCATGGGCACCGCGCCGCGGTACGGTGTCGATCAGACGCACCCCCTGCCCCTGCAAATCGGCCAGGGAACGCTCGATGTCATCGACCTCGTAGGCGATGTGATGAATGCCCTCCCCGTTCTTTTCGATGAACCTGGCCACCGGCGAATCCCCGGCCGTCGGCTCCAGCAGTTCGATCCGGCTCTCGCCGACGGCGAGAAAGGCCACCCGCACCTTCTGCTCGGCCACCTCCTCGCTCCCCTCGTACGCCATGCCGAGCGTATCGCGATAGAAAGGAACAGCCGCCTCGATGCTTTTGACGGCGATACCGATGTGGTTGATCTT
>CAYTVY010000187.1:0-4119 GCA_964441925.1 uncultured Geothermobacter sp.
CAGGCCAAGCACTTACACTCTTCATCCGGCACAAACCCACTGATTCAGGTTTCAGTCAAGAATCAGTGGCATGAGTTGTGGAAAGAACAACATCAGCAGCGCGAACAGGGTGGCAAGCCAGAGCAGGATTTTCTGAACTTTTTTATCCCCCCCGGCACAGCAGGCAGAATCGGGGCAGGTTGCCTTCGGCTTGCGGTAGGTGAAGTAAAATCCCGCTCCCAGAAACAGCAGGGTGACGATCATGAAAAAGGGCCGGTAAGGTTCCAGCGTCGCCAGCGCGCCGGCACTGCCTATGCCGAGAAAAACCAGCAGCAGAGGGCCGATACAACAGGCCGAGGCGAGGAAGCCGGTGATTATCGCTCCGAGCAGGCCAAAGCCGAGCAACTTTTTCTCCCGCGACGTTCTGTTTTCGGTGAATGTGTGTTGAGTGGTCATTCCGTTTGCTCCTTTGTATCTCAAACTTCTCTATTGGGATTGCGAAAGCGCCTGGCGTCGCTCATCCGCTATTCCGTTGCTGCTGGATCGGCGGGCAGGGCACGTCACCGTAGGAGCAGAAGACGCAGCAGTCGCCGGGCAGGGGTTTGAGCAGCTTGCCGCAGCCGCCGCAGCCGTGGAAGAACTGGCAGGCATCGAGCGGCATGGTCAACGTTTCACGGTGACCACAGTGCGGACAGGTCAGGGTCGATTCAGCGGTGATCGTCATGATTCAGTTCCTTTCTTGCGGCATCCACGACACGGTGGACGTCAGGAAGGCATCATCTGCCCTCGGGATGGGTTTCGCTGCAGCGGCAGGCGCCAGCTCTTTTCGCGGCCCGGATTTTTTCCAGAATGCGGCTGCGACCACCGCTTGCCAGCACCTCCCGGCGGATTTCCCCTTCGCTGTGTTCAAAGCAGTAGCAGATCAGTGGCACGTGCTCCCTCCCGATTGTCCTGGATCTTCTTGATCGAACATGCTGTTTTCCGTGGCAGGCTCGTCGTCCACCAGCTCGGTCAGAATGGGGCAGGGATCGTCCGGATCCCGCTGGTGGCAGGCATCGATCAGCTGCCGGAGAGCTTGCTCCATCCGTTGCAGATGACGAATCCGTTGCTCGATATCGGCCCGTTTCTCTTCGGCCCGTTGCCGGACTTCGTCACAGCTGGCCGTGTGGCCGAAATAGAGAGCGAGCAACTCGCGGATCTCCTGCAGGCTGAAGCCGATCTGTTTGGCCCGGCGGATGAAGCGGATCTTGCGGAGTGTCTCCGCTGGATAGACGCGGAAGCCCCCGGCCGGTTTCGCCGGCTGTTCGATCAGCCCCTGGCGCTCATAGAAGCGAATGGTTTCCACCCCGACGCCGGTCAGCCGGGCAACTTTTCCGATGGTCAGGCTGCTCATGAAATCCTCCAGACGAGACAAGCATGCACCCCGTACCATGGTACGGGGTCAAGAGAAATGTAGCATTTTTTTTGGGAAGGGGGCAGGAAGCCTCAGACTTTTGGAAAACTTTCTTGGATGCCGGGAGCAGGATGGCGTGGCTTGTCGCAGAAAAAAACCGGGCCAGGCTTCCTGCTGCGGAAGTCTGGCCCGGTGCGCTCGTTGCCGCGGACGGCATTCTCTTTGTCCGGCACGGCCCGGGATCGGGTTTCAGGCCAACGGTGTTCAGTTCCCTCCCGCCGGCGTTGTGCTCTCGGCGGCCTGCAGGGCCTGCCGGATCCGGGCGATCTCCTGCTCGGCGGTGGCTACCAGCTGCGGTTCGGGATTGCTGGCCAGAAACTGTTGCAGCAGCTCGAGTGCCTTGACGTATTCTCCTTTGTGGCGGCTGTAGATCAGGGCCATGTTCAGCAATGAGCCGGTGTGGTCCGGGCGGATTTCATAAGCTCGGCGGTAGCTGTCCAGTGCCTTGTCGTACTGGCCGATCTGCTGGTAGAGACTGCCGATGTCGCTCAGGGCGTGGACATTTCCCGGTTCGATTTCCAGGGTGCGTTTGAACAGCCGGAACGCCTCCATGCCGCGGCGGGCGTTGAGGTAGGCATCTCCCAGGGCGAGCAGGGTGTTGACATCGCGGGGGGCGTTGCCGAGCCGGCTTTCAAGCTGGGCGATCTGTGCCTCGATGGCCTGGTTCTGGGTCTGCTGGGTCCGGGGTTGCGGTTTGGCGGCCGGTCCCCTGACCAGAGAAAACAGGGTCATGGCCCCAATAACGATGATCACGGCCCAGAAGAAGCCGATGGCCGCCCGCTCCTTGCGGTTGATGCCGGCGCTCATGACAGCTCCTCCGGTTCTTCGAGCTGGGCACAGAGCCGCTCCAGACTGTGCTCGGTGCGGCGCTGGCGGCTGGAGAGCCAGAGAAGGTAGCCGGCCAGGCCACCCCAGATGGCCATGTAGGCGATGATCAGATAGGTTGCGTTTTGCATGTCGAATCTCCTTGACACGGGTAACGGGTCGCGGGGTCAGTGCAGCAGCCGCTGCTGCAGGTCGCGCAAGGCGCTTTCCTGCCGGTGCTGAGCACAGCGCAGGCGGAACAGGGCCGCCCAGAAGGCCAGCATCGCCAGGATGCTGACCAGCAGGGTGACGAGCATGGCCGGCTCCAGGCCGATTCCGTCGCTGCGGATCACCGTGGGATGGATGCTGCGCCACAGCCGGGCCGAGAGAAAGACGATCGGCACGTCGACGAAGCCGACGATTGCCATGATCGAGGAAAAGACGGCCCGCCGGCCTTCGTCTTCGATCGCCGAGCGCAGGATCAGGCAGGCGGCGAAGATGAACCAGAGAATCAGCGAGGTGGTCAGGCGCGGATCCCAGGTCCACCAGGTGTTCCAGATCGGCCGGCCCCAGAGCGAGCCGCTGATCAGCACCAGGGTGGTCAGGACCACGCCGATCTCGACACTGGCCGCCAGCCGGGCATCCCAGATCCGCTGCCGGCGCAGCAGGTACATGATTCCGGAAACGCAGGCGACGAAGAAGGAGAGGAAGGCGCTGGCCGCCAGCGCCAGGTGCAGGTAGAAGATTTTCTGCACGATGCCCATGGTCCGTTCCAGCGGGGCGTAGAAGAAGATCATGCCGATGGCCAGCGGAATCAGCAGGCCGGCGAGCAGCGGCAGCAGGGCGCTGCGGTTCAGTCGAAGCATCTCAGTCCTCCCTGATGGCGAAGGGAAACAGCAGGTAGCCGGCGGCGCTGAAGATCAGCCCGCAGGCGAGCATCGGTTCGAGCTGGCCGCGCAGTTCCGCCAGCGGCTGCGCCGCCAGGGCCCCGGCGGTCGCCTTGACCGCCAGCGCGATCAGCGGCAGCAGCAGCGGAAAGAGCAGGATTGGCAGCAGCACCTCGTTGCGCCGGGTGCCGGCGGAAATGGCCGAGAGCAGGGTGCCGGCGCTGGAGAAGCCGAGGTTGACCAGCAGCAGGACCGGCAGCAGGGCCAGGGGGCCGCCGCTGAAATGGCTGCCGAACAGCACGTAGAAGAGCGGCACCAGCAGCAGCTGGGAGAGGCTCATCAGGCAGAAGTTGACCAGCGCCTTGGCGATGAAGATCTCTCCCGGGGCGACCGGGCTGAGCAGCAGCGCCGCCACGCAGCCGTTCTCCTTCTCCCGGGCGAAGACCCGTCCCAGGCCGAGCACCGCCGAGAAGATCACCGCCACCCAGAGGATGCCGGCGCCGGCTTCGGCGTCGAGCTGCCGGCCGACCCCGGAGGCGATGTTGAGGATCACCAGCAGCAGGGCGCCGAAAAAGGCCATCGACACCAGCGATTCCTTGCTGCGCAGTTCGATGCGCAGATCCTTGCCGAGCAGAAAGAGTATCTGGCGCAGGCTTTTCATGGCGTCTCCAGATGCCGGAAATAGAGGGCTTCGAACGTGTCCGGATCGACCTGCTCCTTCTCCTCCAGGTAGACCAGCCTGCCGCGGGCCAGGATTCCCAGCCGGGTGGCCGACTCCATGCCGCGGCGCAGGTTGTGGGTCACCATGATGATGGTGCGGCGGCTGTCGTGCAGCTGCCGCAGCTGTTCGCCGAAGAGCCGCGCGGCGTGCTCGTCGAGCCCGGTGTACGGTTCATCGAGCAGCAGCAGTTCGGGATCGTTGACCAGTGCCCGGGCGATGCTCAGCCGTTGCTGCATGCCGCGGGAGAGGCTGCCCGCCGGCTGGTCGCCGCGCTC
>CAYTVY010000188.1:0-4091 GCA_964441925.1 uncultured Geothermobacter sp.
CGATGGAGGACAACATGCAGGAAGTCTACATTATCGACGCACGGCGCACCCCCTTCGGCTCTTTCGGCGGCAGCCTGGCCACCGTTCCGGCACCGCAGCTGGCGGCCACGGTTCTGTCCGACCTGCTGCAGCGCAGCGGCCTGCCCGGCGAGCAGGTCGGGGAGGTGATTCTCGGCCAGGTGCTGCAGGGCGGCAACGGCCAGGCCCCGGCCCGGCAGGCGATGCGGGCCGCCGGCATTCCCGACACTGCCCATGCCATGACCATCAACAAGGTGTGCGGCAGCGGCCTGAAGGCGATCATGCTGGGAGCGGACGCCATCCGGCTCGGCCAGGCGGAGGTCGCCCTGGCCGGCGGGATGGAGAGCATGTCCCTGGCGCCCTACGTCCTGCCGACCACCCGCTTCGGCCAGCGCATGGGGCATGCCACCGCCCTCGACCTGATGCTGCACGACGGCCTGCTCGATCCCTACAGCGGCAAACACATGGGCGAAATCACCGAAAAATGGATCGTCGACAACCAGATCAGCCGCCAGCAGCAGGACAGCTTCGCCGCCCGCTCCTACCGGCTGGCGCAGCAGGCGGTCAGCGAAGGCCGTTTCAAGGCCGAAATCGCCCCGGTCACCATCAAGAGCCGCAAGGGCGAGACGGTGATCGACAGCGACGAGGAGCCTTTCCGCGGCAAGATCGACAAGCTGCCCGAGCTGCGGCCGGTCTTCGCCAAGGACGGCAGCATCACCGCCGGCAACGCCTCGACCATCAACGACGGCGCCGCCGCCCTGCTGCTGGCCTCGGACGAGGCGGTCAAGCGCCACGGCCTGAAGCCGATGGCGCGCCTGGTCGCCCAGGCGACCTTCAGCATGCACCCCGAGCTGTTCGGCAGCGCACCGGTCGGTGCCATCAGGCGCTGCGCCGAGCTGGCGGGCATCGGCATCGACCAGATCGACCTGTTCGAGATCAACGAGGCCTTCGCCGCCGTCACCCTGGTGGCCATCAAGGACCTGGGACTCGACGAGGAGAAGGTCAACGTCAACGGCGGCGCCTGTGCCATCGGCCATCCCATCGGCGCCAGCGGTGCCCGCCTGGCGGCGACGGTCATCCACGAACTGCACGCCCGGCAGGCCCGTTACGGCCTGGCCACCCTCTGCATCGGTGGCGGCGAGGCCGTGGCCTGCATCTTCGAACGCTGCTGAAACCCGAACCGAGCCACAGGAGTCTCTGACGATGAAGACCGTCTATACCGACGCGGCCGCCGCCCTCGAGGGCCTGCTGCACGACGGCATGACCATCGCCGCCGGCGGCTTCGGCCTCTGCGGCATTCCCGAAAACCTGATCGCCGCCCTGCGCGACAGCGGGGTCAAACGGCTGACCGTCATCAGCAACAACGCCGGCGTCGACGACTTCGGCCTCGGCCTGCTGCTGCAGACCCGGCAGATCAAAAAGATGATCTCCTCCTACGTCGGCGAGAACGCCCTGTTCGAGAAACAGTTTCTCGACGGCGATCTCGAACTGGAGCTGACCCCCCAGGGCACCCTGGCGGAGAAGCTGCGGGCCGGCGGGGCCGGCATTCCCGCCTTCTTCACCCGCACCGGCTACGGCACCAGCCTGACCGAGGGCAAGCCGGTGCAGCGCTTCGGCGACCGGGAATACGTGCTGGAAGAGAGCCTGACCGCCGACCTGGCCATCGTCAAGGCATGGAAGGCCGACAAGGCCGGCAACCTGATCTTCCGCAAGACCGCCCGCAACTTCAACGCCGCCTGCGCCAAGGCGGGCCGGGTCACCGTCGCCGAAGTCGAGGAGGTGGTCGAGATCGGCCAGCTCGACCCGGATCAGGTCCACCTGCCCGGGATCTACGTCGACCGCATCCTGCTCGGCGCCTCGTTCGAGAAACCGATCGAGCAGCGCACCGTCCGTTCGGCCGAAAGCGCCGTCGCCGGCCTGAAGCCGCAGCGCGAGTGGATGGCCAGGCGGGTGGCCCAGGAGCTGACCGACGGCGCCTACGTCAATCTCGGCATCGGCATGCCGACCCTGGTCGCCAACTTCATCCCCGACGGGGTGAACATCGTCCTGCAGTCGGAAAACGGCCTGCTCGGCATCGGCCCCTTCCCCACCGACGACGAGGTCGATCCCGACCTGATCAACGCCGGCAAGCAGACCATCACCACCATCGACGGTGCCGCCTTCTTCGATTCGTCCGAATCGTTCGCCATGATCCGCGGCGGCAAGATCGACCTGTCGGTGCTCGGCGGCATGCAGGTCTCACGCACCGGCGACCTGGCCAACTGGATGATTCCCGGCAAGATGGTCAAGGGCCCCGGCGGCGCCATGGACCTGGTCTCGGGCGTCAAGAAGGTCGTGGTGATGATGGAACACTGCGCCAAGGACGGCAGCCCGAAGATTCTCGAGGAGTGCAGCCTGCCGATTACCGGCAAGAACGTCGTCGACCTGCTGATCACCGACAAGGGGGTCTTCGAGGTCGACGCCGAAAAGGGGCTGACCCTGATCGAGATCTCGCCCTTCAGTTCACTGGAGGAACTGAAGGAATGCACCGGATGTGAGTTTGCCGTACGGCTGTAGTTTTTTCACCACAGAGCCACGGAGGGCACAGAGAAGATCAAAAGCGGAAAAGGATGGCCGTCAAGGCCACCAGGAAAGGCAAAGACCGGGATCCTGAGGTTGAATACCAAGATTTTCTCGGTGCCCTCTGTGGCTCCAGCAAGCCTGCGAGCGGGTGGTGAATCGGGTTTGCAATGGAAAGCAAGAGTACGACTGTCAACTCAAGAGACCTTCCCCCCCTCGACCGGGAACTGCTGGAGCTGACGTTCGACAACGTCGCCAACGGCATCTACCTGGTGGACGGCGCCGGCGTCACCATCCGGGTCAACCGGGCCTTCGAGGAGATGAGCGGCTTCTCCAACGCCGAGCTGGTGGGGCGCAGCCTCTACGACATGGTCGGCCCGGGCCGGGAATTCTCCGGCAGTGCCTCGCTGCTGGCGCTGGAGAAGAAACGGCCGGTGACGGCGACCTACTCGACCAGCACCAACCGCAAGCTGCTGGTCAAGGGCGTGCCCGTCTTCGACGGGGCCGGCCGCATCCGCTATGTCGTCAACACCATCTGGGATCTGACCGTCGTCTCCTACACCCGCCAGGTCGATGCCGACACCGCCCGCACCAGCCTGCAGGACGAGGAGGACCTGGTCACCTGCAGCCCGGCCATGCGCCAGGTGCTCGACGTCGCCCTGCGGGTGGCGCCGAGCGATTCGACCCTGCTGCTCTCCGGCGAATCGGGCGTCGGCAAGAGCCTGCTGGCACGCCTGATTCACCGGGCCAGCGACCGGCGCGACGGCCCCTTCGTCCACCTCAATTGCGGCGCCATCCCCGAAACCCTGATCGAATCCGAGCTGTTCGGCTACGAGCCCGGCTCCTTCACCGGCGCCGACCGCCGCGGCCGGCCGGGCCTGATCGCCGAGGCCGAGGGCGGCACCCTCTTTCTCGACGAAATTTCCGAACTGCCCCTGCATACCCAGTCGAAACTGCTCGGGGTCCTGCAGGAACGCACCTACTTCCGCATCGGCGGCCGCAGCCCGCAAAAGGCCGACATCCGGGTCATTGCCGCCAGCAACCGGCCCCTCGACCGGCTGGTGCGGGAGGGGCGCTTTCGCGAAGACCTCTTCTACCGCATCAACGTCGTTCCCCTCACCCTGCCGCCCCTGCGGCAGCGCCGGGAGGACATCCCGCTGCTGGCCCAGTCGTTCGTCGACCGCTTCAACCGCAAATACGGCACATACCGGCAGTTCTCCCCCGAGCTGATGGCCCTGCTCGAGGAGCAGGACTGGCCGGGCAACATCCGCGAGCTGGAAAACCTGGTCGAGCGCCTGATCGTCACCAGCCAGGAGAACCTGATCACACCCGAACAGGCCGGCCTGCCGCAGAAAAGGACGATGCGGCGCGGCAACCTGAAGGAGCAGCTGGCTGCCCTGGAAGCCGAGATCCTCGCCGAGGCCTGGCGGCAGCACCGCACCACCCGCCGCATCGCCCGTGCCCTTGGCATCAGCCAGGCCAGCGTCGCCCGCAAACTGCAGCGCTACGGCATC
>CAYTVY010000189.1:0-4084 GCA_964441925.1 uncultured Geothermobacter sp.
AGAGCCTGGCCTGTCTGCGCCATTCGCCGGTGACAAGCTCACTGGTTCAGGCCCCATTTTCGGTGCGTCGTGGCGCTTAACGGCCGCTGCCCTGGTCCGGCGAAAGATCCGGCCCTTGCAGAAATGGATTGTCCCCTTGCCTCCTGCGATCCTGCAACCGAAAAAAGACAAGTTATTTTAACTGGTTCAATCGTGCTTTTCGTCCCGTGACGGCTTGCATCCGGGGGCGGAACGAGTACGATTGAAAAACAGAGCCGATTTCCGGAGGGGCGAAACGTGTTGGCGGGAGCGCAAAAGTGGCTGCAGCATGGCCGGCAGAACGACCGGGAAAAGATCATTCAGCCCTGGCTGGTGTATGCCCGGGCGGTGTTCGTCTTTGCCCTGGGTGAAATCGCCGTCGAACTGGTTGTCTGGCACCTGCATTCACAGGTCGATGGCGTCGGCCTGCTGCTGCAGATCATCGTGCACCTGCTCTTCATCCTGCCCTTTCTGTTCTTCTTCGTTCTTTTGCCGATGCGGCGGCGCTTTTACGGCAAGCTGCACCAGCAGGAGCTGCTGCACCTCTCCCGCCGGCTGCTGACTTCCGTCGAGCAGGAGCGCAAGCAGCTGGCGCAGGATCTGCACGACGATTTCGGCCAGACCCTGACGGCCCTGCAGCTCGGTATCGAAACCCTGAAGACGAGCTGTGTCACCGAGGCGCGGCACCGGCAGGACTGCATCCGGCGCTGCGACAGCCTGGCGCATATGGTCGCCAGGCTCGGCGACAAGGTGCGGAGTGTCTGCGCCGGTTTGCGGCCGGTCGCTCTCGACGGGCTGGGTCTGGCGGAGGCCCTTCGTACCCTGGTATGCGAATATGACGAACAGGGTGGTTGCGGCTGCATTTCGCTGCGGCTGGAACTGAACGAAGAACGTTATCCGTCCCTGGTGGAACTGGCGATCTACCGGGTCTGCCAGGAAGCACTGACCAATGTCCGCAAGCATGCAAGAGCCAGGCATACGAACATCGAACTGGTACAGCAGGGCAAGAACCTCTGTCTGACGGTCGCCGACGACGGCCGTGGTTTCGATGTGCGCCGGGAAAGCCGGCTCGGGGTGCGCCGGCGCAGTATCGGGCTGCTGGGTATCAGGGAGCGGGTCGCCATGTTGGGGGGAGCCTACCGCCTGGATTCGCGACCGGGCAGGGGCACGACCCTGCAGGTCGTGCTGCCGGCGGTACCACGCAGAAAGGATGACCACAATGATTCGCATCGTACTGGCCGATGATCATCACGTGGTGCGGGAAGGCCTGATCCAGCTGCTGCAGGCTCAGGCCGACCTGCAGGTTGTCGGTGATGCCGCCGACGGCAGGGATGCCCTGGAGCTGTGCCGGCGACTGCAGCCGGACATTCTGCTGGTCGATATCGCCATGCCGCATCTGAACGGCATCGAGACCACCCGCCTGGTGCGGGAGGCGGTTCCGGCCTGCCAGGTGCTGGTTCTGTCGATGTTTCAGAAGGAAGCCTATGCCCGTCAGGCATTTCTCGCCGGAGCGCGTGGCTATGTGCTGAAGGCGGCGCCGAGTGCTTTTCTGCTGGCTGGTATCCGCCGGGTTGCCGCCGGGGAATATTATCTCAGTCCGGCCATGCGCAGCCAGGTGATGGAAAGCTATGTCCGGGGGGACGGCGGGCGACAGCAGGCCGACCAGGCCTACGAGCAGCTTTCCGAACGGGAGCGGCAGGTCTTCCACCTGCTGATCGAGGGCAACACCTCGCAGCAGATCGCCGATCTGCTCTGTGTCAGCCCGAAGACGGTCGAGAAACATCGCGCCAATATCGTGCGCAAGCTGGGTGTCAGCCATCCCATCGACATGGTCAAGTATGCCGTCAGGATTGGCGTGCTCGACCTCGACTTCTGGGAGTCCTGAAGCTGTCCGGCGGGTAAATCCTACCGGAAAAATCGTGTTTTCCCCCATGTACAGGCGGGTGGACGCCTCCTAGGCTGTAGACTGCATCCTGTCAGCCGCACCTGTTTGCGCGGAGAAAGGGACGGGGAGAGTGTCTCCCGCCGGTCATGACATCACGGTTCTGTTCTGTTCCCATCACAACCTGCTGCGCCGGGCGGTATGCGAGCTTCTGGCCGGCCAGCAGGGCGTGCGGCTGGTCGGTGAGGTCTGCGAGCTCCGCCATCTGAAAGGGGCGCTCCGGACGAAAAGCCCGGACGTGCTGCTGCTGGATCTCGACTGGCCCGACGAGGAGGGATGCCTGTTTCTGCCGGACCTGGCGGGACAGGGCTGGAAGGGCCGGACGGTCGTCATGTCGCTGTTGGCCTCGCGAGGGGTGCTGCTTCGGGCCTTCGGCCGGGGAGCCAGGGGCTTTCTGCTCAAGACGGAACCGGCCTCCCACATCCTGGCTGCCGTCCGGGCCGCCGCTCGTGGTGACTATTTTCTCGGTTCCGAGCGTGTCCTGGATTTCCTCGGATCCAGTCTGCAGTGCCTGCGGCAGTCGGTCCAGGCGGCGGGATATCGGTTGCAGACGCCCGTCTCCCTGCCTCCGGGTGGCCGGCCGGAACAATGACCGGCCCTCAATGGGTCAGCCAGGGGCTGGCCGCTTCCACGCCGGGCGTTTCGCCTCCCCGCAGGCGCAGAACATATCCTCCCTTCGATGCGTAGCGTTGCCCCGGACCGAAACTGAGCCGCGGATAGAAGGCGTTGGCGTAGGTCTGATCTTCCATCATGTCGAGCATGTCGAGCAGATAGTCACGGTAGAAATCGTTGCGGATGGCTTTCAGGGCGCCGGTCAGCATCCAGCCGAGAAAATAGGTGTCCGCCTGGATTTTCAGATCGTGTAGCGGCACCCGGTGGACCTTCAGCCACTGCCTGAGTGGGCGGAGAAAGGGTTCCTGCCGTTCGGGAAGGCGGTAGGGCCAGGCGAGATAGAGCCGTTTGGGCGACAGTTTGCGGGCCAGTTCGAGACCTTCCTGGAGACGCAACAGGCTGCCGGCGAGAAAGAGCTGGTCGAACTTTGGCACTGAGTCGAGAAAGACGGACAATTTCCGGGCGTCGAGCCAGACCAGCAAAGTGGCATCGGCGGGCAGGCGCCCGGCGGGGACCGGGCGTCCCTTGAAAAACAGGTTGCGTGGTGGCGGATGACCGAGACGTTGCCAGGTCTGCTGGAATCCCCGGGCGATCAGCCGCGCTTCGGCTGTCGGAGCGATGACCTGCCAGATGTCACTTGGTGGCGGGGATTGCCGGTCGAGGAAATAGGCGACGGTTTCTCCCTGCTGGTAGGCCCCGCGGGAAAAGTAGAGCGTGTACCAGCCGGATGTCGCGATTTTTGGCCGGTCGGTTTCCGGAAAAAGGGCCGGCAGCCGGTGCTCTTCGCAGAAATCGTGGATCGGCGCCCAGGGGCCCTTGACCCTGCCGCCGATCAAAGCGAAGGGCGGGCGCCGATGGTAGTAGGTTTCGAGCTGGGCTCGCCAGCTTGCCGGGGGGCCACGCAGTTCCCAGACCTGCAGCTCGATCCGGCGATAGGCGGTGTAGCTTTCCTGGTGGTAGAAGGGGCCGTGCCGGGCCCGGCGCCGGTTGCGGCGCGGATCGTTGTTGCGGGCCCGGACGTAGGCGTTGAGAGTGTCGAGCACCGCCCGGCGTTCCCGTTCGGGCAGATCACTGCCGATGATGGTGGCGAGCCGCAGGGTGGTATCGTCGACGCCGGGAGAGTAGCGGTCGGAGAGATGGAGCAGGTAGTAGACCAGGATTCGCATGTCCCGCTCACTCAGGTCGTAGCGGGGCATGGTCCAGTCGAGCTCGCTGCCGTCCGGCCGGGTGCCGTACCAGATGGCGTCCGCCAGGGTGTCGGCCGTGTAGGCCGGGCGCACCAATGGTCCCTGGAAGCTCTGGCCGAGTTGTTCGCGTGGCGGGGTGGTTTCGATTTCGGCGCCGTGGTACAGGGGGCGCAGCAGCTTGGGACCATTGACCGGCATGGTGATGATGCGGCCCTCCCGCGCCCCCAGGCCGCTGCGCAGATGGCAGTTCTGGCAACTGAACATGCTGCCGGCGACCGGGATGTCTCCCTGGACGGTGGCCTGCATCGGTTCTCCGGAGGGGAGC
>CAYTVY010000190.1:0-4045 GCA_964441925.1 uncultured Geothermobacter sp.
CAAAGCGTTTTTGCTTACTTTTTTCGCGCTGAAAAAAGTAAGGCGTCTGGCGGGATGCGACCCGCCGGTTTTGCTTGAGGTTGTGTTTGCGTGCGTTCCCCCGGGAACCTATGCACGTGCGGCGCATGGTGGTTCCGCCCGTAATGATGCGTTGCCGGCACGTGACGGAATTTGCTAATGTGCGGGTCTGAAACGACGCATTCTTCACCGGTCGGATGCCGCCTGGCCGTGTGAACGGGTGGACAACGCGCCTTGCATGGGAGGCGATGGCATGCAACAGGGCTGGATACTGGTCTGCGACGACGAACGGGAAATCCGCGATTTTCTGCGCGACATGCTCGAGACCCGGGGGCACCAGGCCGACACCTTCGATGGTGGCGGTGCCCTGCTGAAGATGCTGCAGGAGGAGCGGGATGCCCAGCCCGACCTGGTGCTGCTCGATGTCAAGATGCCCGGGATGGACGGCATGGAGGTGCTGCGCCGGCTGCGGGTCAGCCATCCCCGGTTGCCGGTGGTGATGATGAGCGCCTTCGCCACCGTCCGCGGGGCGGTGGCGGCGATGAAGCAGGGGGCCTACGACTACCTGATCAAGCCCTTTTTCGCCGACGAGCTGTTCAACCTGGTGGAGAAGATCGTCGAACGCAACCGGCTGGAGACGGAGAACCGCTCCCTCAAGGCGGAGATCCGGCGCCGTTTCGATCCCGACCAGGTGGTGTTCACCAGCGCCGGTTTCCGCCGGGCCTTCGAGCTGGCGCGCAAGGTGGCGCCGAGCGATGCCAGCGTCCTGATTACCGGCGAGAGCGGGGTCGGCAAGGAGCTGATCGCCTCGACCATCCACTACAGCAGCCAGCGCAGCGACAACCGTTTTCTCACCATCAACTGCGCCGCCCTGACCGACACCCTGCTCGAGAGCCAGCTCTTCGGTCATGTCAAGGGGGCCTTCACCGGGGCGGTGGCCAATCACCGGGGGCTGGTCGAGGAGGCAGACGGCGGCACGCTCTTTCTCGACGAGATCGGCGACATCAGCGCCGCCCTGCAGGCCAAACTGCTGCGCGTGCTGCAGGAGAAGGAATTCATCCCCGTCGGTTCGACCAAGGTGCGCCGGGCCGACGTGCGCTTCATCGCCGCCACCAACAAGGATCTCGAAGCCGAGGTGCGGCTGGGCAATTTCCGCGAGGATCTTTTCTACCGGCTGAACGTCGTCACCATCCGGGTGCCGCCGCTGCGCGAGCGGCGCGACGACATTCCGCTGCTGGCGCAGTATTTCGCCCGCAAGTATTCGCCGCGCGGTGAACAGCGCATATCTTCCGAGGCCATGGCGTTGCTCAACAGCTACCACTGGCCGGGCAATGTCCGCGAGCTGGAAAACGTCATCGAAATGGCCACCATTCTCGCCGACGGAGATACCATCGATGCCGAGCACCTGCCGGTGAAGGTCTCGGAAGGGGGACCGGTCGAATTCGCCCTGCCCAAGGAACAGATGTCGCTCGAGGACGTCGAAAGGCTCTACATCGAACAGGTCTATCGCCAGACCGGCTACCACAAGCTGAAGACCAGTGCCATCCTCGGCATCTCCCGCAAAACGCTGGACCGGAAGATCCGGCAATTCAATATCGTCAAGGAATAGCGAAAAGGCCGACAGGCCCGTTTGCCGCACTCCCCGAAGGCCGGCTTTTCTTTGCCGGCGCCCCTTCTGCTCTGCCGTTGTTCCGCCGGCCCCGTTTCCCTGTCGGTTGGGATGCCGAGTGTGTCCAAATGATACACGATGGCGCATTATGTCTCATTTGATGTGTATACGATGGGTGGCAAAATTCCCCGTTGACGTGTCAACGTCGCGATTCCCTTCTTCTTTCAGCCAGGCCGTTTCATGACGGCATGGCCCTTGCCGTTTTGACGCCGCCGGTTCCGCGGTCCGGTTCGGACGGGCAGGAATGTCGTTGATTCTAGAGCGCATTCTCCGGAGGCGACACCGCCGGGTGGCGTCCGGGGAAAATTCGATCTGTCAGGAGAGAGCTATGGCAACTCAGATTGTCATCGACCCGTTGACGCGGGTCGAGGGACACATGAAGGTGGAGGCGACGGTCGAAAACGGCGTCGTCAAGGAGGCGAAAAGCTCCGGCATGATGTACCGGGGGCTGGAGAACGTGCTGATCGGCCGCGATCCCCGGGATGCCGCCCGCATCATGCAGCGCATCTGCGGGGTCTGTCCGACTTCGCACGGACTGACCGCCGCTTTTGCCCTCGACGAAGTTTACGGGGTCAGCGGTGCCATCACCGACAACGGACGCATTCTGCGCAACCTGATCCAGGGGGCCAACTTCGTTCAGTCGCACATCCTGCATTTCTACCAGCTGGCGGCTCTCGACTATGTCGATGTCACCGCCGTCGCCGACTATCGCGGCAGCGATCCCGATCTGGCCCGGGTTCGGGAGTTCATCGCCCGCGGTCATCTTGGCCCCTTCGTTCCACGCTACGAGGGCGATTACCGGCTGAGCAAGAAGGAGAACGTCGCCGCGGTCAAACACTATGTGCAGGCGCTCAACATGCGCCGAATCGCTCACGAGGCGGTGGCGATCTTCGGCGGCAAGATGCCGCACAACATGTCGATCGTGGCGGGCGGGGTGACGGCCAGCCCCGATATCGACAAGATCGCCGCTTTTCTCTGGCGCATCGAACGCCTGATCGATTTCATCAACGGCTGCTATCTGCCCGACGTGCTGATGGTGGCGGAGCGCTACCGCGACTATTTCGACATCGGTGCCGGCTGCCGGCAGCTGATGAGCTTCGGCGTCTTCGATCTCGACAGCGATCCCGATCTGACCCGCCGCCGTCGCTGGCTGCCGCAGGGGATTGTCGGTGCCGATCTGCAGCTGCGCCGCATGGATCCGGAGAAGATCACCGAAGAGGTCACCAGCAGTTGGTTCCGCGAGACCGGTCCCGTCCATCCCTACGATGGAACGACGGTTCCCGAGCGGGACAAGGCCGGAGCCTACAGCTGGATCAAGTCGCCGCGCTACGACGGCGAGGTGATGGAGGTCGGCCCCCTGGCCCGCATCGCCGTCGCCTATGCCGCCGGCGACCCGGAAGTCAGGCGGCAGGTCGATGCCGTGCTCGGACATTTCAGGGCCACGCCGGCAGCGCTCTTCTCGGTTCTCGGTCGTCATGCCGCCCGCGCCATCGAGACCAGGCTGGTCGCCGAAAAGCTGAAGCAGTGGGTTCTGCAGCTGCAGCCGGGCCAGCCGTCCTGCACCGATTTCAACCTCGATGTCACCGCCAGCGGCATGGGGCTGCACGAGGCGCCGCGCGGCGCTCTCGGGCACTGGATTCGTGTCGAGGACGGGAAGGTGACCAACTACCAGGCGGTGGTGCCGACCACCTGGAACGCCGGACCCGTGGACGCCCAGGGGCAGCCCGGCCCCATCGAGCAGTCGCTGATCGGTACCCGGGTCCGGGACGAGCGCAATCCCTTCGAACTGGTGCGCATCGTCCGCTCTTACGATCCCTGCCTTTCCTGCGCCGTTCATCTGGTGACGCCCAGGGGGGAAGATTTGGGTCGCTTCCTGGTCGGAGGCGCCTGATGGACGGTGCCGCCACCCGGGCGCCGCTGCTGGTGATGGCCGTCGGCAACCTGCTGCGCGAGGACGACGGTTTCGGGCTCGCCGTTCTCGAGCATCTGCGGCAGGTCGAGCTGCCGCAGACGGTGGAGCTGTTCGATGCCGGGACCAGCGTTGTCGATCTGATGCAGGTTTTCGCTCGGCGCGAGCTGCTGTTGGTGCTCGACGCGGTGCGCGGCGGACAGCAGCCGGGCAGCCTCTACCGCTTCGGTCCGGAACAGGTGCAAAGCGGCGCCCTGCCGCTCGACTCGCTGCATCAGGTCGGCCTGCTCGAAACCCTCAGGCTGGGGGAGCTGGTCGACTGCCGGCCGCAAAGGACGGTGGTGATCGGCTGCGAGCCGGAGCGGACCGGGCTGGCCATCGGCCTGTCCGAGCCGGTGCGGGCGGCGGTGCCGCAGGCGGCGCGGCTGGTGCTGGAAGAACTGGGCTGC
>CAYTVY010000191.1:0-4021 GCA_964441925.1 uncultured Geothermobacter sp.
TCTGCGATGAAGGCGGATGACCTGCCTGCGCTTCCCAAAAATCACCGGCGAACCTATGGGTGCGCCTTAGATTTTTGAAAACCGCATTCAGGCCAAGCGCCTGCACTCTTCATCCGGCACAAACCCACTGATTCAGGTTTCACGGATTGACGGAGAACACCTTCGGCAGGACCCGCACCGTGAGTCTGCGAAATCTGTCAATTTCCATTCGACTCAGGTGTTTGACTCCCCATCCGGCCCAGGCACGCTGTCTTCAGGATTCCGCAACCTGCAGGAGTTGCCCCATGATGCCCCGACAACTTTCCACACAAGCTCCTGTCCGGCGAATCGCGTCCCTGAACCTCCCTGTTCTGCTGATTCTGTTGGCACTGGCGAGCTCTCCCGGCCTGGCCCGGGCGCAAATGAGCCCGGAAGAACACCGAAGCCATCATCCCGGTGCGGCCGAAACCGGTTCCGCGCCGGCCGCCACCCCGGGCATGGGAATGATGGGCAAGAAGGGCCCAAAGACCGGCGGCATGGGCGGCGGCATGCAAGAGATGATGAAGGCGATGGCGCGGCCCAAGTCGACCGAGCTCTTTCCGACCCTGATAAAATTGCCGGAACTCGACGCCGAACAGCGGGCCTCCCTGCTCAGGCAGGCCCGCCAGAGAGAAGCCGAAGGGATCGAACAGCTGCAGCAGGGCTTCGCCAGGCTCACCCTGGCCCTGGGCCGGGACGACCTTGCCGCCATGCGGGCCGAGGCCGCCGCCATCGAAGAAGGGCTGTCCCGCTTCCGCAGCGGGCTCGCTGTTCGTCAGGCGCTGCAAGAGGGCGTTGCACCCAAACGAACCGCGCTGCAGTGGTACAAATCCCAGCTCAACCTGCTGCCCCCGGCCACCATGCGTTCCGGCTTCCGGCTTTTCGGAATGTCGCCGTTCCCCCTCTTCATCTGCTTCTTTTCCCTGGCCATCGGTCTGACCCTGGTGACCATCTATCTGCTCAAGGTCCGCCGAACCACCCGTCTGCTGGAGCGGCTGGTCAGCGAAGCGGGTGCCGCAACCACCCCACCGCCGCCCATTACTCCGCCGGCTCCCGTCAACAAGACCAGCGCGCCCCCGCCGGACAAGACCACGGAAACGGCGGGGGCCACCCTGACCTTCGGGCTTTCCGGAAAATCGGTACGGCTGCAGGCGGATGAGACCGTTCTCGAAGCAGCGGAGCGCGCGGGAGTGGAGATCGACGCCTCCTGCCGGAGCGGCCGTTGCGGGATATGCACCGTCAGGCTTCTGGCCGGAGAGGTCGACATGGACTGCGAAGACGGTCTGCGCCCGGAAGACAAGGCCAGGGGGATGATTCTGGCCTGCCAGGCCAGGGCCCGCAACGACCTGACGATCGAGGCCTGAGCACGATGAAGGAAAAAGAGCAACTCATTGCTTCGGTGCTGGTCGCCATCATCCTCGTGCTCTGGTTCGGAGCCCTGCTGCACAGTTCGCCGCGCTTTGCCGGCAGCCTGACCGGCGGCATCCTCGGGGTGAGCGGTGCCCTGCTGATGCTCGTCCCTCTCGCCTACACCATCGTCAAACGTGTCCCGCCCCTCAAAACCGCCGTCACCAGGCGGGTTCCGATGCGCACCCTGCTGGCTTGGCACATCTACGCCGGACTGGTCGGGCCGCTGCTGGTGCTGATCCATACCGGCCACAAGTTTGCCAGCCCGCTGGGGCTGCTGCTGACCTTGCTGACCCTGGTCGTGGTCCTGAGCGGGTTCGTCGGCCGTTACCTGCTCGGCCGGATCGGTCGGGGACTGCGGGCGAAGAGGGATCAGCTGGCAACCCTGAACCAGGCCTATGCCGAAATGGCGGCCGCGCTGGCCGCCGATCCCGAACGGCTGGCCGCGATCCGGCCCTTCACGAGCTTTCGCCGCCGGCTGGCAACGGTGTTGCTGAGCCCCGAAGAATCGACCGGCCGGTCCCGCTTCCCCGAACCGCTGAACGTCGTGCGCCACGTCGAGGCGATCGCCGATGTGGAAAATGCCATCCTCCTGCATGACGGCTGCAAAAGATGGTTCTCCCGCTGGCTCAAATGGCACCTGGGCATCTCGCTGCTGCTCTACCTGCTGCTTTTCTTCCATGTCTGGGCAAGCCTCTATTTCGGCTTGCGATGGTTTCAATAGGCGATGAAAGACCTGCGCACTTCATGGATACTGGCGGCCATCGCCCTGGCGATACCGGCCGCGATCTGGCTCCTGTCCCCTGCAGATGCGAACTTCAAGCAGGTCGCCTTCTGGCAGCGGCTGGCCTCGCCGGGCGAGCTCTCCGCCGCCCACGCGCGGCTGGAGAAGAACTGCAACATCTGCCATTCCTCCTTCGGTGGTATCGGCGACGCCGACTGCATCGGCTGTCATGCCCTGGACGAACGACTGCTCAGCTGGCCGGAAAACATCTTTCATGCCGATGTCGGCAACTGCATCGGCTGCCACCCCGAGCATCTCGGCCGCACAACACCTGCCATCCGCATGGACCATTCCCGGCTGTCACGGCTCATCCTCGCCCGGCTGCAAAATGCCGGACAGCCCGCCGGCAGCGAGGGAACCCGCATCGATCAGCTTGCCATGTGGCTGCGGCATCAGGCCGACGCGGCCGAACCGGCGACCGGCGATTTTCAGGTTCGTCCCGAAGAACGGCTTCTGAACTGCTATGCTTGTCATGCCGGCAGCGATATTCACGCCGGGCTGTTCGGGCGGGACTGCCTCCAGTGTCACCAGACCCGTGCCTGGACGATCCCGGGCTACCGGCACCCTCCCGGCCGCTCCACCGATTGCCGGGAATGCCACAAGGCGCCGAAAAGCCATTTCCGGGGCCACTTCAAAAAGATGCCGGGCCGGGTGGCGGACTGCTACATGTGCCACCGGATCCCTTCCTGGCGGGATATCGGTCATCCTCCCTGGTATCGGAAGTGGCTGCAACAACTTCAGGCGAAAGAGGCGGAAGCGGTGGAAAGCCTCTTCGACGAGTCCGCCGAAACCGGACAACCGCCGGCAAACTCCGGGCTTCGGCACCAACGAATCCGCTGATTCAGGGGACCCACAGCAAAAAAGGAGAGTCAACATGAAGAAGAAACGTCTGTACGTACTGATCGGCATCCTGTTTCTGAGCATCACGGCCGTTCCCGGCTTTGCCCAGGAGCAACACGGGCACCGGGGGCGGATGGACCATTCCATGATGGGCATGAAGATGAAAGACGCCCAGGGCCCGTCCTGCATGGCGAACGCCACCTCCCCCGCCGGCCGGCTCGACATGATGAGCTGCATGCTCACCGGCAAAATGCCCATGCGGCCGGACAAGATGCACTCCATGATGAAAAAGGTGTTCTTTCTCGACCGGATCGAAGAACTCGGGCTGCAGAAATCCCAGGTCGAACGGTTGAAGGAGATTCAGGCGGCCTGCCGACGTGATAATCTGCGGACGGCCACCGAGGTGAAGATCGCCCGTTTTGAACTGGACGATCTGCTCGAGGGAGACTGGAGCCTGGATGCCGCAGAACAGTTGATCCGCAAGATCGCGAAACTCGAAGGCGACATGAAGGTTCGCCACCTGGCGGCAATGAAGGAAGCTCGTGCCGTGCTGACAGAGGAACAAGTGAAAAAACTGCAGGCCGAGGATTCGCCCGAAGCCCTGTTCGACGAATAGGCCGAGGCCGATCCAGCCTTGGCGTTCCGAGAGTTTCCGTCCGGAAAAAGTGCCCTGGTGACTCGGATCTGCTATCTTTTCCGTATGATCGCCTGTCTCCGTCAGGCCCACTCCGCCGGCAAGCCCCGTTCCGGGGCTCCGGCTTTTTTCTTCTTCCGGGCGGACGGCTCTTTTTCGCCCCCCCTCAGAAACCGTCACCGGCGGAGCGGTCCGGGCGGTCCCCAACGTTTTCGACGTGCCGGACGGCCGGTCACCGATCTCGGGCACTGTTTACCGGGTGGACAACACGGAACGGAAAAAAGGAATTCGCAATGGACTTCATCTCAGACAATCAATGGATCATTGTCCTGATACCC
>CAYTVY010000192.1:0-3957 GCA_964441925.1 uncultured Geothermobacter sp.
CCTTCGGCGTGCAGCATGTCCAGGGCCCGCAGGCTGTTCTTTTCGCGCAGCCGCGGATTCTTTCCGGCGTGGATCACCTGCAGGGCCTGGATGAAGAACTCGATTTCCCGGATGCCACCCCGGCCGAGCTTGAGGTTGCGCTCCGCCTCCTCGCTGCGCACCAGGCTCCGGTCGATGCGCTGTTTCATGACCTTCATGTCCTCGACCATGCTGTAGTCGAGATAGCGGCGATAGACGAACGGTTCGAGCATCTTCAGGAACTGTTCGCCCAGAGCCGCCGAGCCGGCCACCGGCCGGGCCTTGAGCATGGCGGTCCGTTCCCAGCTCTGCCCCCAGCTCTCGTAGTAGAGTTCGGCGCCGCGCAGCGAGTTGGCCAGCTCGCCGCGGCTGCCTTCGGGACGCAGGTTGAGGTCGACGCGGAAGACGAAGCCGTCGGCCGTCACCTGTCCCAGTGCCCGGCCGATGTTTTCGCCCAGCTTGCAGAAGTAGGCGTGCAGGCCGATCCGGTTGCGGCGGCCGCCCCGGCCGTCGTCGATGCCGGCGGTCTGGCCGCGGTCGGAGGTGTAGATGTAGAGCAGATCGATGTCGGAGGAGAAGTTGAGCTCGCGACCGCCGAGCTTGCCCATGCCGATGACGGTGAACTCGGCCTCCAGCGGGCAGGTGTCTGTCGCGGCTTCCAGGAGTGGTGCGCCGTAGTCGGCGCGCTGCAGCCGGTCACAGATCTCGTAGGCGCGCTGCAGACAGGCGGCGGCCAGATCCGCCAGTTCGCGGCCGGTGGCCTCGAAGTCGGCCAGGTTGCACAGGTCGCGGCCGCCGATGCGCAGAACCTGCCGGTACTTGAAGCGCCGCAGCCCCTGCTGCAGGGTGGCGAAATCGGCGTCGTCGGGAATCTGCCGCCGCAGCTGCCGCAGCATCTGTTCCCGGTCGGCGGCCCGGTCGATCTCGCCGTCGATGAACAGGCGCGAAAAATGCTCGGAGCGGCGACAGAGGATGCCGGTGAGAAAGGCCGAGGCTCCCAGAACGGTGAGCAGCTGCCGGCGACGTGTCGTGTCGGCCAGAACCTGCCGCAGCCGCTCTTTGTCGATCGACCAGCCGAGCCGTTCGAGGTTGTTCAGGGCCTGATCGGGGTCGGCGCAGGTGGCGCCGTCAGCCAGGATGGCGGCCAGCAGGTCCGGTTCGGCCAGCAGCTCGTTGAGCAGCAGCAGGTTGGCCGTGGTCTTGCCCGTGTCGGCGTAGCCGAGACCGGCGGCGAGGGCGGCCAGCGCCTGGTCGTCGCGCTCGCGGCAGGCCGCGGCCAGCTTGTGTCCGAGTTTGTCCGTCACCGTTGCGTTTCCGCGGCCAGACGCGACAGCTCCTGACGAAAGTCGCCTCTGGCGACCCCGTTCTCGGTGATGATGGCGGTGATCAGTCCGGCCGGCGTGACATCGAAGGCCGGATTGTAGACGGCGATTCCCTCCGGTGCCAGCTGCGTCTCGCCCAGATGGGTGATCTCGCGCGGATCGCGTTCCTCGATGGGAATGCCGCTGCCGTCGTCACGACGGAAGTCGATGGTCGAGATGGGGGCGGCGACATAGAAGGGAACCCCGTGTTCCCTGGCCAGCACCGCCAGGGTGTAGGTTCCGATCTTGTTGGCGGTGTCGCCGTTGGCGGCGATGCGGTCGGCGCCGACGATGACACAGTCGATGCGTCCCTGGCGCATCAGGTAGCCCGCCATGTTGTCGCAGATCAGGGTGGTCGGAATGCCGTCCCGCTGCAGTTCCCAGGCGGTGAGCCGGGCGCCCTGCAGGAAGGGACGGGTCTCGTCGGCGAAGACTTCGACCTGCTTGCCGGCGGCGACCGCCGCCCGGATGACGCCGAGGGCGGTGCCATAGCCGCCGGTGGCCAGGGCGCCGGCGTTGCAGTGGGTGAGAATCCGGCAGCGTTCCGGCAGCAGCTGCTGCCCGTGCTCGCCCATCGCCCGGTTGAGGCGCTCGTCCTCCTCGAGGATCGCCAGGGCCTCGTACTCGAGGGCGATCTTGAGCTGCAGCACCGGCCGGTCGGCGTGGCTGCGGGCGAAGGACTGCATCCGCTCCAGGGCCCAGAAGAGATTGACCGCCGTCGGCCTGCTGGCGGCCAGCAGCTCGCAGACGGCGGCGAACTGTTCGAGAAAGTCGGCCGTCGATTCGGTTTCGATGTCGCGGGCCCCGAACCAGGCGCCGAAGGCGGCGGCGCAGCCGATGGCCGGCGCCCCCCGCACCACCATGTCGCGGATTGCCTGTGCCACCTCGCGGTGGTCCCGGTAGTCGAGCCAGATCTCCTCGGCCGGCAGCCGGCGCTGGTCGAGCATCTGCAGCACGCCGCCGGTATAGCGCAGCGGCTTGACGCCACCGCCACCGGCCACGGCACAACGATTGGGAATGTTGGTCTGCATCATGATGGTCACCCTGTTTTCAGGAGTCAGGAGTCAGGAGTCAGGAAACTCTTCGTCCAGAAGCCTTTTGCCCTTAGCCTTTGGCCGCCTTCCATCCCTACTCCAGCTTCTTCCTCAGCAGTTCGTTGACCAGCTTGGGGTTGGCCTTGCCCTTGCTGGCCTTCATCACCTGGCCGACGAGAAAGCCGAGGACCTTGGTCTGCCCGGCCCGGTACTGTTCGACCTGGGCCTGGCAGCCCTTCAGCACCTCGTCGACCATCGCCTCGATGGCGCCGGCGTCGGTGACCTGTTTCAGCCCCTTTTCCTCGATGATGGCGTCGGCGGTCTTGCCGCTGTTCCAGATCTCCTCGAACACCTTCTTGCCGATGTTGCCGGAGATGGTGCCGTCGGCGATGCGGTCGAGCAGGCCGCAGAGCAGCTCCGGCGTCACCGGACAGTCCTCGATGGCGACCTCTTTTTCCTTGAGCTGGCGCAGCACCTCGCCCATCACCCAGTTGGCGCACATCTTCGGGTTGCCGTGCCGCTCGACGCAGGCCTCGAAGTAGGCGGCGACCCCGCGGTCGGCGGTGAGGACCCCGGCATCGAACGCCGGCAGGCCGAACTCGCTGCGGTAGCGACGCCGCTTGGCCGCGGGCAGCTCCGGCAGGCTCTGGCGCACCCGGTCGACCCAGTCGTGGTCGATGGTCAGCGGCACCAGGTCGGGATCGGGGAAGTAGCGGTAGTCGTGGGCCTCCTCCTTGCCGCGCATCGAGCGGGTGACGCCCCGTTCGCTGTCGAACAGGCGGGTCTCCTGCACCACGGTGCCGCCGTCCTCGATCAGCTCGATCTGGCGTTCGATCTCGTACGCGATCGCTTCCTTGACGAAACGGAAGGAGTTGATGTTCTTCAGTTCGGCGCGGGTGCCGAATTCCTCCTGCCCCCTGGGCCGCACCGAGACGTTGGCGTCGCAGCGGAAGGAGCCTTCCTCGAGATTGCCGTCGCAGATGCCGAGATAGACGACGATCTCGTGCAGGGCCTTCAGGTAGGCGACCGCCTCGTCGGCGCTGCGCATGTCCGGCTCGGAGACGATTTCGAGCAGCGGGGTGCAGGCGCGGTTGAGATCGACGCGGGAGGTCGCCTCGCCCGTGCCGGAATGGAGCAGCTTGCCGGCGTCCTCCTCCATGTGGATGCGGGTGATGCCGATCTTCTTCGGGCCGTCTTCGGTGTCGATCTCCAGCCAGCCGTGCTCGCAGATGGGCTGCTCGTACTGGCTGATCTGGTAGCCCTTGGGCAGGTCGGGATAGAAGTAGTTCTTGCGGGCGAAGATCGAGCGTTCGGCAATCCGGCAGTTGGTGGCCAGGCCGGCGCGGATGGCGTATTCGACCACCTGCCGGTTCAGCACCGGCAGCGCTCCCGGCAGCCCGAGACAGACCGGGCAGGTCTGGCTGTTGGGGGTGTTGCCGAAGGCGGTGGAGCAGCCGCAGAAGATCTTGCTGCTGGTGGTCAGCTGGACATGGACTTCCAGGCCGATGACCGGTTCGAAGAGTGAGGACATGGTGTTGCCTTTC
>CAYTVY010000193.1:0-3913 GCA_964441925.1 uncultured Geothermobacter sp.
TCGTTCTGATGTACGTCGCCGTTCTCTTCTGGTGCGTGCCGTGGATTCCGGCCTCGTCCATTCCCCTGGCGTTGCTGCTGGCACTCTGTCTGCTGGAAAGGGAGGCCCTGTTTGTCGAAGTGCGCTCCTGGCGGGTCGAGATCATGCTGGTTCTGCTGATTCTCGCCCTCGGGGTTATCTTTTCCCGGCTGCCGGAAAAATCGCTCAAGGGGGTCTACGATTTCCTTCGGGGCGCCGTGTTTTTCTTTCCGGTCTCCATCCTGGCGCGGCACTACCCGGAAAAGGTAAGGAGGCTGTTCTGGCCGACCCTGGTTGCCGCCAGCGTTTTCTTCCTGGCGGCGGCGTTCTGGGTTTATTGGCAAAACTCGGCTGTTCCGTATGGCTTTCGCCGGGGCATCATCGCCTGTTTCCGGCATTACAACATCTACGGCACCTGTACCGCCCTGGTGGCGGGGCTGAGCCTGGTCGGCTGGCTGTACCGCGGGGAGGCGCCGGTCAACCGCTGGCCGGCGGCCGGGCTGTTCGCCGTCGCTGCCGGACTGACCGTTCTCAGCGGATCCCGCGGCAGCACCCTGGCCCTGCTGGTCATGGTTTGCGTGGCGGTCGGTTGCCGCCTCGAGCGGGGGCGCACCCTGTGGTTTGCCGGCGGCGGTCTTTTGCTGGCGGTTTTCCTTGTCCTCCTGCGGCTGGGGGTTTTGAGCCGACTTCTTCCCGGCTGGAACCGGGGCGCCGATTTCACCAGCGGCCGTTTCCACATCTATCGCACGATTCTCGATGCCGTATGGGACCAGGAGAAATGGTTCGGCTTCGGTATCAACAGTTTCAAGTATCTCGACGCCGTCCAGCCGTTCCGGTTTCGTCTCATGCTGCCGCACAGCGTCTTTTTCGAAGCCTGGTTCTCCCTGGGGATCCTGGGCTGTCTGCTGGTGGCGGTCCTGCTGGTGCGGCTTCTGCTGCGGCTGTATCGCCGATCTGCCCGGGGGATGCTCTACCATGCAGGGCTGGCGATCATCGTCTTCTACCTGGCGCGAGGACTGGTGGACATGAAACTCTTCAGCCAGTACTACCCGGCGGCCCTGGCCTTCGGTTTCGGGCTGATGCAGGGGGCGGGGCGGCCGGTTCCGGAAAGGGCTGAGCGATGAAGAAACGGGTGCAGGACTATCTCCGGTCCCATCTCGAGCTGGTCGAACGGCTGTCCCGGCGGCCGGAGCCGGTGCTGACGCTGGCACGGAGGCTGATCCGGACCCTGGAGGCGGGCGGGCGGCTTTTCGTCTTCGGCAACGGCGGTTCGGCGGCCGACGCCCAGCACTTCTGTGCCGAGCTGGTCGGCGGCTTTCGCCTGAAGAACGGCCATCGGGCCGCCGTGGCCCTGGTGGCGGACGCCGCCGTGCTCACCGCCCTGGGCAACGACTACGGCTACGATGAAATCTTTGCCGTGCAGCTCAGGGCCCTGGCCGGCCCCGGGGATCTGGCCCTGGGGCTGACGACCAGCGGCCGCTCGCCGAACGTGCTGCGCGGGCTGGAGGTCGCCCGTGAACTCGGGGCCCAGACGGTCTGCCTCTGCGGCAACCATGCCGAACGGGTCGCACCGCTGGCCGATCTGGTCGTGCCGGTTCCCGCCGGCGAGACCTCGCTGGTCCAGGAGGTGCACGGCATCATGCTGCATCTCTGCGCGCTGCTGATCGAACAGGCGGCGGGGGAGGAAGACCGGTGAACGGCGTGGATCGTTTTCTGGCCGGGTGTGCCGGTCTCGAGGTGCTGGTGGTGGGCGACCTGATGCTCGATCACTACCTGTTCGGCCGGGCCGACCGCATCTCCCCGGAGGCACCGGTGCCGGTGGTCCGCTTCCAGTCCGAAGAGTTCCGTCCGGGCGGGGCCGCCAATGTCGCCCTGAACCTGCGCCGCCTGGGCTGCCGGGTGCATCTGGCCGGGGTGGTGGGAGACGATGCCGACGGCCGGCGGCTGCGGCGGCTGCTGGAGGACGAGGGGGTCGGCACGGCGGGGCTGGAGGCCGACGGAACCCGGCCGACCACCCGCAAGACCCGGATCCTCTCCCGCGGCCAGCAGGTGCTGCGTATCGATCACGAGGAGGCGGTGCCCCTGGACGCGGACCGGACCGGGCGTCTGCTGGAGAAACTGCGCTCCTTGCTGGCAACCAGCCGGCTGGTTCTCTGCTCCGACTATGGCAAGGGCGGTCTGCCACCGGCGCTGCTGGCCGCGCTCATCGGGGATTGCCGCCGGAAGCGGCTGCCGCTGCTGGTCGACCCCAAGGGGGGCGACTACGCCCCCTACCGGGGGGCGACCCTGCTGACGCCGAACAGAAAGGAACTCCGCCGGGCGGCGCGGCTCGATCCGGAGGAGGCGGACGACGGACGGCTGTTCGCCGCCGCCCGGCGTCTGGTCGGCGAACTCGGGCTGGGCGGGATGCTGCTGACCCGCAGCGAAGACGGCATCTCCTTCGTCGATGGCGAAGGCAACCTGCTGCACAGCCCGGCACGGGTCAGGGAGGTGCACGATGTCGCCGGCGCCGGCGACACGGTGCTGGCGGTGGCGGGGGCGGCACTCGCTCTCGGCCTGGAGATGCCGGAGACCATGCGCCTGGCCAACCTGGCGGCCGGCATCGTGGTCGGCAAGCCGGGGGTGGCGACGGTGTCTCCCGACGAACTGAGAAACGCCGACCGCCCCGCCGGCAAGCGTATCGCCGCCTCGCAGCTGGAACGGCTCGGCAGGGAAGCCCGGGCGCACGGGCGGCGCATCGTCTTCACCAACGGCTGCTTCGACCTGCTGCATGTCGGCCATGTCCGCTACCTGCAGAAGGCCAGGGCATTCGGTGACCTGCTGGTGCTCGGCCTCAATTCGGACGCCTCCATCCGCCGCCTCAAGGGGCAGAAACGGCCGCTGATCGGCCAGGAGGAGCGGGCCCAGATCCTGGCGGCCCTCGACAGCGTCGACCATATCGTCCTGTTCGACGAGGACACCCCCATCGAGCTGATCCGCGCCCTGCGGCCGGACGTCCTGGTCAAGGGGGGCGATTACCGTCCCGACGAGGTGGTCGGCAGGGAGTTCGTCGAAAGTTACGGCGGCCGGCTCGAACTGGTCGCTTTCGAGGCCGGCAAGTCGACCACGGCCCTGGTCGAGAAGATCCTCGCCACCTACCGTGACCGATGATGGCTGCCGGCGGCGGGAAGGTACCGGCGGTCTTTCTCGACCGTGACGGAACCCTGATCGCAGAGCGCAACTACCTGTGCCGCCCGGAAGACGTCGTCCTGCTGCCGGGGGCGGCCGAGGCGGTCGGGCGACTCAACCGGGCCGGCTTCAGGGTCGTGGTCGTGACCAACCAGTCGGGGGTGGCGCGCGGTTTTTTCGGCCTGGAGCAGGTCGACCGGGTTCATCGCCACATCGATCGGCTGTTGGCAAGGCATGGTGCCGTCATCGACGCCTACTATGTCTGTCCGCACCATCCCGCTGCCGGCGAGCCTCCCTGGCGACGCGACTGTGCCTGCCGCAAGCCGAAACCGGGACTGCTGCTGCAGGCGGCGGCCGCGATGCATCTCGACCTGTCCCGGTCCTTCATGATCGGGGACAAGCTGGCGGACGTCGAGGCCGGACGGGCGGCGGGCTGCCGGCCGATCCTGGTCCGTACCGGGTACGGAGCGGCCGAGCTGGCGAGAAGCCGGGGCGATGTCGAAACGGTCGCCGACCTGCCGGCGGCGGTGCGGCTCGTCCTGCGGGCATAAGGCCGGCGGCCGGGGGAGAAATCCTTGCAATCGCGCCGCTGTTTTTCTAAAATGGCGCGGCTTTAATGGAGCAATCTCATGGGAGCGATTGCAGTGAGGGGGATGCTTGCCCGGTGGTTTGTCACCTGAATCAGTGGGTTTGTGCCGGATGAAGAGTGTAAGTGCTTGGCCTGGAT
>CAYTVY010000194.1:0-3790 GCA_964441925.1 uncultured Geothermobacter sp.
CAGGCAGGTCAATGACTTGCGCTATTCGCCGGTGACAAGCTCACTGATTCAGGTTCAGATCAACCATCATTCCCGCCACCGGCCGGGCCGGCGGCGGCAAAGGGACAAACTGTCTGGACAGCCCGCCTCAGTCGACGCGCTTGCGCAAAAAAGTCGGGATGTCGTACTCGTCCTCTTCGGCCAGGGCGCCGAGACTGCGGGGCGCCAGAGACTCTTCCCGGCGCTTGCGCAGGATGGTCGGCATATCCAGGTCTTCCTTTGTCCGGGGCAGGGGGCGGACCTCGTCCGTATCCCGGCGGGCAACATCGAAATTGCCGCCGAAACCGGTGGCGATGGCGGTCACCTTGATGGCGTCGCCCATCTCCTCGTTGATCACCAGGCCGATGAAGATATTGGCATCCTCGTGCACCTTTTCGTGGATGATGCGCGACACCTCTTCGAAATCCTCCATGGTCATGCTGGAGGAACCGGTGATGTTGACCAGCACGCCCTTGGCGCCGGAGATGTCGACATCCTCCAGCAGCGGGCTGGAGATGGCCGCCTGGGCCGCCTCGGCGGCCCGCTTCTCGCCGGACCCGACACCGATGCCCATCATCGCCATGCCGCGCTCGCTCATCGCCGCCTTGACGTCGGCGAAGTCGACGTTGATCATGCCGTGGGTGGTGATCAGGTCGGAGATCCCCTGCACCGCCTGCCGCAGCACGTCGTCGGCCGGTTTGAAGGCATCGAGAATGCTCATGTTCTTGCCCGCCAGGCCGATCAGCCGGTCGTTCGGAATCAGGATCAGGCTGTCGACCACTTCCTTCAGCGCCCTCACCCCCAGTTCCGCCTTGGCCAGACGTTGCCTGCCCTCATGGGTGAAGGGCTTGGTCACCACGCCGACCGTCAGGGCACCGACCTCCTTGGCCACCTCGGCAATGACCGGAGCTGCGCCTGTACCCGTTCCGCCACCGAGGCCGGCGGCGATGAAGACCATGTCGGCACCGTCGAGCTGTTCGACCAGCCGTGCCCGGTCCTCGAGGGCGGCCTCCCGGCCGATCTCCGGGTTGGCACCGGCCCCCAGCCCCTTGGTCAGCTTGCTGCCGAGCTGCAGCTTCATCGGTGACTTGTTGGCCCGCAGCGCCTGGGCATCGGTGTTGGCGACGATGAAATCGACACCGGACACCCCCGAGGCGATCATGGTATTGACGGCATTGCCGCCGCCACCACCGACACCAACCACCTTGATCTTTGCACTCTGGTCCATGGTTTCATCAAATTCAAACATGACTCCCTCCATTCCTGTTGTGGTGAAGGTTCTCCCAGCCTTCACCGGGTTGTTCCATTCTCCGCTTCAACACCATGATTCCTGACAGGACGCGCACCGTCACAGACGGAGTCGCCGGTGGGCGGCCTGTCAGAAAAATTCCCCGAACCACTCCTTCATCCGCCGGATCACCCGGTCGAACAGGTTGTCCTCACCAATACTGAATTTCTTCGCCTGCAGGTTGCGGCTGCCGTACTTGACCAGGCCGACTCCGGTGGCGTAGATGGGCGAGTTGACCACGTCGGTCAGGCCGCCGATGTCTTTCGGCACTCCGCGCCGCACCGGCAGGTTGAAGACCTGCTCGGCCAGCTCGGGCATGCCGGGCAGAATGGCGCTGCCGCCGGTCAGAACCACCCCGGAGGCGATCAGGTCCTCAAAGCCGCTGCGAACGATTTCACGATTGACCAGGGTGAAGATCTCCTCCACCCGCGGCTCGAGAATCTCCGCCAGCAGCATCCGCGACAGCACCCGTGGCTCCCGCCCCCCTACCGAGGGAACCTCGATGGTCTCGTCCTTGCCAACCATGGCGGTCAGGCAACAGCCGTATTTCTGCTTCAGCACCTCGGCCTCGTGCATCGGTGTGCGCAGACCGACGGCGATATCGTTGGTCAGGTGGTTGCCGCCCAGCGACAGCACCGCCGTGTGCTTGATGGCACCATCGGCAAAGATGGCGATGTCGGTGGTACCGCCACCGATGTCGATCATCGCCACCCCCAGCTCCTTCTCGTCGGGGGTCAGCACCGCCTCGCTCGAGGCCAGCTGCTCGAGCACGATGTCGGCCACGTCGACCCCGGCCCGCTGGCAGCTCTTGATGATGTTCTGGGCACTGGCAACGGCGCCGGTGACGATGTGCACCTTCGCCTCCAGCCGGACGCCGCTCATGCCCAGCGGCTCCTTGATGCCGTCCTGATCGTCGATGATGTATTCCTGGGGGAGGATGTGAATCACTTCGCGATCCATGGGGATGGCGATCGCCTTGGCGGCATCGATCACCCGGCGGATGTCCTCCTGGGTCACCTCGCGGTTCTTGATGGCGATCACCCCCTGCGAGTTGAACCCCTTGATGTGCCCGCCGGCAATGCCGGCGAAAACCGACTTGATCTCGCAGCCGGCCATCAGTTCCGCCTCCTGCAGGGCCTTCTGAACCGCCTCGACCGTGCTCTCGATGTTGATCACCACCCCCTTGCGCAGCCCCTTCGACGGCGCCATGCCGATGCCGACGATATCGAGCCCCTCGTCGGTGACGCTGGCGACGATGGCGCAGATCTTGGTGGTACCGATGTCGAGTCCGACGATCAGGTTCTCTTTTCTGTTGCTCATGATGGCTACCCCCTTGCTAACCCTTCCCAACCGTTTGCGGCGTCGCCACGCTCACGATCACCCGGTCAGAGACGTTGAGATCGATGTATTTCAGGGCCATCAGCTGTGGCCGCAACTCCTTGTAAACCTTCTCCAGCCGGTCCAGCTTGGCGGTGAAATCGCCGTACCCGAGCCGGATCGGCACCCCACCGACGTAAGTGGTCAGCTCGAAACCGCCATCCCGGTCGATGTGCACCTCCGAAATATCCTCCAGCGTCAGTGTGCGCCGGCCCTCGAGCTGCCTCAGCAGCAGCATCGCCTGCCGCAGCCGCCTCCTGACCCGTGCGGGCTGCCGGGTCAGATCCTCCCGGGTGATGCCGGTGATCACCGGGTAGTCGAGCCGGTCCTCCGGCGACAGCAGCTTGAAGATCTCGCCGTCCCGGTCGACATAGTAGAGATAGCCGAGACTGAGGATGGCGCCCGGCTCTCTTTCCTTCACCTCGATCACCACCTCGCCGGGAAAGATCCGCCGGACACGGGCACGGGCGATCCAGGGGTTCTCCTCGATCTTGCGGCCGATGCGCTCCAGGTCGAGTTCGAAGATTCCGTCGCCCGGCCGGATATCGGACAGCGCCACGATCTCGTCTGTCGCTACCCGCTGGTTGGCGACCACCCGGACCTTCTCGATCCGGAAATACCCACGCTCGAGCAGCAGGCGACCGGCCAGGATGGCGGCAACGACGACCAGTCCGGCAATCGACAGCAACAGGACAGACCGGGTCAGCCGCCGCAGCAGCAGCCCCCAGTTGCGCGGCTCCTTCTTTTTCACCCGCCGATTGGCGCGGGGTCTGGACCGCTTCTTTCCGTCCTTCAGATCGCGCATGGCCGTCGTGCATCGCTCCTACTTGTCCAGATCCGCATCGAGCAGCATGCGGACCACCAGCTCGGTGAAACCCATCCCCGCCCGGGCGGCCGCCTTCGGCAGCAGGCTGGTCGGCGTCATCCCCGGCACGGTGTTGATCTCGAGGATGGAAAATTCACGCTCCTGCACCATGAAATCGACCCGGGCCGCGCCGCGACAGCCAAGCACCCGGCAGGCCTCGACGGCAACCTGCTGCAGCCGGCGGTAGACCAGCGGCGGCAACGGCGCCGGCAGGATGTAGCGGGTCTGGCCGGCGGTGTACT
>CAYTVY010000195.1:0-1561 GCA_964441925.1 uncultured Geothermobacter sp.
CAGCGTAGCAAAAAGAGGCTGGCCATCGAATTGGCCAGCCTCTTTTTCTTCGTAAAACAGATCCCCTACCCTCCAGCCTCATGTCCTCCACCGGTTGTCGGGCGGCCGGCACGTGCAGGAGGCGGTCAGCCGTTGCTGCGCCATTCAGGCCGGCGCACCGGCCAAGCCGCGTCCGGCCGTCATCCGCCCGCCACGGCGGGAACGGGAAGCGGCGCTGCCCCGGCCCGTGGCCGACGGCCGGGTGGCCCGGCGCGACGGAACCGCGTCCCGGGCCGCGCCGGCGGCGCCCTCGTCGAAGCCCGCCAGGCGGCGGCGTTCGAGCCGGGTGCCGAGCGCCTTTTCGATGGCCCGGACCTGGGCGGCATCCTCCGGCCCGACCAGGGTGAAGGCGTCCCCGCTGCGGGCCGCCCGGCCGGTGCGGCCGATGCGGTGCACGTAGGCCTCCGGGGTCGCCGGGATGTCGTAGTTGATCACGTGGGACACCTGGCTGACGTCGATGCCGCGGGCGGCGATGTCGGTCGCCACCAGCACCTGGTAACGTCCGGAACGGAAACCGTCGAGCGCCTGCCGGCGCCGGTTCTGTGACAGGTTGCCCTGCAGCGAGGCGGCCCTGTGTCCGGCCTTCTCCAGCTGCTGCCCGAGCCGCTTGGCGCGGTGCTTGGTGCGGGTGAAGATCAGCACCGAACCGCTTTCCACCCCGGCGAGCAGGGCCAGCAGCAGGGCGGTCTTGCGTTTCGCCTCCACCGGGTAGAGGGCGTGGCTGACCGTGGCGGGCGGGGCGCTGTTGGCCACCTGCACCGTCACCGGCTTGCGCAGCACCTCGTGCGCCAGGCGGCGGATGGCATCCGGCATGGTGGCGGAAAAGAGCAGGCTCTGGCGCTCGGCCGGCAGCTGCTTCAGGATGCGGCGGATGTCGGGGAGAAAGCCCATGTCGAACATCTGGTCGGCCTCGTCGAGCACCAGCAGCTCGACCCCGGACAGGTCGATGGTGCCCTGCCCGATATGGTCGAGCAGGCGCCCCGGACAGGCGACGACGATCTCGGCGCCGGCCTTCAGCCGGGCGATCTGGGAGCGGATGTTGACGCCGCCGTAGACGGTGACGCTGCGCAGGCCGGTGCGGGCGCCCAGGGTGGTGACGGCCTCGTGAATCTGCTCGGCCAGCTCGCGGGTCGGGGCGAGCACCAGGGCCCGGACCCGGCCGCGCGGGCCGCGCATCAGCCGCTGCAACAGCGGCAGGGCGAAGGCCGCAGTCTTGCCGGTGCCGGTCTGGGCCAGGCCAAGAACGTCCCGGCCGGCCAGAACCTGCGGAATGGCTTCGTTCTGAATCGCGGTGGGAGTGACGAATTGCGCCGCCTCGATGCCGGCGGCGACTCTGGGATGAAAGTTGAAACGTGAGAAACTCATAAATTCCTTTGGTCGGTGTCGAAAGACCTGCCGCCGGTGCCGGTTCGCGAACGGCTTCAGGTCCGGATAAAAAAAGCCCCGGATGCATGTCCGGGGCTCACGAATGCTTGTGCTTGTCGTTGACTCTTCCTGGAACAGCGCTTGCGGTTAAGCAGTG
>CAYTVY010000195.1:1661-3707 GCA_964441925.1 uncultured Geothermobacter sp.
CGTCGCGGTGGTGAAGTAGATCAGGATGCCGGTGATGTCGTTGGCGGTCTGGACGAAGGGACTGGACGCAATCGCCGGGTCGATGCCGATCTTCTTGAAGAAGGTCGGGGCCAGCACGCCCATGGTGGCCGCCACGGTCATGGCGGTGATCATGGCGACACCGACCACCAGGCCGAGGTAGGGATTGTGGTGCCAGCCCCAGGCGACCAGGCCGACGGTCAGGCCGCAGACCGTGCCCATGATCAGGCCGACCCGCATCTCCTTGAACAGCACCCGGCGCAGGGTCGACATGTCGATCTTGCCGGTGGCGAAACCGCGTACGACGATGGTCGCCGACTGGCCGCCGACGTTGCCGCCCATGCCGGTGATGACCGGAATAAACGTGATCAGTGCAATAACATCTTTCAAGGTCACTTTAAACAACCACATCAGGTAGCCAGTCGCGACCCCTCCGAAGAGGTTGGTCAGCAGCCAGGGCAGACGCAGCCGGGCGATCTTGAAGGCCTGATGCCCCAGTAACAGCTCTTCTTCGCTGGCACCGGCCATTTTGTAGATGTCCTCGGTCGCCTCCTCGCGAATGACGTCGATGACGTCGTCGACGGTGATCAGGCCCATCAGCTTGTTGGTCTCGTCGACGACCGGCACCGCCAGGATGTTGTACTTCTCGACGACGCGGGCGACCTCTTCCTGGTCCATGTCGGTGCGGACGCTGATCACGTCGCGGATCATGATGTCGCGCAACACCGTCTCGGGCGAGACGGTCAGCAGCTGACGCAGGGAGAGCACCCCGACCAGGTGGTTGTGCTCGTCGGTGACGTAGAGGTAGAAGACCATCTCGACGTCGCCGGCGTCCTGCAGGGCCTGGATCGCCTCGCGCACCGTCAAATCCTCGCGCAGGGAGAAGATCTCGGTGGCCATGATGCCGCCGGCGGTGTCCTCCCCGTACTGCAGCAGCTCCTCGATCTCCTCCGACTCCTCCGCCTTCATCAGGCCGAGAATCTCCGCCGCCAGCTCCTCTGGCAGGTTCTGCACGATGTCGGCGGCGTCGTCCCGCGCCATGTTCTGCAGCAGTTCGAGGATCTGCTGCTTGTTGAGCTGCGCCAGCAGGCGGGCGCTGACGGCGTGATCGAGTTCGGCCAGCACGTAGCCGGCGACCTCCGGATCGTTGATCAGCCCAAAGAGCAGCGGCTGCTCCTTGTCGTTGAGGTAACGAAAGAGATGGGCGATGTCGGCCGGGTGAATCTTGCCCAGCAGCCTGGTCAGGTTGGGATAGGCCCCGCGGCGCAGCAGCCGCCGGGTGGTTTCGAGGAGACGCTGAAGTTTCTGTTCCATGGCAAGACCTCCCCGAGTGGATTTGCCGGCGTACCAGCGGCCGCCGGCGGCGGACAAGCGGCTGAATTTAACACCACCTCCGGCGGGCTGTCAATTGGCCTGTCCACCTTCGGCAGGTTGCCGGCCGACCGGCGGCAACGACTGCCCGTCGCCGGTCGTGCGGCGTTGCCGCTGTGACAGCCGCGGTTCGTAAACGAACGTCCAGTCCTGGTAGCTGCCGGCATTGGCAAACGCGGCATATTCCCGGGGAAAACCGTCGGTTTTGAAAGGCTTCTCTTCGCTGCGGCTGTAGACCCCCTTGATCCGGTTGCCGAAACGCGGATCCTTGATCAGCTCGAAGTCTTCGCCGGTCATCGGATCCTTGTACAACTTGCGGATATGACGCACCACCCCGGGAAAACGCGGATCGCGCAGCAGATCCTCCAGCTTGGCCGGCAGCATGCCGCTGGCACCGCCGTGCCGGACCTTGGCGTAGCTTTCGATGGCCCGACGATACTGGTCACCGCGAAACAGCAGTTCTTCCTCTTTTGAACGCTGCACCACCGTCTTCCAGGTGGAGCCGGCCAGCCCCAGGGAGAGGCCGAGGACGGCCAACATCACCAGCACCACCAGCAGACTGATGCCATCCTGGCGGGCCAGGGGAGACAATGCGGTTGAAAACAGATGCCGGAATTTCATCGCCGGAAGTTTAGCGCACTTCGCCGGCATCCGCCA
>CAYTVY010000196.1:0-3625 GCA_964441925.1 uncultured Geothermobacter sp.
GGAGCGTTTCTCGGCGGCTGAGACGGCCGTTCTCCGTACTGTGCCGGGTGAAGGGTGTAAGTGCCTGGCCTGAAGGCAGTTTTCAAAAATCCCAGGCGCCCCCGTGGGGCCGCCGGTGACAGGTCACGTCAGATGTTCGAGAAAAGCCGGCAGCCGCCGGCTTTTCCGCAGTTTCTTCACCAGCGGCGCCAGATCCGGATCGTCGATGAACACCAGCACGTTCTTGATCTTGTCCAGCACCTGTTTCTCGCCGCAGAACCTTTCCCGATAACGGGGCAGCAGCTCCATCAGAAAATCCCGCAGTTCCCGACGCCGGCTGGCCGTGTCCCCGGCGTCGGGCAGCTCTCCCCGCAGCCGGCGGAAGATCACGGGGTCGGCCATGGCCGCCCGGCCGATCATCAGGCCGGCGGCCCCGGTCTGGCGCAGTACCCGCCCGGCATCCCGCCGGTTTCTGATGTCGCCGTTGGCGATGACCGGCAGCCGGGTGCGGGCCACCACCTCGGCGGTGATGGCGTGATCGGCCTCTCCGGCGTATTTTTCCAGCACCGTGCGCGGATGGAGGATCAGCCAGTCGATGCCGGCGTCCTCGAACAGCGGCAGCAGAGTGAAAATCTGGCGCCGGTCGGCGTAGCCGGCGCGGACCTTCAGCGACAGATCGCAGTCGACGGCCCGCCGCAGGGCCGGAAGCAGCCGGCCCAGGCCGTCCGGGTCGGCCAGCATGGCACCGCCGGTGGCGGCGGTGGTCATCCGGCCGTAGGGACAGCCGAGGTTGAGGTTGAGGTGCCTCACGCCGGCGTCCCGGGCGATGCGGGCCGCCTCGATCAGCGGTTCGATGCCGTGCCCGACAAGTTGCACCACCAGGGGCACCCCGTCCTGGCTGGCAGCCAGCTGTTGCCGGTCGCGCCGGGAAAAGCGTTTGCGGCTGACGGGACTGACCCGCAGAAACTCGGTGAAAACCACGTCCGGGGCGCCCCGGCGGATGATCACCGAGCGCAGGTCCGGGTTGGTCAGCCCCTGCATCGGGGCCAGCATCAGGGGGGTGTGGCCCGGCCGCCAGGGCGGGCGGAACGGGGGATGGCTCATGGCGCGGACAGGGCGGTGTCCCCGTCGTCGGCCAGCAGGGCCGCGCGGGCCGCCGCGTCGAGACCGGTGACATAGTTGCGCATGCCGCGGTAGGTGTTGCCGACGAAATCCCGCTCCCGCTGCTGCAGGTCGGTGTCGAGCTGACCGAGGTTGCGGAACACCTCGTCCCGGGCCAGCAGCCAGTCGAGAAAGGCCGCGCTGTCGTCGTGGCCGGCGGCCAGGACCGCGGCCGCCCCCCGCACCCAGAGCCGCAACTGCCGGTGGGCGATGCGCAAATGGCCGGCGGCGTCGTCGACCAGGCCGTGGTGGGCGAAGACCATGCGTTGCGGCTGCAGCCCGCACATCCGCCGCACCGAGTCGAGGGCCACCTCGAGCAGGAAGCGGGGCGGGGTGGCCGGGCGCATGTAGATCCCCTTCCCGACGGTGCAGCGGACCCCCGCCACCTCGCCGGCGAACAGCAGGTCGCCGAGCCGGTAGCAGCAGTGATGCGGGGCATGGCCGGGGGTGAGATGGACCTCGATGCCGGTTCCCTCCACCGTCTCGGCGTGTCCGATGCGATCGGCCGGCACCGGTACGATTTCGCCGTAGACCTCGGCCGTCCGTCCGAGCACCTTCAGCGAGCCCTGCCAGAGCCGTTTAGGGTCCACCAGGTGCCGCACGCCGTCGGGATGGCAGATCACCCGCGCCTCGGGAAAGGCGCGCAGCAGGGCGCCGGTTCCGCCGGCGTGATCGATGTGGATGTGGGTCAGCAAAATGGTGTCGAGCCGCTTGCTCCCCCGCTGATGCAGCGCCGCGACCAGCCGGTCGATGGTTGACAGCGGGCCGGGGTCGACCAGCAGGTTCCGGCCGTTCACCTCCAGGTACCAAGCGCTGATGAACTGGCGGAATCCGGGCAGGGCGGGTTGGTCGAGGTCGATGCAGAAAAGGTTGTCGGGCAACATCGAAGCAGGTCCTTTCCAGAGATGGGGCACAAGGCCTAGGCATTTTCTTGCAGAGACCGCAACCGGGTCAAGAGTGTCGACAAATCTGACAAAAAAGGTCGACTATTTGACTCAGATCATGTTTTTCTGCTGGCCGGACGGCTAGATTGGAGTCAACCTCATCGAAGGAGAACGAAAACCATGAAGCTGAAGGACAAGCTCGGCGAAGAGCAGATCCAGAACGTGGTCAAGCAGTATCCGCACATCGGCGAGATTCTCAACCGCTACGATATCGGCTGCGTCGACTGTGGCGTCGGCATCTGCCTGCTGAAGGACGTGGTGTCGATACACGCGCTCGGCGACGAGGTCGAAGAACAGATTGAACGGGAAATCAACGCCTACCTCGATTCCCTGAACTGAAAACCCCGCAACGAAAGGAGTATGAATCATGAGCAAGCTTCCCTGTGGCTGTCCCGGATCCCAGGTCAGGACCGTCGAAACGAAAAAGCACACCGGCGCCGAGCCGGGTGGCCGGCTGCAGTCGGAACTTAGGCAGTGGCCGACCCAGCTGCACCTGGTGCCGCCGAGCGCTCCCTGGCTGCAGAACGCCGACCTGCTGGTTGCCGCCGACTGCGTGCCCTTCGCCTACGCCGAATTTCACCGTGACTTCATCAAGGGCAAGGTGCTGGTCAACGCCTGTCCGAAACTGGACGATACCAGCCCCTACGTCGAGAAACTGACCGCCATGCTCAAGCAGAACGACATCCGGTCGCTGACCGTGACCATCATGGAGGTTCCCTGCTGTCGCGGACTGGCGATGATGGCGCAGCAGGCCCTGCAGGCCTCGGGCAAGGAGATCCCCTTCGAGGTGGAGGTCATCGGCGTCGATGGCGAGAGGAGAAACTGAAGATGAAAGCCGATGTCACGGCCGTCATGGTCGAGGAACACCGCCTGATCCTGCGGATGATCGACCTGGTCGAGAAGAATACCCGCCTGCTCGAGCAGGGGCGTTTTGCCGACTGGCGGTTCTTTCTGGATGCGGTCGACTTCATCCGCAACTACGCCGACCGTTTTCACCATGCCAAGGAAGAGGCGACCCTCTTTACCGCCCTGATCGCCAACGGCATGCCGGAGCAGAACTCGCCGGTGGCCGCCATGCTGATGGAGCACGACCAGGGTCGGGCCTTCGTCCGCGGCATGGAGGCGGCGGCACGCAAGGCGCTGGCCGGCGAGACCGGCCAGGTGCCCATCCTGGCCGGGAACGCCCATGGTTACGTCAGCCTGCTGCGCCAGCATATCGACAAGGAGGACAACATCCTCTACCCGCTGGCCGAACGGGTGCTGCCGGCCGCGGTGCGGCCGGCGATGCTCGAGGCCTACCGGCGGGCCGAGGCCGAGGTCGCCGGCGACTTCACCGGACACTACCGCCGGATGGTTGAGAAGTATGAGGGGCAGGGACGAGTGACGGGAGAAGCAGTGACGAGTGACAGGTGACAGGTGACGGGTGACGTGTCACTCCGTCACTGATCCCTCATCCCTCATCCCTCATCCCTCATCCCTCGTCCCTCGTCCCTCGTCCCTCGTCCCTCGTCCCTCGTCACTCGTCACTCGTCACTCGTCAC
>CAYTVY010000197.1:0-3606 GCA_964441925.1 uncultured Geothermobacter sp.
GTGCAACAGTTCAGGTAGAATTTCCACGCTCCCCGGGTCAGCGGATAGACCAGGCGCAGCGGACCTTTCAGGCGGACGGTCTTGTCCCAGCGCAGGTTGCCGTCCTGGGTGTCGATGCACGAGGGAGACAGGTCGTTGGGGAGCACCGGCGACGGCACGACGGCGTAGGTCCGCAGGCGGGTCAGCCAGACGGCTCCGTGCAGGGTGTCGATGGCCAGCCAGTTGCGGCGGGTCAGTTCCTCCAGCCGTCTGGCGGCGTCGAGGTTGAGCAGATAGCCGTAGGCGCCCCCGGGAATGCCCAGTTGCCGGGCCAGCATCGCTTCCGTGCCGGGCAGGGGGGCGATGACCCGTGTCGTCCGGTAGTTTTTCTCCCGGCCGAGAAAGCGCACCAGATCCCATCCGGGCTGAATCCCTTCCAGGGCGCGCAAGACGGCCGGCAACTGGTCGGTCAGCAGGGCGTCGTCCTCGAGAACCAGGGCCCGTTCGACCCGTTCGCTGATCATGTGTCGGTAGACCCGGCGGTGGGCCAGGATGCAGCCGAACTCCCCGCCGGACAGGTCGCGGCCGTAGAACATGCGCCGTTTGCCCGGAGCATAGTTCGGATGGCGCGCCAGGTCGAGCTTGCGGCCGTCGACGCCTTCGATGAACTCGAAGGGCAGACCCAGCCCTGCCAGCCGCCTGCGGATGGTCTGCTGCCGGTCGGTGGCATGGGGCAGGGTGATGACGAAAATGTGGTATCCGGCAATCGTTGTCATGGGCGAAGGATCAGTATTTCTTCCGGCGGGGCAGAAAGCGGCGCCAGAAGCTCCGCCAGCCCCGGCGCAACAGGCGGTATCCCTGCATCCAGGGGCGGTGAGCCATGTCGTAGTACTGGCGTTCCCTCTTTCTGCCCCAGCGGCTGCGGTTGCGCCGATAGGCCGCCGCGAGCGGCTGATCGAAAATGTGTTGCAGAAAGGTCGCGAAGGTTTCGGCTCGCAGGCATTCCGGTTCCCTGCCGTCTTTGAACCAGGGTTCGGCCAGCATGGCGAGGTAGCGGCTTTCGTCCTGGTCGATGGCCCGGACTTCCGCCACGACCTCTTCCAGTGAATCGAACTGGTGGCAGTTGACGAAGGCCTTCGGGTTGAAGATCTCGGCGATTCCGGGGTCGCCCCAGTAGATGGGGATGGCGTCGACGGCGGCGGCCTGGGCGAACTTTTCCGTCAGGTATCCGGGGTGGGAACAGTTCTCGAAAGCGATGGCGAACTTGTGCCGGGCCTGAAAGGCGTGCTTGTCCGCCACCGGCCCGCCGACATTGTTGCGCCATCCGCCGCCGGAGTTGACCTGCCGGTACCGTGACAGCAGCTCGAAGATACGGATCCGCTCATCGGCGCTGTCGCGGGTGTTGGACATGACGTAGGCGCAGAAACCGGTCTTCCGGCGGGCCACCTCGGCCGGATCTTTCCGCGGTCGCCGCAGGGCGGCGTAGTCCCGGTGGTAGAGCCGGATCAGCGGCAGCCAGATGTAGCGGTCGGCGAAGGAGAGGCGCTCGAAGGCCATGGCGTAGTCGCTGACGGCGAAGTCGGGCGTGACATTCTCGCCGGTGACGAAGATCCGCACGCCGGGGCATTTCAGCACGTCCAGGCCGTCGATGGAATGGAAGACGTAATCGGCTTCGGTCGGATCGGTCCACGCAAACCGGTAGCGACCGTCGACGAACTGCAGGACGTGCTCGATGAAATCCCGCTGCGAGTCGATCACCCCGATCCGTTTGACCGGTCGTTCCGTCATGCCCGCTCACCTGCCTTCGGGGGCCATTCCAGGTCGCGGGCATGCCAGTAGTCGGTTATCCAGGGGGTCGGCCGGCAGGCCTTGTAGAGCTTCTTCCAGCCTTTTGCCGCCTTGCGGGCGTCCGGCGCCGACCAGCGGCCGAGCAGGGCGTCCTGGATGTCCGGGTGCCCGTGAAACGCCAGAACCTTGGTGCCGGCCGGCGGTCGTCTGGGTGTTCTGACGTGCCGGAAGGGGTGCCAGGGCAGGCAGTGGAACTTGAACGATTTGCACCAGGCGTCGGGCCAGAAATTCAGTTTTCCGTACCTTTCCCGCACCATGTCGGACAGGTATTCCTGGGAGGCGGTGCCGTAACGGGCGATGATCGGGGCCGGGTCGGCCTCGAACCGCTCACGCACATGGCCCAGGGTGCCGACCACGAACGAATAGCAGCTGGCCTGTCCTACGTGGTCGCCCTTGGTGTTCCAGTCGTTGATGATGTAGAAGCCGTCGCCCCGCGGATAGGCGAACAGCTCGTCGAGATCGTCCATGATCAGCACGTCGAGGTCGAAAAAGAAGACCCGCTGCCCCGCCAGGCCGCCGAGATCGTCGTGGCACAGCCCCGCCTCCTTGCGGTAGGCGTAACGGTTGTGTTCCGGCGCGATGTCCATGGCCGGTTCGGGATGCCGGACGATATCGGGGTGCAGCCCGGGGAGCTCTTCGTCGGAAAAGAGGTGGAAGACCACCGGCCGCGAGCTGTTGCGCCGGATCATGGCGTAAAGGATGTTGACATCCTCTTCGTCGTAGGCCGTCCCCCAGAGGATGGCGATGATGTGAACGGGAGCCTGGGCATTCATGATGACACCGGGTCGGGATACAGTACAGGTTTCAGGGCAGGTATGTTCGCACTTTTTTCAGCGCATTTCCAGTCTTCCAGCAGGCGAACGCGATAAAATCGGCCGGATGGCGCAGGCGCATCACCCGGCGGCCGTAGATGACGCCCCCCGGTTCCCGGTCCGGGGTGTCACCGCCGGTGACGATACGCGCGAGCATGGCGGGCAGGTTGTACTCCTCGAGGACACGTCTTCGCGCCTCCAGGACCGCGGGCAGACGCCGTTCATATTCCCCCGGCCGGGAAAGGACGTCACGGATGGTCGCCAGGGCGCCGTCGAAGTCATCGATGTCGATCGGAATCAGGCTGTCTTCGGGAAAGTAGTCGAAGACGTTCGGGCAGCCGCAGTAGATCGGCACCGTACAGGCGAGAAAGGCGTCGGCCAGTTTCTCGGTCCACAGGTGCGGCGCGATCTGGTTTTCGACCACCAGGTGAAACCGGTAGGGGTCGAGTGCCTGGTATTTCTTTTCGACGAACCGGACGCCGTGACCGAAGATCTCGAGTTCGGGCAGCTCCTTTTTCAGTCGCCAGGTGAAATCGTAGCGCCGGGCGTGCATGGTGTGGGCCTGGCGCTTGGAAGAGCAGACGGTGGAAATCCGTTCGGTCTTGACCGGAGGAGGGGAATGGGCGATTTCGTCGTAGCTCTTGCCGTAGAACCAGATGTTGCCGGTCTGGGAGCGGATGGCGTTCGGGTGGGGCAGGGCCCACTCCTCCTGGTTGGTCAGCACCCGGGCGAACTGGCCGGCGAAGGCCCGGCCGTAGCGGGTGACGGCGGAAGGTTCGGAGGTGATCAGGAGGGTGTTGCCGCGGGGACAGGCCAGCTCTTCCCGCCGGCCCGGCAGGACGCGTGGCAGGTCGTCCAGCACCACCAGCCAGTCGTAGTCGCGGCAGAAGGGGTCGGAGGTGAAGACGCAGTCTCCCCATTCCGGCCGGTTGCCGGGACATTGCCGCACCCAGGGGAAGTCGGGCGT
>CAYTVY010000198.1:0-3602 GCA_964441925.1 uncultured Geothermobacter sp.
GATCGTCACCGGCACCATCGGCATCCACTACTTCGCCGGCTTCGGCGGCGGCCGCAAGGGACTGGTTCCGGGAGTGGCGGCCCGCGCCACCTGCATGGCCACCCATTTCCGGGTCTTCAACCCGCCCGAAACCGGCGGCAAGCATCCGCTGGCGGCGCCGGCGGTGCTCGACGGCAACCCGGTGCATGCCGCGATTCTGGCGGCCGCCCGGCTGGCCCGTCCCGACTTTCTGCTCAACACCGTGCTCACCGCCGACAAGCGCATCGCCGGCGTCTTCTGCGGCGAGCTGGAGCAGGCCCATCTGGCCGGCTGCGAACTGGCCCGGCGGCTTTTCACCGTCCCGCTCTCCGAGCCGGCCGACCTGGCGGTGATCTCCTGCGGCGGTTCGCCCAAGGACATCAACTTCATCCAGGCCCACAAGGCCCTCGACTACGGCGTGCGGGCACTGCGTCCCGGCGGCACGGCGATCCTGCTGGCCGCATGCCCCGACGGCTTCGGCCACCCGACCTTCTTCGACTGGTTCCGCCACCAGGACCTGGACGCCTTCGAGGCCGCCCTGCGCGCCGACTACCAGATCAACGGCCAGACGGCACACGCCACCCTCGACAAGGCCCGACGTTACCGGATCCTTCTGGTCAGCGGCTTCTCCGCCGGCCAGACCGCCGCCATGGGCATGGAAAAGGCCGAAAACCTTGACGCCGCCCTGCAGATGGCCTATCAAGGACTGCCTGAAAACCCGCGCACCCTGGTGATCCCCGACGGGGGGACGGTGCTGCCGGTACAGCAGAATCCAGAATCCAGGAGACAGGAGACAGGAGGCAGAAGGGAAAAACCTGTATCCTGATTCCTGCATCCTGGATTCTGAATTCCCAAAGGACTATCATCCATGCTCGACCAACGCATCATCCGTGATCTGCAGGCGACCCTCGGCGCGGACCATGTCGCCACCGACAAGGCCGACCTGCTCTGCTACTCCTACGACGCCACCCAGCAGCAGTTTCTGCCCGACGTGGTGGTCTTTCCGGCCACCGCCGAAGAGGTGGCGCTGGTGATGAAAATCGCCAATGCCGAAAAAATCCCGGTCTTTCCGCGCGGTGCCGGCAGCGGCTTCACCGGCGGTTCGCTGCCGGTTGCCGGTGGCATCGTCCTGTCCACCGAACGCATGAACCGGATTCTCGAAATCGACACCGAAAACCTGGTGGCGACGGTGGAACCAGGCGTGGTCACCGAACAGTTCCAGAAAGAGGTGGAAAAGCGCGGCCTCTTCTATCCGCCCGACCCGGCCTCGCTCAAGTTCTCGACCCTCGGCGGCAATGTCGCCGAATGCGCCGGCGGCCCGCGCTGTGTCAAGTACGGCGTCACCAAGGACTTCGTCATCGGCCTGCAGGTGGTCACGCCCACCGGCGACATCATCACCACCGGCGGCCCGACCATGAAGGGCGTGGTCGGCTACGATCTGACCAAGCTGCTCTGCGGCTCGGAAGGAACCCTGGGCATCATCACCCGCATCATCCTCAAGCTGCTGCCACTGCCCGAAGCGAAGAAGACCATGCTGGTCCTGTTCGACTCGATCGACGGCGCCGCCAAGGCGGTCTCGACCATCATCGGCAACAGAATCATCCCCACCACCCTCGAGTTCATGGACGGCCGGACCATCGACTGCGTCCGCCAGGCGACCGACCTCGAGGTCCCGGAGGAGGCCCGCGCGGTGCTGATCATCGAGGTCGACGGCGACCGGGAGTTTCTCGCCAAGCAGGTGCGAAAGATCCAGCAGCTGATCCAGCCGCTCGGGGTGGTCGAAACCCGCACCGCCGAAACACCGGAAGAGAGCGAGGCCCTGTGGCAGATCCGCCGCGCCGTCTCCGCCAGCCTGCGCAAGGTCAACCCGGACAAGTTCAACGAGGACATCTGCGTGCCGCGCTCCAAGGTGCCGGAGATGATCCGCAAGATCGACGTCATTGCCGAGCGCTACAATGTTCCGATCGTCAACTTCGGCCATGCCGGCGACGGCAACATCCACGTCAACATCATGATCGACCGCAAGGTTCCGGGCGAACTGGAACGGGCCCACAAGGCGATCGAAGCCGTCTTCCGGGGGGCACTGGAGCTGGGAGGCACCATGAGCGGCGAACACGGGGTCGGCATCGCCAAGGCCCCCTACATCCCGCTGGAGATCACTCCGGAGACCGCCGCCTACATGAAAGCGATCAAGAAGGCCCTCGATCCGAACAACATACTCAATCCGGGGAAGATCTTTCTGGATTGAAACAGTGACGAGGGACAAGGGACGAGGAACAAAAGACTCGACCTCGTCACTCGTCCCCCGTCACCCGTCACTGGATTTATCCACCATGGCCAAACTGAAAAACCTCGAAGACTACCGCGACGCCATCGAGCAGTGCGTCAAGTGCGGCGCCTGCCGCGCCCACTGCCCGGTGTTCGGCGCCGAACGGCGGGAAGGCCGGGTGGCGCGCGGCAAGGTGGCGCTGGCCAAGGCGGTGCTCGACGGCGAGATCGGCCTGGAGAGGAAGGTGCTCGAAGACCTTTCCCAGTGCCTGCTGTGCGGCTCCTGCTGCGCCGGCTGCCCGAACAAGGTGCCGACCGAGGAGATCGTCGCCGCCGCCCGCCGCCGGATCGCCGAGCAGAAAGGGCTGTCCACGTTCGGCAAGGGCGTCGCGGCGGTGCTCGGCCGCCCGAAGCTGATGAACGCCCTGGCCAGGACCGGAGGCGCCCTCTCGGCCCTGCTGTTCAAGAAACTGCCGGAAAACAGCGGCCTGCGCCTGCGCTTTCCCGCCCCCTATCTGGAGAGCGGCCGCACCCTGCCGCCCTTGAGCGCCCGGCCGTTCCGCGACCGGGTTCCGGAACGGATCGAAGGCCAAAAAGGGATGCCGACCGTCGCCTTCTTCACCGGCTGCGGCATCAACTACATGTACCCGGCCATCGGCGAGGCGCTGCTCAAGGCGCTGAAATTTCTCGGCGTTACCGTCATCATCCCGAAGGACCAGGCCTGCTGCGGCCTGCCGGCGGTCTCGGCCGGTGCCGGCCGGGTGGTGGAACAGCTGGCGGAACAGAACCTGGCCGCCCTGAGCCGTGAGCCGGTCGATTTCGTGCTGACCGCCTGCGCCTCCTGCGGCGCCGGGCTGGGAAAGATTTACGCCGAAATGGGCGAACCGCTGGAAAACATGGCAAAAAAAACCCGGGACATCTTCGTCTTCCTGGTCGAGATGGGCCTGCCGGAGAAACTGGCCGAACTGCCGAAAAAGGGCGGCGTCAAGACCCGGGTCACCTACCACGATCCCTGCCATCTGCGCACCCGCGGCATCACCGCCGAGCCCCGCGCAATTCTGAAAAGCCTGCCGCAGGTGGAATTCGTCGAGATGGAAAATGCCGGCACCTGCTGCGGTCTCGGCGGCACCTACTCGGTCTACCACTACGAGAACAGCAAAAAGATCGGGGCGAAAAAGGCCGGGCACATCGCGGCCAGCGGCGCCGAGCTGGTCGCCACCGACTGCCCGGGCTGCATCATGCAGCTGCAGGACGCGATCAACCACGCCGGCGGCCACCAGCGGGCCGTGCATATCCTGGAGCTGCTGGACGAGGCG
>CAYTVY010000199.1:0-2060 GCA_964441925.1 uncultured Geothermobacter sp.
TCGGGCTGCCGAGGGTCCCCCCGCCGTAGTTGCCCCCACCTCCGCCGGAAGTGACTGCCTGGGCCAGACCCGTTGCGGCGATCAGGCCCATCCGAATAGCTCCCTGAGCTTCAATCGCTGCGGCGATCGGCGCACCGGCGATGGGACCAAGCCCGAGCGGCGGCGGTGCCAGGGCTGCTGAGGCTGCGGTCTGGGTCTGGATGAAGGTCTCGGCCATGGCGATGCCTTTTTGGACAACCAGGGCGGCCAGGGCCATGGTTTTTGACTTGCCGGCAAAGACCTGCATCAGGCCGAGGACAGAGTTGATGTTGGCCTTCTTCATGTTGAAGATGGTGTCGTTGGCTTCCTTTTCGATGCGCACCCGCTCGTCGGCTTGCTGTTGCAGGATTTCAATTTCTCGGGTGATGGCTCCGCGCTCGCCCAGCATGCCCTGGTCACGTTGCCGCCAGCTGTCGGTCATCTTCTGGGCCTCTGCTAAATCTTGTTCTCGCATCCACCTGTCAATTTCGAGCTTGGCGGTTTTGGCCCGCTCGATGGCTGCGGCATCAAGCCCTTTGGCGCGCATCAACCAGGTGTCCTCGCCGGTCGCTGATCCGCCGGCGATGCCGAGGGCGACGGTATCGGGGTTGGGCGTGTAGGCTTGACCACCACCGCCCAGGTCGGGTGTCTCTCCTGCTTTTTTCAGTTGCGTCGCCTGCCGGACATAGTCTGCGTAGCGGCGGTCGAACCCTTTCAGATCGAAGAGGTTTGACGCGTCTTCCTTGGTCGCTGCGAGGACTCCCTTGAGCAACAGGGCATCATCCTTGAGGCTGGCGACCGTATCCATATTGTTGAACTCACGGATCGCGGATTGCAGCCCCTCTTTGTTCAGGGTGACGATGTTGTAGAGGATTTTTCCGATCTTGCCCATCGACTCCAGGGCAACAGCGATCGAGTCGACGAAAAAGCTGCCGAACACGTAGCCGAGGTGGACCATATCGCGCAACAGCGCTACGGTCTGTATCAGTTTTTCGGTGATGGTCGGCAGGGCGACCGCCGCGACCATGCCGAGACCGTCGGCGATTACACCCACCAAGATGCGTGCAGCGCCGAGCGGGTATTCGTAGGAGCGGAGCAGGTCGCGGATTGAGGTGATCAGGCCCTTGATAGCCAGCCAGCCTTTGCGCAGGCCGGTGCCGATTTCGGTCGCGTGCGCCTTGAGGTAGCCATTCATGAGGATCAACTGGGCGTTGATGTCTCGATACATTTCGGTGAAGCCCAGGCGCATGATGCGGGCCTTGATGGTCTGCATGGTCGACCCGATCGCGGACCAGGTGCCCTCGATATCGGCTGATGCAGAGGCGTACCCTGTGAGCAACCCGCCGAGCTCTTCAATCAGGCGACCCTCTTTTTTCCACAGCTCGACTTTTTGCTTCAACCCGCCGCCGACCATGGCATTGATCTGCTGGGAGAGCTGGCTGTTCATGTCGACCTCGCCCTGCATCAGGGAGCGGATCTCCTGGCGAATCTGGATCTCTTTGTTCTGGTAGCCACCGGCAATGACGGCCACGGCGTTGGCGAGATTGGTGAACCCCTCAATCTCTGCCGCACTGTTGGCGTCCAGCAGAACCCGTTGTTTGGCCATCTCTTCGGTGATCAGTTGCAGGTCCTGGGCGGAGGCGACGGTTTTGGCATCGACCTCCTCAAGCACCGTCACCAGCCCTTGCGCATAGTTTTTTGCGTTCTGGTAATTCTGCGCAGGGTCACCGGCGCGCTGAAACGATGCGATCAGAGCGGCCATCTGGGTGACCGACATGTTGAATTTCTCGACCTCGCCATAGGTGTTTGTCACCACCGAGGCAACCGCCTGAAACGCCATCCGGCCGACCATCTGCACCATCATCAGCTGCATGATGGTGTTCCCCAACTTCGAGTGGAAAATCCCGACCTTATGCGTGGCGTGCCCGGCCTTGACCCCAGCCGTATCAAACGCCTGCCCGGCCCGCACCCCCATCTGCCCGGCGGTTGCCCCCGTGGCGCCGAGTTCGCGCTGCAGCCCAGTGACGCGCGTCATGACGGCA
>CAYTVY010000199.1:2160-3475 GCA_964441925.1 uncultured Geothermobacter sp.
TGCGGGCCTGCGTTCTGCGCGCATTTCTTTTTGCGCTCCGGCGTGCAGCGTTTTCTCAGTCGCCGGAGGTCGTCGGCAAAGGGGCGGCCTCTTCACCGCCTTCCTCGAAATCGAGGTCGGGTGCTGCCGCCGAGCGGGCGCCCTCGAACACGGTCAGAGCCAACACCTCGACCAGGTCGCCGGCTGTCTCGCCGACCAACTGTTTCCAGTCGGGGCGGTAGTTCGGGCTTTTCGGATCAGAGCTGATGGGCTGGCCGTCGTAACCGAAATCGCCGTCACGGACTCCTGTCAGGATTTTCAAACCGAACTCCTGGCGGGCCTCGCCAGCGCGCAGAATGACCTTTTTGCCCTGCTTTTTCACCTGGGCACGCTGGTAGGCGACCCGTTCAGAGGTGGTGGGGGTACGGTAGGTCAGGACGACATCGTCGCCGCTGATGGCGTCATGGATTGTGAGCTGGTTATTGTCTGAGGGTTTCAGGTCACGCATGAGTTAAATGCTCCTTTAAGCAAAGGTAAATTTGACTTCGTCATCCCCGGTGCTGGGCGTAAAAATCAGCGGCATCGAGTAGGTGAGGATGTTCTCGCGGTCGGCATATTTCAGCTCGTCGATGGCAACCTTGGGGCCGCTGACCGTCACCTTGTTGCCGGCGGCCTGGCCGATGGTGGCGGTAAACGCCACGGCGGTGCTGGCCTGCCACATGGCCCACCAGTCCTTGGTCGCCAGCGCCACCGCCTCGGGATCGATCTCGCCCTTCACCTGGCGGTCACCGATGAAATACTCCAAAATCCCGCTGGCGGCGTTGGCGTCGGGACGACGGCTGACGCTGTTGCCGAGATCGATCGAGAGAGATTCGATCACCGCGGCGTAGCTGTCGAAGGTCAGCGCGGCGGACTGGAAAACCGGCGGCAGGGTCTGGTTGTAGGTCGGCGTCGGCAGGGTGCCATCAACCGGCGCCGCGTACAAGCCGGTGAACTCGAAGGCGAGCTTGCCCAGCTCGTTGACCTTGGCGTCGAGCTTGACGGTGCCGCGGCAGCCGACCACCTTGTGCAGCAGGTTGTGGCGATAGAACCAGATGGTGACCGACTCGCCGTTGAGACCGTCGGAGTGCGGATCGTACTGCACGTCGACCCCGGCGGAGATGGTCTCCGTCAAACCGCAGGCGCGCAGCAGCGGGCCGATTTCGGGCGGGGTTCCGGCGGCGCCGGAGCCGCGCACCTCGACCGCAAAGCTGACCTTGACCCCTTCGCCGACATTGATCGGCAACTGGGCGCCGTAGGTGCTGCGCACGTTGGACCTCTCGATCTTCTTGGTCTG
>CAYTVY010000200.1:0-3423 GCA_964441925.1 uncultured Geothermobacter sp.
GGAAGGCTTTTCAGGTGTCGAGGATTTCCGCTTGCCGGCGCAGGCGCTCGGCCAGGGCTTCGAGCTTTTCGATATGTTCCAGGATATCCTTGGCCCGTTCGGCATTCTTGCGCAGCCGCTGTTCCGAAGTGGCAAAATGCTCGAACACCTGCCGGGCCGTCTCACGCTGGAAGTTGACCGCCTCCTGAATCGCCAGCACCTGCCGTTCCCGTTCGGCCAGGCCGCGATCGAAATCACGGTTGGCCTGCACCTGCTCTTCCATGCCGCGCGCGATCTGGTCGGAGGCCGCCTTCATCTGGGTCACGCCTTCCTGGATGCGGGTGATGGCGGCCTGCTGTTCCTGGATGGCGCGGGCGACCGCCTGCACCGAACGCAGGCTGCGTCCGGCGTCGGCCAGCAGAATGCGGGCTTTTTCCGCCTGGGTACCGGTCGTGCCGGCAATCTCCTCCGAAGCGCTGACGGCTTCTCGGGAACTGTTGAAAATCTTCTCCAGCGCTTCGCCGACCGAGCGTGACAGCGCCTTGCCGTGTTCGATGCGCTTGCCGGTGGCGGCGACGGCGCTGGTCACCTCGCGGGTCTCTCCGCCGATCGCCTTGACGATGCGCTGGATTTCCTGGGCACTGGTGGTGGTGCGGTCGGCCAGATCCCGGATCTCGTCGGCGACGACGGAAAAGCCCTTGCCTTCCTCCCCCGCCTTGGCGGCGATGATGGCGGCGTTGAAGGCGAGCAGTTCGGTATCCGAGACCAGCTCGCGGATCACCTCGATGATCTTCGCCACCTCTCCGGTCTGCTGTGCCAGACGCTCCATCGCCTGCATCGCCTTTTGGCTCTCCTGCTCGATCAGGTCCATCTCCGCAATGGCCCGCTGCACGACCGCCATGCCGCTTTCGGCGTCCTGCTGCACCGTCTCGGCCCGCCGGGCGCTGTCCTGCACACCGCTGCGAATCTCCTCCAGGGCGGCGCGGGTGGTGTCGAGATCCTGGGCCGTTCCCTCGACGGTGCGGGCGATCTCTTCCGCCTGGGCGGAGACCTCCACCACGCTGGCCGCCAGCTCGTCGACACTGGAGGAGGTCTCGAGAAACTTGGCGGTGGAATGGTCCATCGCCGCCGCCATCTCCTCGAGCGAAGCCGACAGCTCGCGCGACATCGAGGCTTCGTCCTGGGAACGGCTGCTCAGTTGCCGGACCAGCTCGGCCACCTCGGCCTGTCGGGCCTCCATCGCCTTGACCTTCTGATGGGTTTCGATGGCCGAGTTGAGACCTTCATGGGCGCGGTCGGAAAGGTAGCGGCTGCCTTTCGCCATGGCGTGGTAGAGGGGAACGAACTCGTCGATGGTGGCCAGCAGGTCACGGACCAGCCGCTCGACCTGCATGACGGACGTTGAAACAGCCTGGTGCAGTCCTTCGACGGTCTCCTCTTTCATGTCGATGGAGCCGATCAGCGGTTGCAGTAGATGCAGTTGCTGCCGCAGTTGTTTTTTCAGGGTGAGGCGGACGAAGAAGAACATGACGGCGCCGACGATATAACCCATGACCAGACAACTGAGGATGAAGGCCGCGGACTGCGCCTTGGGGCCGATGAGCGGCGTGACAGCGAAGGGAAAGAGCACGCCGGTGGCGATGCCGGTGGCGTGGGTGAAATAGAAAACCTTGCGGATGTAGGAGATACTGCTGGTGGATGTCTCTGCCATGGCGCCACACCCTCCGCTGTAAATATGGGAAATTTAATCGATCAGTAAGTATCATGGCTCGGAAGCCCTGGCAAGAAAAAGCCGGTTTTATGCACTCTGCGCCTATGCTAGCATGCCAGTCGATGAAGGTGGATCATTCCCTGCTGTTCGACACCCATGTGCATCTGGACCGGCTGGCACCGGAGCAGGCGGTCGAAGAGGCCCTGACGGCGGCCGGCCGGGCCGGGGTCGGCACCTGGCTGGTGCCGGGGGTGCGACGGCAGCACTGGCACCGGCTGCTCGACCTCGCCCAGAAATCCCGTATTCTGGCGGCGCCGGGGCTGCACCCGATGATGGCCGGGCAGTGGGACGATTCCGCCGCCGCCGAACTGGCGGCACTGCTGCAGCGGCCGGAATGTGTGGCGGTCGGCGAAATCGGCCTGGACGGCCTGCTCGATGTGCCGCGGCCGGTGCAGGAAAGGGCACTGCGCGGTCAGCTGCGGCTGGCGGTGGCCGCCGGCCGGCCGGTCCTGATCCACTGCCGGCGGGCCTGGGGTGAGCTGCTCGCCATCCTGTACCAGGAAGAGGCCGGCCGGGTCGGCGGCATCCTGCACGGTTTCGGCGGCAGTCTGCAGATTGCCCGGGAAGCGCTCCGGCTCGGCTTCGGCATCGCCTTCGGCGGGCCGCTGACCTGGCCCAACGCCCGCAAGCGGGTCGATGTGCTGCGCGGGCTGCCGGCCGAGGCTATCGTCCTGGAAACCGACGCTCCGGATCTGCCGCCGCATCCGCGCCGCGGCGAGGCGAACCGGCCGGAATGGCTGGCGCTGATCGCCGCGAAGGTTGCGGACATCAGGGGCTGGACCCTGCCGGAAACCGCGCGGATCACCACCATGAATGCCCGCCGGTTCCTGCGGCTGAAACATGCGGAACCGGACAGTGGTGTCCAGAGCGGCTGAAGGTCCAAGTCCGCTCCCCTGGCCCCTGAACCCTTAACCATGTGTCAATCCAACGATGATGACTGAACACCGTTTCTCCCGCCTGCAGCTGCTGTTCGGCCAGACCGGCCTGCAACGTCTGCGCTCGGCCTCGGTCGCCGTCTTCGGCATCGGCGGCGTCGGCAGCTACGCCGCCGAGGCCCTGGCACGCGGCGGCGTCGGCCGCATCACCCTGGTCGACTTCGACGAGATCTGCCTGACCAACGTCAACCGGCAGATTCACGCCCTGCAGGGTACCATCGGCCGTCCCAAGGTGGAGGTGATGGCCGAGCGGGTCCGGGCGATCGATCCGGCCTGCGAGGTACGCCCGGTGCAGGCCTTTTACGACGCGGAGCAGAGCGACAAGCTGCTCGGCGGCCGTTACGATTACGTCCTCGACTGCATCGACCACATCACCGCCAAGCTGCACCTGATCGAGACCTGTGTGCGGCAGCGGATGCCCGTCATCGCCTCGATGGGCGCGGCCAACAAGACCGACCCGACACAGATCCGGGTGGCGGATCTGGCCGACACCCAGAAGTGCCGCCTGGCCCGCATCATCCGCCGCGAGCTGCGCAAGCGCGGCATCGAACGGGGGGTGAAGGTGGTTTACTCGACCGAGGAATTCCGCGAGCTGTCCGGGCAGACGGCGGTCTGCGCCGAGAACTGCATCTGCCCCAACAAGGAGGACCAGCGCTGGCGCTGCACCGACCGGCGGGTGATTCTTGGCAGCTCGTCGTACATTCCGCCGATCTTCGGGCTGACCATGGCCGGCGAGGT
>CAYTVY010000201.1:0-3362 GCA_964441925.1 uncultured Geothermobacter sp.
CCGGGAAAGTCCTTGTCGGCAACTGGTGTTTATGGTACCACAATACCGAGTTTTTTGCGTACGAGAGGCCGAAGCCCGATGGACAGGATTTCCCAGGTGACCATCCGCGATGCCCGGCAGGATGACTTCGCTGCCGTGGTGGCGCTCGACCAGGCCGGTGAGCAGCGGGAGAAGCCCGCCTACTGGCGCGGCATCTTCGACCGTTACGTGCGTACCGGCCGGGATGACCGCATCTTTCTCGTCGCCGACCGGGAGGGGGAGCCGGTCGGTTTCATCGTCGGCGAGGTCCGTGCCTGGGAGTTCGGCTCGCCGCCCTGCGGCTGGGTCTTCGCCCTGATCGTGGCGCCGCGGCTGCGGGAGCAGGGGGTCGGACAGCTGATGTTCGACGAGATGTGCCGCCGGCTGAAGAAGGCGGGGGTTTCCACCGTGCGGACCATGGTCGACCGGGAGGACAAGCTGACCCTTTCCTTCTTCCGCAGCCAGGGGTTGCGCACCGGGCGTTACATCGAACTGGAAAAACCGCTGTAGGGGGACGGGAGCGACGACATGAAACTGCACAAGGCAAGCCTGTTCGCCCTCTACGCCGTGCTGGAGCTGGCCCGGGATCCGGAGCGCCAGCTGTCGGCCACCGATATCGCCGAGCAGTACGGCATCTCGACCCACCATCTCGCCAAGGTGCTGCGTACCCTTGTCCGGGCCGGCCTGGTGCAGGCGGTGCGCGGTGCCGGCGGCGGCTACCGTTTCACCGGCGTGCCCAACCGCACCACCCTGCTCGACGTCATCCGTCTCTTCGAAACCCTGGAATCGGAGCTGGACGTTCCGGAACCGCATGCCGGCGAGAGCCGGGCGGTGGTTGCCGAACTGCAGAGCATCATCCACGAGATCGACGATCTCACCAAGGCGGTGCTCGATACCATCACCCTGGAGACCGCCCTCAACGGCGCCCGGTCGCGTACCGGCGACGGTGAACAGCGGGCCGGCCGGGAAGGATCCGTCCTTGCGGCGCGCTGAGGGCAGCCGGCACGGCCGGCACGACGACGTGCCCCTGGGCCGGATCGGCGAGCGTCCCTACTGGGTGCTCTACCTCTCCCTGGTGCTGCGGGCGGGACACCAGGTCGGAGCCGCGGTCTTCCTGGCCGCCTGGCTGTTCGATGCCCTGCCCGGCCCGCCGCTGCCCTGGCTGCTGCTGGTCATGGCCAGCGGCATCGCCCTCTTTCTGACCGAATGGCTGCGGCACCGGCAGCTCTACCGCGAGCTGGCGGGACTGGTCAGCATCCTCAAGGTCCTGCTGCTGGGGGCGGCCGTGCATGGCTGGCTGCCGGGCCGGGCCACGGTGCTGCTGGTCTTCGTTGCCGCCTCGCTGGCAGCCCATGCGCCCAAACATGTCCGGCACCGGTTGCTGCTGTGAAAAGGCCACTTTGCAAAGAGGGCTTTTGATGTCAGAATTCAGTCATGACCCCGACGATCTTTCGTGAAGGGAAGTACCGGTTCTTCTTTTTCAGCCGGGAAGAGGAAAGAATCCACGTGCATGTTGTTTCCCCCGAAGGGGAAGCGAAGTTCTGGCTGGAGCCAACCGTGGCTCTGGCGGATTTTGTTCACCTGAACCGGCGGCAACTGCTTCGTCTTCAGCGTATCGTCGAAAAGAGGAAACATGAGATCATCAGCGCCTGGAAAACCCACTTCCCCGGAAGTGACTAATGTCTCCCCGCACGGGTTCTGGCTTTTTTACGAGGGGCACGAATATTTTCTTTCCTTTGAAAAATTCCCCTGGTTCAAAAACGCTGAATTGAGCAAGATCTTCAATGTCTGCCTGGAAGCTCCCGGGCATTTCCACTGGCCGGATTTGGACATCGATCTCAGCGAAGATATCCTGCGGGCACCGGAAAAATATCGTCTTGTGAGCAGACAGTGAAAGTCTGACCCGCCAATTTCATGACCTCCGGTACCATCATCGATTCCGTCGCCGCCGTCTTCTGTCATGCCGGGGAAATCTTCACCGTGCGGCGCCAGCCCCACCTGAACGTCTTTCCTGGTTACGATGCCTTTCCCGGCGGCAAGATCGACCGGGAGGACGACGCCGGGCCCCACCCGGCGCCGCAGCTGTGCGATCTGGACGGACGGATGATCCGCGCCCTGGCTCGGGAGATCGCCGAAGAGCTCGGCTACGACCTGGCTGCCGGCATCGCCGCCGGCGAGGTGCGGGCGGTCCGCCCCCTGGCCCGGGTGATGGCGCCGCCGATCGTGCCGTTGCGCTTTCGGCTGCACTGCTTTCGGGTCGACCTGAATGCCCGGCCCGCCTTCCGGCTCGACGCGGGCGAGCTGGCCGAGGGCTTCTGGCTGACCCCGCACCAGCTGCTCGAACGTTTCGAACGGGGTGATTCCCTGATGGTGCCCCCTTTGCGCCGGGTGCTGGCGGCCCTGGTCCGTCAGCCGGACGGTGCGGAGTTCGGCGATCTTTCGCTGCGGCACGACGTGGAGCGCCGGATCGCCCGGGTCGAGCCCCTGCGCGGCGTCGAGGTGCTGGCGGTGCCGTCGCGCACCTTCCCGCCGGAGCGTCGCACCAACGCCCTGCTGCTCGGTGATGCCGGCGCCCCGCGGATTCTGGTCGATCCCGCCCCCGAATCGCCGCAGGCGCTGGCGAAGCTGATGCGTACCCTGCGGGACGAGCCGCTGGATGCCCTGTTCATCACCCATCATCATCTCGACCATCACCAGCACGCGCCCCGGCTGGCCCGGCACCTGGGGGTGCCGGTTTGTCTCAGCGACGACACCCGGCGGCGCATCCTGGAGAAGCACGGGGCCGACTACTTCGCCGGCATCGGGCTGCGGACCTGCCGGGAGGGGGACGTGCTGACCCGCTGGCAGGGAGAGGCGGTGCAGGTGTACGAACTGCCGGGGCACGACGCCGGGCAGCTCGGCCTGGCGCCCGAATCGCTGCGCTGGTTTCTCGTTGGCGACCTGATTCAGGGTTACGGCACCGTGGTCATCGCCGCCCCGGAAGGGGACATGGCGGCCTACTGCCGGACCCTGGAACGGCTCATCACGCTGGACCCGGCGGTAATCATCCCTTCGCACGGCATGCCGATGCGCAGCACCCTGCGCCTGCGTCAGACCCTCGATCACCGTCGCCAGCGGGAGGCGGCCATCCTCGAACTGCACCGGGCCGGTCACGCTCCGGAGGCGATTCTCGACCGCCTGTACCGGGACGTGCCCGAACGGCTGCGTCCCTTCGCCCGGCACAACATCGCGTCGCACCTGGCCAAGCTGCGCCGCGAGGGCCGGATCTGAGTCCGGGTGCTATACTGAAACCTGAATCAGTGAGCTTGTCACCGGCGAATAGCGCAAGCCATTGGCCTGCCTGC
>CAYTVY010000202.1:0-3310 GCA_964441925.1 uncultured Geothermobacter sp.
GAAAAGCATCCCAACGAGCGGCAGGCCGTTCGTTGGGCCAGGCCGCACCGCCGCAGCCCCGACGGGAACGGCCAATGGCAACGGTTGTTGCCGTGACATGCGTTACGGCGTGAGGCAGCTCCGGACATACTGGCCCGTGTGAGCGCAGCGAGCCCGGGAGAAGGGGGGCTGAAAAAAGTAAGGCGTCTGGCGGGACGCGACCCGCCGGTTTGGCCTGTGATTTTACTTGCACCCTTGCAGTCGTCATAGAGGACTAAGAACATAGCAGATTCGAGGTCAATACCCATGAACAAAACGTCCCGCATATTCGTCGCCGGCTCTAGGGGACTGGTCGGCTCGGCCATGGTCCGGCGCCTGCGTGCCGAAGGCTACGACAACCTGCTCACGCCCGAGCGCGACCAGCTCGATCTCACCGACCAAGCGGCGGTGCGCGATTTCTTTCGGCGCGAAAAGCCCGAGTATGTCATCCTTGCCGCCGCCAGGGTCGGTGGCATTCATGCCAACAACACCTATCCCGCCGAATTCATCTACCAGAACCTGGCGATTCAGAACAACGTCATCCACTGTGCCTGGGAGTGTGGGGTCGAGCGGCTGCTCTTTCTCGGTTCGTCCTGCATCTATCCCAAACTGGCGCCGCAGCCGATGCGGGAAGAGCACCTGCTGACCGGGCCGCTGGAACCGACCAACGAACCCTACGCCATCGCCAAGATCGCCGGTCTGAAGATGTGTGAGGCCTACAACCGGCAGTACGGCACCCGTTTCGTGGCCGTCATGCCGACCAACCTGTATGGCCCGGGCGACAACTTTCACCCCGAGAACTCGCACGTGTTGCCGGCACTGATCCGCCGGTTTCACGAGGCGAAGCTGGCCGGTGCCGCCGAGGTCGTCGTCTGGGGCAGCGGCAAGCCGATGCGCGAGTTTCTTTTCGTCGACGACATGGCCGATGGTTCCCTCTTCGTTCTCAACCTGCCCGACGAGGTGCTGGCAGAGAACCTGCTCTCCTATCCGCGTCCCTGCTTCGTCAATCTCGGCACCGGCGAGGATGTCAGCATCCGTCAGCTGGCCGTGACCGTGCGTGAGGTGGTCGGTTTTGCCGGGGAGCTGGTCTTCGACAGCAGCAAGCCGGACGGCACGCCGCGCAAGCTGCTCGAGGTGTCCCGTCTGCAGCGGCTCGGCTGGCGCGCCCGGACGTCCCTGCGGGAAGGCATCGAACAGACCTATCGCTGGTATCTCGAAAACGTGGACCGGGTGCGGGGGTAGACTGCTGTTGCAGGTTGTTCGGGAGCGCCCCGGCGCAACGGCCTGGTCGCTTCTGCCGTGGTCAGTGCACCAGCCGTGAAAAATGCCGCCGGGTCGAATCCTGCAGCTTGCCGGCGGCCCGGAAGGCCTCCTTGAGCAGATCCTGCTCGATCTTCGACAGGGCATAGGGGTCGAGGTAGTGGGTGGGGTTCTTCCCCCGTTCGATCAGATTGATCTCGTTGCGCAGCCGCAGAAAAGTGAATGCGTCCATGGCCGCCTTGAGGTGCTCGGCCGTGTCCTGGGTGAAGACGCCGCGCTTGACCAGTTCGTCCAGCCGCTCAATGGTGGTGGTTGCCTCGAATCCCTGTTCGAGCATGAAGATGCGCACGCAGTCGACGATGAAGATGCTGCCGGCCTGCTTCAGCGAGAGCATCCCTTTGTGATCCTCCTCTTTTTCCACCACGAACCGTCCCAGCAGGCTGAGGGGCACCTTGTGCTGGAAATCGAGCTCCATCAGGTGATAGAGAAAGACCGGGGTCTCGCGGATCAGCAGATGAACGATGTCGCGCAGATCCTGGCAGAGACTGGTGTCACCGACCAGGGGCATGAAGTCGAAGAAGATGGTCGAGTAGCGAACCCGCTGCGGTTCCGGTACCCTGATCCACTCGGTGATGCGGGATTTCCAGTCCTTCAGCCGGCCGCGCCAGAGGGGGTTGTTGGCCATCACCTTGCCGTTGCACAGCGGATAGCCGATTTCGGCATAGGCGGCCACCAGCCGTTCGGCGAAGGGAACGAAAAAGGCGTCGACCTGCGACTGCATCGCGTCCGGGTAGTCCTCGAAGATGAAACCGTTGTCCTGATCCGGCCCGAGCAGCATCTCCTTGCGGCCGCCACTCCCCATGATGATGAAACAGTAACGGATGGGCGGGGGCACCATGCCCTCGGCCCGCATCTGCTCCAGCACCAGCTCGTAGCCCCGCCGCAGGATGCAGTGGTGAATGTAGGAGAGGATCTCCATCGTCTCGAAGGGGGAGCGGGTCTCGCTCATCAGCCCCTTGGCGACCTTGACGATCTCCTGCTTGGCCCGTGCCAGGTCGGCAAGAGTATTCGCTTCTTTGACGCTGCCGACCAGTAGCATCGATTTCTGGCTGCGGTATTTCATCAGGTCGCGCAGGGAGATGATGCCGACCAGCTCGCCGTTGTCGACCACCGGCAGGTGCTTGATGCGCCGCGCCATCATGAAGGTGGCGGCTTCGTACATGTAGGCCGATGGCGGCAGGGTCAGGGGTGATGGGGTCATGATCCGTTCGGCGGTCAGTTTCGCCGGATTGGCCCGGTCCCGGGCCAGCACCTTGGTCACCAGGTCGTGTTGGGTGATGATGCCGTCGGCGCGGTTTTTCTGGTTGGAGACGACAATGGCGCCGATGCCGTGCCGGGTCATGGTCCGGGCGACCTCACGGGCGGTCGTCGTGCCGTTGCAGGTGACGACCGGTGAGGTCATGATTTCGGACAGCCGTTTTTTGAACGGATAGGCCTCGACCTGGGTCAGGGCACTCTGGGCATGGTCGCTGACCATGTCGGCGTAGAGACTGCGCACCCGCGAGTAGACGGCACGGGTGAAGAAGTCGGCCACGTCGGGATAGTCGCGGGCGGTGTCGGCTATCAGTTCCGCCGGGATGAGATAGCATTCGGTCTCCTTGGCCGTGCGGGCCCCGGCGGTGTACGACTCGTTGGTCAGGATGGGGGTGCAGCCGAAGAAGGAGCCGTCTCCGCGCAGGTCGACCACCATTTCCACACCGCCGGGCGTGGTGGCGACGATTTCCACCAGTCCCCGGCGCACGATGTAGAGATAGCCGGTGGGCGGGTCGTTCTGGTTGAAGATGTGGATGTGCGGCGGGAATTTCCTGATGGCGGCGGCCTGCTCGAGGCGGGTCACCACTTCGTCGGGCAACATGTTGAAGGGTTGCGTTTCCCTGAGTGACCTGATCCGGCCCATGGCATCTCCCGTGGCAGAAGAGGGGCGCCTTTGGGCGCCCGGACGACACTCGGAAAAGGTTAGCAAAAAAACAAG
>CAYTVY010000203.1:0-3281 GCA_964441925.1 uncultured Geothermobacter sp.
CCGCTGGATGCAGGTGACCCTGTCGCCCCGTGTCCAGGGCGAAAGGGTCTTGCTGGTCGACTGCTGTGCCTTCGACATCACCGATCACCGCATTGCCGAGGAGCAGCTGCTGGCTCTGAACGACGAACTGGAGATTCGGGTCTCCGAACGCACCGACAAGCTGCAGAAGGCCTTCGACGACCTGAAGGCGACCCAGACGCGGCTGCTGCAGAACGAGAAGATGGCCTCCATCGGCCAGCTGGCGGCCGGGGTGGCGCACGAGATCAACAATCCGGTCGGTTTCATTCGCAGCAATCTGACGACCCTGGGCAAGTACATCGACAAGATCCGCCAGTACGTCGAGGTGCAGGACAGGATTCTCCAGCGTGAACTTTCCGGCGAGGTGCTCGACGAGGTCCGTCAGGCGGCCAGACGCCTGAAGATCGATTATCTGTTCGAGGACATTCCCGACCTGCTTCAGGAATCGATCGACGGTGCCGACCGGGTTCGCACCATCGTCCAGAACCTGAAATCCTTCTCCCGGGTCGATCAGGCCCAGTACGGCGAGGCGGATATCAACGAATGTCTCGAAAGCACGATCAACATCGTCTGGAACGAATTGAAATACAAGACGACTTTGCATCGCGACTATGGTGATCTGCCCCGGATTCGCTGTTATCCGCAGCAGCTCAACCAGGTTTTCATGAACATGCTGGTCAACGCCGCCCAGGCGATCGAAACCAAGGGTGACATCTGGGTGCGGACCATGGTCGAAAACGACCAGATCGTCGTCCAGATCCAGGACAACGGCAGCGGTATTCCGGAAGAGATCAAGGAACGTATTTTCGAACCCTTCTTCACCACCAAGGAGGTGGGCAAGGGAACCGGACTTGGCATGAGCATCTCCTGGGATATCGTTCAGAAGCATGGCGGCCGCATCGAGGTCGAAAGCCAGGTCGGTGTGGGCACCACCTTTTTCATCTATCTGCCGGTCGCCGGGGCTCCGGCCCCGGGAGACGAGGAAGAGAACCAGAACTGACGAAAGCGAGGACGGCATGGAAACACGTCCCATCCTGGCCGATGAACAGATCCGTATCCTTTGTGTCGATGACGAACGCAACGTGCTGAAGGCGCTGCGCCGCATCTTCATCGACGACGACTGGGAGATTTTCGTTGCCGAGTCGGCGGCGGAAGGTCTGGAGATCATGCGGCAGGAAAAGGAGATCCAGCTGGTGGTCTCCGATTACCGGATGCCGGGGATGAACGGGGTCGAATTCCTTGGCGAGGTCTGCCGGCACTGGCCGGACACCATCCGCATCGTGCTTTCCGGCTATGCCGATGCCGCCTCCATCGTCGCCGCCATCAACGAGGGGCAGATCTACAAGTTCATCCCCAAGCCCTGGAACGATGACGAACTGAGAGTGACCCTGCAGACCGCTCTCGAGCATTATTTCCTGCAGAAGAAGAACCGGGAGCTGATGGTGCAGTTGCAGCGGACGAATCACGAGCTCGAGCACATCAATGAGCACCTCGAACAGCTGGTGCTCGAACGGACAGAAAAACTGCAGATCCAGAACGAGGCGCTGCGGATTTCGCAGAACATTCTCGATGCCTTGCCGGTCGGCGTGGTCGGCCTCGACCTCGAGGGGACGATCGTGCGGACCAACAAGATGGGGATGTATCTTTTGGGGCTCGACAGCGAGTTCGTGATCGGCCTTTCCCGGTTCGAGACGTTGCCCGACGAACTGAACCGCCTGGTCGATGACTTTGCGGACGGCCACTGCGTCCAGGGAGAACTCGACATTTCCGGCCGCCCCCTGAAATACTGGGTGACGCGGCTGCATAACCGTCAGCAGGACGGACTGATCATCTGCCTGGTCGATGTGACCGGTAAGAGGCTCTGCGAGCTCGCCGTCGAGGAGCCGTTGGGAGACAGGTTATGTCTGATGACGTAAGTCTGCGCGATCTGAAGGTTCTTTTCGTCGATGACGAAAAGAACATCCTGTCCTCGCTGCGGCGCCTGACCGTCGACGAGGAGTACGAAACGTTGACGGCGTCGTCCGGTCCCGAGGGGCTCGAACTGTTGCGTGATGAAGAGCAGATCGGCCTGGTGGTGTCGGATCAGCGCATGCCGGAAATGAGCGGCGCCGAATTTCTGGCCGAGGTGCGCAAATTGCGTCCCGACGTGCCGCGCATCGTCCTGACCGGCTATGCCGACATCGACGCCGCCATGGATGCCATCAACAAGGGGGGGGCTTGCCGTTACGTCAAGAAGCCCTGGGACAACGACGAATTGCTGCAGATCCTGCGTGGCGAGTTGCAGCGCTACCGGCTGTTGCTCGAAAACCGTCGCCTGCAGGACATCATCCGGCAGAAGAACGAGGAGCTGGCCGAGTGGAACCGCAACCTGAAAAAAAGGGTTCTGGAACAGACCCGGGAGATCCGGCGCCGTAGCGAGAAGCTGCACGAGCAGAATGCCGAACTCGAAAAGACCCTGCGGGGAACCATCGAGGCCCTGTCGACATTGGTGGAGCTGCGCGACCGGGCGAATGCCGGCCACTCGGACAATGTCGCACGCCTTGCCGAGGCGATGGCGCGGTCGCTGGAGTTGTCGGAAACGGATGTGCAGACCATTTCCGAGGCGGCATTGATGCACGACATCGGCAAGGTCGGCATTGCGGGGCGACTGCTGGGGCAGAATCCCGACGAACTGACCGGTGACGACCGGGCCGACTACCTCAAACACGCCATTCTCGGCCAGCTCGCCCTCGACAAGATCGTCAGGTTGCGGCCGGCAGGCGAACTGGTGCGGCATCATCATGAATGGTATGACGGCAGCGGCTATCCGGACCGCCTCGCCGGTGAAGAGATTCCGCTCGGGGCGCGGATCATCGCCCTGGCCGACTATGCCGATCGCAAACTTGGACGAAAAGCCGACCTGCCCGCCATCAAGAAGGCCCTGTCCGACATCGAGGAATTGTGTGGTGAGCGTTTCGATCCCCACCTCTTTCCCCATCTGCGGCAACCGGTCATCGAACTGTACGGCAGGCTGGTCTGTGCCGGTGACAAGGTCGGCGCCATTCTCGAGCCGCGCGAGCTGCGGGTCGGCATGGTGCTGGCGGAAAACCTCTACAGCGGCACCGGTTTGATGCTGCTCAAGGAGGGAACGGTGCTGGAGAAAAAGCACCTCGACTCGATCATGCGCTACCATATCATCGATCCTTTCCCCGGTGGCGTGACGGTTCTGGTCGACCGGCTCGACCAGCCGACGGTTGTAGACGCGGGCTGATTGATGTGATTTA
>CAYTVY010000204.1:0-3254 GCA_964441925.1 uncultured Geothermobacter sp.
GTGACGGGTGTCCGCGGCCGCCGGTCCCGGCGGCCGCGGACGGAACGGATCTCAGGCCTTGCCGGCGCTGCCCAGCACGGCCTCGTTCTTGTGTTTGATCAGCCGGATCAGCTCCTTGCGCGCCTCACCGAGATACTTGCGCGGATCGAACTCGGCCGGGTTGTTGGCCAGGTACTCGCGCACCTTGGCGGTCACCGCCAGCCGGCCGTCGGAATCGATGTTGATCTTGCAGACCGCGCTGCCGGCGGCCCGGCGCAGCTGCTCCTCGGGAACACCGACCGCCCCTTCCATGCTGCCACCGTAGCGGTTGATCAGCTGCACGTACTCCTGCACCACGCTGGAGGCTCCGTGGAGAACGATGGGGAAGCCGGGGATGCGCTTTTCGATCTCCTCGAGGATGTCGAAGCGCAGCGGCGGCACCTCTTCGCCCTCCTTGAGCTTGAACTTGTAGGCGCCGTGACTGGTCCCGATGGAAATGGCCAGCGAGTCGCAGCCGGTCTTGCTGACGAAGTCCTCCACCTCCTCGGGCCGGGTGTAGGTCGAATGCTCGGCCTCGACCTCGTCCTCGATGCCGGCCAGCACGCCGAGCTCGCCCTCGACCGTCACATCGTACTGGTGGGCGTATTCCACCACCTTGCGGGTCAGGGCGACGTTCTCCTCGTAGGGCAGGTGCGAGCCGTCGATCATCACCGACGAGAAGCCGGAATCGACACAGGCCTTGCACAGCTCGAAGGAATCCCCGTGGTCGAGATGCAGGGCGATGGGGATGTCGGATCCCATCTCCCGCGCCATCTTCACCGCCCCCATCGCCATGTAGCGCAGCATGGTCTCGTTGGCGTAGTTGCGCGCGCCCTTGCTGACCTGGATGATGACCGGCGACGCGGTCTCGGCACAGGCGGTGATGATCGCCTGCAGCTGCTCCAGGTTGTTGAAATTGTAGGCCGGGACGGCGTAGCCGCCCGCCATGGCGCGGGCGAACATGTCACGCGTGTTCACCAGTCCCAGTTCGTGGTAGGAAACCCTGTCGGCCATGCCTGCAATCCTCCTGTCGGTCAGTATTACCGGCCCGGTGGCCGGGCTGCATTTATGAATAACAGCCCATGCCCGGCAAGTCCAGCCCTCTTCCCAAAAATCACCGGCGAACCTGTGGGTGCGCCCTGGATTTTTGAAAACCGCATCCAGGCCAGGCACTTACACTCTTCATCCGGCACAAACCCGCGGATTCAGGCCGGCGACAAAAATTTTCGTTTGTGAAACCTTGCCTTCGTCCGGGCTTTGCGTTTAGTATGGCGCGGTTTTCGCGCCCCAACCGGTTTTTTGCGACACGATTCCCGCAACAAGGAAGGAAACACATCCATGCTGACGGAAAAACAGGTACGCTATTTCTCGGACTGGAAAGAGAGGGAAGCGATCGCCGAGCAGATGCTGCCCATCATCGGCCGTCTCTACCGCGACAACGACGTGGTGATCACCATCTACGACCGCAAGCTGGTGCACCAGTCGACCATCGACATCCTCCGCGCCCACCGCTTCGCCCGCCAGATCCTCGAAAACGAGCTGTCGGTGCGCGACACCATGCCGGTACTGCAGGCGGTCGCCAAGCTCGATCTGGCCCCGGCCCGCATCGACATCGGCAAGCTGACGGTCCGCTACCAGGCCCAGGCGGGCAATCTCGACATCGACGCCTTCGTCCGCCAGGAGCTGAAGGCCATCAACACCGGCCACAAGCCGATCCTGAGCGAGCCGCGCGATGTCGTGCTCTACGGCTTCGGCCGCATCGGCCGCCTGCTGGCGCGCATTCTCATCGACCAGACCGGCGGCGGCAACAAGCTGCGCCTGCGGGCCGTGGTGGTACGCAAGGGCAGCGAGGACGATCTGGTCAAGCGGGCCAGCCTGCTGCGCCGCGACTCGGTGCATGGCCCCTTCAAGGGAACGATCAAGGTCGATCCGGAAGAGAACGCCATCATCGCCAACGGCAACCTGATTCACGTCATCTATTCGAACGATCCGGCCGAGGTCGATTACAGCCGCTACGGCATCAGCAACGCCATCCTCGTCGACAACACCGGCAAGTGGCGCGACCGGGAGGGGCTCAGCCGGCACCTGAAGTCGGGGGGCATCGACAAGGTCATCCTCACCGCCCCCGGCAAGGGGGACGTACCCAACATCGTCTACGGCATCAACAACGACCTGCTGAACGACGACGAACAGATCTTCTCCGCCGCCAGCTGCACCACCAACGCCATCGTGCCGGTGCTCAAGGCGGTCAACGACCGTTTCGGCATCGTCAACGGCCATGTCGAAACCTGTCACGCCTACACCAACGACCAGAACCTGATCGACAACTATCACAAGAAGTCGCGCCGCGGTCGCGGGGCGCCGCTGAACATGGTCATCACCGAGACCGGCGCCGCCAAGGCGGTGGCCAAGGCCCTGCCGGAACTTTCCGGCAAGCTGACCGGCAACGCCATTCGCGTGCCGACGCCGAACGTCTCCCTGGCCATCCTCAGTCTCAACCTGGAAAAGGAGACCAGCGTCGAGGAAATCAACAGCTACCTGCGCGAGGTTTCCCTGGAAGGCCCGCTGCACGAGCTGATCGACTACACCAACTCGCCCGACGTCGTCTCCAGCGATTTCGTCGGCTCGGGCTACGCCTGTGTCGTCGACTCCTGCGCCACCATCGTCCAGGGCAGCCGCTGTAATCTCTATGTCTGGTACGACAACGAGAACGGCTACAGCTGCCAGGTGGTGAAGATGGTCGACTACCTGGCCGGACTGAAGCTGCCAGTGCTGCCGGCGTAGGGTGCCGCCCGAAGAACCGCTCCCTGAGAAAAAAAGGGCCGCTCTTTCGAAAGAGCGGCCCTTTTTCTGTCTGACTTCCCGCGGCGGCGGAAGAATCAGTCCCGACGCATCGAGCGCATCTTCTTGCGCAGCCGGCGCTGGGCTTCCTTCTCCTTGCGCTTGCGCTTGACGGAAGGCTTCTCGTAGAACTTGCGCTGCTTCATCTCACGAAACAGGCCCTCCTGCTGCAGCTTGCGCTTCAGGACCCGGATCGCCTTTTCGACATTGCCGTCGACAACCGTGATTTCCACCCGAGGATCACCTCGCTTTCTCTTGTGGACTCAGATCCCGCCGGTTTTGCCGGCGAAATGAAAGAAGAGATTAGAACAACCGAAAACAAAAATCAACCTGAATCAGCGGGTTTGTGCCGGATGAAGAGTGTAAGTGCTTGGCCTGAATGCGGTTTTCAAAAA
>CAYTVY010000205.1:0-3252 GCA_964441925.1 uncultured Geothermobacter sp.
AAAAGGGGCTGTCCCCGCCTTGGGGGACGGTCCCTCTCACTGCAAAGGATGGGACCATGAGTCAATTTGCCAGACCGACGCTGGCCGACTGGGAGGCCAAGGCCAAGAAAGAGAAGAAGACCGACGATCTGTCCGGTTTCAAGTGGGAGACGCCGGAAGGGATTACCGTCAAGCCGCTCTACACCGAGCGGGACCTCGAAAAGCTGGAGACCCTCGGGACCCTGCCCGGTCTGCCGCCCTTCGTGCGGGGGCCGATGGCCACCATGTACGCCGGCCGGCCCTGGACGGTGCGCCAGTATGCCGGTTTTTCCACCGCCGAGGAGTCGAACGCCTTCTACCGGCGCAATCTGGCCGCCGGCCAGCAGGGGCTGTCGGTCGCCTTCGACCTGGCGACCCATCGCGGCTACGATTCGGATCACCCGCGGGTGGTCGGTGACGTCGGCAAGGCCGGGGTGGCCATCGACTCGGTCGAGGACATGAAGATCCTGTTCGACGGCATTCCCCTCGACAAGGTGTCGGTGTCGATGACCATGAACGGTGCCGTGCTGCCGATCATGGCCAATTTCATCGTTGCCGCCGAAGAGCAGGGCGTCAGCCGGGAGAAGCTGGCCGGGACCATCCAGAACGACATCCTCAAGGAGTTCATGGTCCGCAACACCTACATCTATCCGCCGGCGCCCTCGATGCGGATCATCGCCGACATCATCGAGTACACCAGCAAATACATGCCGAAGTTCAACTCGATTTCGATTTCCGGCTACCATATCCAGGAGGCCGGTGCCAACGCCGTGCTCGAGCTGGCCTTCACCCTCGGTGACGGCCTGGAGTACGTCAAGACCGCCCTGGCCCGCGGGCTCGATATCGACGCCTTCGCGCCGCGGCTCTCCTTCTTCTTCGGCATCGGCATGAATTTCTTCATGGAGGCGGCCAAGCTGCGGGCGGCCCGCTACCTGTGGGCCGAGCTGATGAGCCGGTTCGATCCGCGGAACCCCAAGTCGATGGCGTTGCGGACCCACTGCCAGACCAGCGGCTGGTCACTGACCGAGCAGGATCCCTACAACAACGTCATCCGCACCACTCTCGAGGCGCTGGCGGCGGTGCTTGGCGGCACCCAGTCGCTGCACACCAACGCCCTGGACGAGGCGATCGCCCTGCCGACCGATCATTCGGCCCGTATCGCCCGCAACACCCAGCTGATCATCCAGGAGGAGACCGGCATCTGCAACGTGGTCGATCCGCTGGCCGGCTCCTATTACGTCGAGCACCTGACCGCGTCCCTGGTGGCCGAGGCCCGCAAGGTGCTCGACGAGATCGAGCAGATGGGCGGGATGACGCGGGCGATCGAATCGGGCATGCCCAAGCTGCGCATCGAGGAGTCGGCGGCGCGCAAGCAGGCCGCCATCGATTCCGGCCGCGATGTCATCGTCGGGGTCAACAAGTACCAGCTGGCCGAGGAAGAACCGATCGAGGTGCTCGAGATCGACAATACCGCCGTGCGCGAGGCCCAGATCGCCCGGCTGCGGAAGATCCGCGCCGAGCGGGACAACGATGCCTGCCGGCGGGCGCTGGACGCCATCACCGCCGCGTGCGAGAATGAGTCGCAGAATCTGCTGGAACTCTGCGTCGAGGCCGCCCGGCTGCGGGCGAGCGTCGGTGAGATTTCCGATGCCATGGAAAAGGTCTTCGGTCGCCACAAGGCCGAGATCAAGCTTGTTTCGGGAGCCTACGGAGCCGTGGTCGAAAAGGACGAGGATTTCGCCGAGCTGAAGAAACGGATCGCCGCCTTCGCCGAGAGGGAGGGCCGCCGGCCGCGTATCCTGATTGCCAAGATGGGGCAGGACGGTCACGACCGCGGGGCCAAGGTGGTGGCCAGCGCCTACGCCGACGCCGGTTTCGACGTCGATGTCGGGCCGCTGTTCCAGACGCCGGAAGAGGCGGCGAAAATGGCGGTGGAGAACGACGTGCACGTCGTCGGTGTTTCTTCCCTGGCCGCCGGGCACAAGACCCTGGTGCCGCAGCTGATCGCCGAACTGAAGAAGCTCGGCGCCGAGGATATCGCCGTGGTCTGCGGCGGTGTCATTCCCCGCCAGGACTACGAGGCCCTCTACGCCGCCGGCGCCAGCAGAATCTTCGGCCCCGGCACCCCGATCACCGTCTCCGCCGGCCAGACCCTCGACGCCATCGAGGAGAAGCGCAAGTAAACGCCAGACTTAGAACGGATTCGCGCAGAGATGCAGAGACGCAGAGTTGTCCCGGAGGGTTCTCTGCGTCTTTCGCGTCTTGAGTGAGCGAAAGCGAACGGGCGCGAGATGGGATGGGGCCATTGATGAAGCTCAAAGAACTCGCCGCCGGCGTCCGGGCCGGCAATATCCGCTCCCTGGCCAAGGCCATCACCCTGGTCGAAAGCCGTTCTCCCGATCATTCCCTGGCCGCCACCACCCTGCTCGACGAACTGCTGCCGGCATCCGGCAATGCCATCCGTATCGGCATCTCCGGCGTGCCGGGGGTCGGCAAGAGCACCTTCATCGAGGCCCTTGGCCTCTACCTGACCGGTCGCGGGCACCGGGTGGCGGTGCTGGCGGTCGATCCTTCCTCGCAGCTTTCCGGCGGCTCCATTCTCGGCGACAAGACCCGCATGGAGGAGCTGTCGCGCGATCCCAATGCCTTCATCCGTCCCTCCCCCTCGGGCGACACCCTCGGCGGGGTGGCGCGCAAGACCCGCGAGACCATGCTGATCTGCGAGGCGGCCGGTTACGATGTGGTCATCGTCGAGACGGTCGGGGTCGGCCAGTCGGAGATCACCGTCGCCTCCATGGTCGACCTCTTCGTCCTGCTGCAGCTGCCGGGAGCCGGCGACGAGCTGCAGGGGATCAAGAAGGGGGTGATGGAGATCGCCGACCTGATCCTGATCAACAAGGCCGAGGGCGACAACCGGGCCCGCGCCGAGCTGGCCAGGTCCCAGATCGAAAACGCCCTGCACATCATGCAGCCCAAGAGCGCCAGCTGGCAGGTGCCGGTGCTGCTCTGCTCCGCCCTGAAGGGCGAAGGGATCGCCGAGGCCTGGCAGGCCGTCGAAGACTACCGCCGGACCATGGAACAGAGCGGTGAGCTCGCCGAAAAACGCCGCCTGCAGGCCAGCGACTGGATGTGGAGCCTGCTGATGGACGGGTTGAAGGAGCAGTTCCTCCGGGACCGCAACGTCGCCGCCCTGCTGCCGCAGGTGCAGGATGCCGTCGCCAGCGGCACCACCAC
>CAYTVY010000206.1:0-3225 GCA_964441925.1 uncultured Geothermobacter sp.
TCAGCCCTGCCGTTCGACAGCCCGCAGCACCGCGCTGCGGGATCGTACATTCGCTTCAATTTCGGCCGCCGATGGGCGCAGTGCCCTGCGCGTCAGCAGCCTCACTTCAGGTACCCGGCCACATTGACAGACCGGAAGGCGCGGCGGACAGATACAGCCGCGGGCCGCGTCCCGGAAGATCCGCTTCACCAGCCGGTCTTCCAGGGAATGAAAACTGATCACCACCAGGCGGCCGCCGGGCCGCAACCGGTCGATGCCCAGCCGCACGCCCCGTTCCACCTGCTCGAGCTCACCGTTGACGGCGATGCGCAGCGCCTGGAAGACCCGGGTCGCCGGATGGATGCGCCGGCTGTCGCGCGAGGCGGGCACCACCTGCGCCACCAGCTCGGCCAGCTGCCGTGTCGTCTGCAGGGGAGCCTCCTGCCGCAGAGCAACGATGCGCCGGGCAATCCGGCGGGCGTAACGCTCCTCGCCGTATTCGCGAAAGATGCGCGCCAGTTCGTCGGCGTCGCGGCTGGCCAGCAGATCCGCCGCCGTCTCCCCCTCATCAGGATTCATCCGCATATCGAGCGGGCCATCGTGCCGGAAGGAAAAACCACGTTCGGCGCGGTCGAGCTGGTGGGACGAGACCCCGAGATCGAGAAGCATGCCATCGAGCCGGTCGATGCCGAGCCGGTCGAGAACCGTCTCGGAATCGGCAAAGGCCGCATGGACCAGGGTCACCCGCCCGCCGAAGGAAGCCAGGGTCCGACCGGCTGCCGCCAGAGCTTCGGAATCCCGGTCCAGACCGACCAGCCGTCCGTCGGGGGCGCTCGCCTCGAGGATCAGCCGGGCATGGCCGCCGCCACCGACGGTGCCATCGAGATAGACACCTCCAGGCCGCGGCGCCAACAGCTCGAGCACCTCTTGCGGCATCACCGGCCGGTGAGCAAAGTCCGCCGCCATCAGAAAGTCAAAGACCGAGGTTGTAACGGGCCTGGGGATCCTGCCGAAGCCGCTCCTGCGCCTGGGCACGCTGGTCGGCGTGCTGCTGCCGGGTCATGATGCGAATCTTGTTGTTGACCCCGATCGCCACGAATTCCCGCGTCTCCCCCACCAGACCCGCATGTTCGCGCAGGGCCGGCGTCAGCTGAATCCGCCCCTGCTTGTCAAAACTGCACTCAACCGCCGGTGACACCGTGGCCAGATAGAGATCTTCCTTGAACTGCCCCGGCTCCAGGGCATCGATTCGCGCGACGATCTCCTCCCACAGGGGGACGGGATAGCAGTCGAGTCCGCCATCCCCTTCGGTCACCACCAGCCGGTCGTCGTCATAGGCACGGGCCAGTTCGTCCCGAAATCTGGCCGGAATGATCGCCCGCCCCTTGGCGTCGACGCTGTTGAAATATTTCCCCCTGAAATTGACCATGACACCTTTTGGCCTTTTCTGGCACCTTTTCCCACCTTGGTCGAAATATACTGGGCGTCAAGGTCACTGTCAAGAAATTTTGGCAATTTTTTAAGGGTTTACAGCGCCTGCCAGAATGGCGGCACCGGAGGGAACCGGCATCCACCCGCACCACGAAAATGCAAACGGCCTATCCGGTCGGAAATACAGCAGGCTTCGTCTTCCGCAGGCAGTGTGACCCGACCCGCATCATCAGGAGAGCTGCGCTTCTTCCGGCGGCAGCAGCCGCATCTCCAGCTCCTCGATGCGCTGCTGGTCCATCTTGCGCACCACCAGCTCCACGCCGTCGGCACGGCAGACATCCCCTTCCCGGGGAATTTCGCCCAGCATGCGCAGAACGAATCCGGCCATGGTGGTGGCGTGGCGCTCCGACAGTTTCAGATCGAAGCGGCGGTTGATCAGCCGGATGGAGGCACTGGCGTCGATCAGATAGCAACCGGGCCCGAGCTGCCGGACCAGCACCTCGTCGTCGTCGTATTCGTCCTGGATTTCCCCGACGATCTCCTCGACCACGTCTTCGAGGGTAACGATGCCCTCGACCCCGCCGTACTCGTCGACCACCATCGCCAGATGGACCCGCCGCTTGCGGAAGGAGTGCAGCAGCGCCTCGATCGGTGTCGACTCGGGCACGAAGAAGGGTCGACGCGCCAGCCGGGGCAGGGAGAACTCCTCCGGCCGGTGCACATAGTCGAGAATCTCCTTCGAGTGAATGATGCCGCGCACATGGTCGAGGTCGCCCTCGTAGACCGGAAAACGCGAATGCTTCGATTCCTGGACGATCCGCAGCACCTCCTCGAAACCGGCGCCCGCCTCGATGCCGACCACCTCGGTGCGCGGAATCATGACATCACGGACACTGATTTCGGCCAGTTCGAAGATGCCGTGCAGCATGCGATGCTGTTCTTCCGCCACCACCCCGGCCTTCTCGCCGACGTTGATCATGGCCCGGATCTCGTCCCCCGAAATCACCGGCCGCTCGGCTTCCTGCGGCACCAGTCGGGTCAGCAGACCGGAAACGAAGGTTACCAGGCCGACCAGTGGTGCCAGCAGCCACATGACGACAATGATCGGCTGCAGCACCCAGAAGGCGACCCGTTCCGGGTTCCGCTTGGCGTAGGTCTTGGGACAGACCTCGGCCAGCAGCAGCAGCACCGGTGTCAGGATGAGGATGGTCGCCAGCTCCCCCCGCTGCTCGCCGAACCAGGAGACGAACAGGGTGGTGGCAAAGACCGAGGCGGCGATGTTGACCAGGTTGTTGCCGATCAGGATGGCCGAAAGCAGCCGGTCGGGCTGGGACAGCAGCTTCTCCAGGCGCCTGGCACCACGCCGCTGCTTCTCGACCAGGTAATGGACCCGCACCCGGTCAATGGCGGTCAGGGCCGTTTCCGAACCGGAAAAGAAGGCGGACAGCAGAAAGAGGATGACAAGCGCCCCCAGGCGCCAGGACTGGTCTTCGGTCATGCGAGCTCCGGCGGTTTCTGACGGAGTCTAACCTGTTTTCAGACAGTTGACAATCGCCGGCCGCAGTGGCCCCAAATTCCCCGGCCATTTTCCTGAATCAGTGGGTTTGTGCCGGATGAAGAGTGTAAGTGCTTGGCCTGGATGCGGTTTCCCAAAATCTGAGGCGCACCCATAGGTTCGCCGGTGATTTTTGGAAAGCGCAGGTAGGTCAATGGCTTGCGCTATTCGCCGGTGACAAGCTCACTGATTCAGGATTTTGCGGAACCGGGGGGAAAATTGAACCGCCGGCGAAGGCTGTGGTATAAGCCAGTATTCCG
>CAYTVY010000207.1:0-3084 GCA_964441925.1 uncultured Geothermobacter sp.
CCAACAAAAACAGACGCATAACAATAATCGCACTTCCAGGTCGGGTTTTATTTCTTATACCAGCTTTCTCCAGGAAGGCAAACCGACTCGGCCCCGCCGGTTGAACCATGAGCCGCCTGTGGTAAGCTTTTCCCGCTTGCGACATGCCAATCTTCGCGCAGGACTCCCCGACAACCACCCGGCAAAGGAGGAACGTCATGGCAAAACAACTCGAAGTCTACAAATGTGAACTGTGCGGCAACATCGTCGAAGTTCTGCATGGCGGCCCCGGCGCCATGTTCTGCTGCGGCCAGCCCATGGCCCTGCAGACGGAGAATACCGTCGACGCCGCCAAGGAAAAGCACGTGCCGGTCATCGAGGTCGGCGCCGACAGCATCACCGTCCGTATCGGCAGCGTCGCCCACCCGATGCAGGACGACCATTACATCGAGTGGATCGAGCTGCTCGCCGACGGCAAGGCCTACCGCCAGCACCTGAAGCCGGGCGACGCCCCCGAGGCGACCTTTCCGGTCAGCGCCGCCCAGGTGACGGCACGCGAGTACTGCAATCTGCACGGACTCTGGTCAACACAGAGCTGAAACCGACAGGACACACTCCCGGGCGACACCGTCCGGGGCGCTCCTGACTTCTGCATTCACCCCCCGAAAAAAAACCGGGACACCACAAAAGGGCGTCCCGGTTTTTTTTCGGCCTCTCTAACCAGGCGGCAATCAGTTGACTTCCAGCAGTTCAACCTCGAAGATCAACACCGAATTGGGACCGATCACCTGTCCGGCCCCCTGCTCGCCGTAAGCCAGCTCCGGCGGCAAAACGAATTCGTACTTGCCGCCCGTCTTCATCAACTGCAGACCCTCCGTCCAGCCCTTGATCACCCGGTTGAGCTGGAAGGTCGCCGGCTTGCCCCGCTTGTAGCTGCTGTCGAACTCGGTGCCGTCGACCAGGGTGCCCCGGTAGTTGACCGTGACCGTGCTCTCCGGCCCCGGCGTCGCTCCGGCCCCCTCCCTGATCACCCGGTACTGCAGACCGCTGGCGGTGACCTTGACACCGTCCTTCTTCCGGTTGGCGGCAAGAAAGGCCTCGCCCTCGGTCTTGTTCCTGGCGGCAACCTTTTTCTGCAGTACCTGCTGCAGTTCCATGATGGTCTGCCGGACCTCGTCCTCGGTCATCAGCAGCTCGCCACCGGCCAGCACATCCCTGACCCCGCGGGCCAGCAGGTCCGGTTTGACCTCGAAGCCCTTGCCCTTGAAATCGCGGCCGATATTCATGCCGATACCGTAACTGACCCGCTCCTCGAGGGTGGTCGGTTTCTCGTCCGCGGCAGCCGCGGGCAGGATCATGGCCAGGACCAGCAGCAGGCTGGCCGCAAGAGTCGTCATCCGCATCCGTTCTCTTCCTTTCGCAATAAAAGATTAAGGTTGTCTCCCTTAATACTCCCCTGTCCGGCCGGTGTCAACGAAGGAAAGTTCAACCATCACCGAGTGACGCCAGTCCCTGTCCGAGCAAGCGCCGGCAGGAAAACGTCAGCAGCAGACCAAGCAGGGCGAAGATCACCAGCATGAAAATCACGCCATCCCAGCCAAAACGGGCATAGACCGGCCCCGGAGCCGATGAACCAATGGCCCCGCCGCCGTAGTAGAAGGCGATGTAGAGCCCGTTGACCATCCCCTTGTGTCCGCCGGCAAACCGGTTGAGCCAGCCGCTGGCGGTGGCATGGACCAGGAACATGGCGCCGCAGAAAAGAAACATGTCGGCGAAAAGGACCGCGACCTGCGGCACGGACAACAGCAGGATGGCGACACAATAGACGGAAAAACCGGTCAGCAGTGCCGGCAACTCGCCACCGAACCGGCGGGCCAGCCGGACGGCGGCCAGGGAGGTGACCACCCCCATCAGGTAACCGGAATACATCAGCCCGATGCGCAGTTCGTCCGCCTGCGGACTGATATCGGTCAACCGGAAGGGAAGGAAGTTCATCACCGCGGCAAAGACCAGAAAAAGGCAGAACACCGCCAGGTAGATACGCAAAAAGAACCCGTTGCGCAGCACGTCGAGCAGCAGCCGGGCCCGGGGCCGGGCCAGTTCCAGTCCACCGGCGGCCGGCAGCCGGCCGAGCAGCAGGGCGCAGAACAGCAGGCTGACCCCGAGCAGCCAGAAGCTGGCGCGCCAGTGCAGCCAGCCGGCGATGGCACCGGAGCAGAGCCGGCCGAGAAAGCCGCCGAGGATGGTGGCGGCGATGTAGGAGGCCATGGTCCGCTGCACCTCGCCCGACCGCGAGCGACGGGCAACATAGGTCATCAGCGACGTCAGCAGGGCCGGCACCAGCATCCCCTGGAAAAGGCGCACCACCAGCAACAGCGCATAGCTGCCGGAAACGGCGAAGACGAAGGCGCTCAGCCCGAGCAGCAGAAAGCAGACGCGCAGCACCCGGCGCGGCTCGACCGCCTGCAGCAGGTAACCGTATCCGAGCGGTGCCAGCGCCAGCGGGATGAAGGTCAGGGTGGTGAGCAGGGCGATGGCATCGCGCGACACCCCGAATTCGGTCGCCAGCACCGGCAGCAATGGCTGCGGTGCATAAAGAGTCGACAAGGTGAGCAGGGTGGCGAAGAAGATCAGATGCATGCCGTTCCGGTGACGTCGCCGACCGACGCGGAAGAATCATTCAATGGGGAGGCCGCCTTCGCCCGTGACGGACAGGTCGTCCTGCTCGGGGAATGACGCCGCCGGACCTATTCCGCCAGCTGCAGGCCGGCGAGAAAATCGCACAGCAGCGAGCTGAACAGCTCCGGCTGCTCCAGGTTGGCCATGTGCCCGGCCTGCGCCATCACCTCCAGCCGTGCCCGGGGCAATCGCTCGGCCAGCAGCTGCACGTGGCCGAGGGGGACGGCGAGATCCAGCTCCGCGCCCACCACCAGCGCCGGCAGGTCGAAATCACCCAGCCGGTCGACCATGTCACGCCGGTCGCGCATGGCCAGCAGCCCCCCGGCAACCCCCTCCGGTGGCGTTGCCAGCATCCAGGAGCGCACCTGCGCCACCAGCTCGGGACGCTGCCCGGCAAATCCGGGAGCGAAGAGAATGTTTTCGAAG
>CAYTVY010000208.1:0-3051 GCA_964441925.1 uncultured Geothermobacter sp.
TCCCATTGAAGTCGAGCAGTTAGCCCTTATCTAAAACTATGAGACAGCAGTGAGTCTAGCAGATTTCCGGGAAATCACCCGCCGCCGGATGAGGAACCTGCCATTTAACACTTGCATTGCCCGGGCATTTGATTATCCTCTTGGTCATGTTTCGACTGTTGGAAAGAATCGGCCGGGAGAGCCTCTACCTGCTCGAAATGACAGGACGCATGGGCATCTTCCTCGGCATCTGCCTGCTACGCATCGTCACCCCGCCCTTCAAGCTGCGGCCGGTGATCCGCCAGATCCATTTCGTCGGCGCCAAGTCGGTCTTCGTCATCGCCTTCACCGGGGCCTTCACCGGCATGGTCCTCGCCCTGCAGGGCTACTACACCCTGCGCAAGTTCGGTTCCGAGGGCCTGCTCGGCTCGGCGGTGGCCCTGTCGCTGCTGCGCGAACTCGGGCCGGTACTGACCGCCCTGATGGTCATCGGCCGGGCCGGCTCGGCCATCACCGCCGAGATCGGCATCATGCGCAACTCGGAACAGATCGACGCCCTCGAATGCATGGCCATCGATCCCTTCCGCTACCTGCTGGTACCCAAATTTCTCGGCGGCATCATCGCCATGCCCCTGCTGACCTTCATCTTCGACGTCATCGGCATCGCCGGCGGCTGGGCGGTCGGCGTCGGCCTGCTGGGCGTCAACGAAGGCGTCTTTCTGCAATCGATGTACAAGGCGGTCGTCTGGCATGACATCAACATGGGCATCATCAAGGCCCTGATCTTCGGTCTGGTGGTGATCTGGATCTGCTCGGCCAAGGGCTACCACCTGCACCTGGAGCGCAGCGGCGGTTTCGGCGCCGAAGGCGTCAGCCGCACGACCACATCGGCGGTGGTTCTCTCCTCGGTTTCGATCCTGGTCCTGGACTACCTCATCAGCGCCATCATGATCTGAACGGAAAACCGTGAAGCAAACCATGGAACAGGAACCGATCATCGAACTGACCGAGGTGAAAAAATCCTTCGGTGCGCAAAGGGTGCTCGACGGTGTCGATCTGCGGGTGCACCCGGGAACCACCCTGGTCATCGTCGGCGCCTCCGGCCAGGGCAAGAGCGTCATCCTCAAACACATGCTCGGTCTGCTGCGCCCGGACAGCGGTCGGGTGAGGGTTCTCGGCTGCGACCTGGCCCGCTGCCGGCAGCGGGAGCTGAAGGAGGTGCGCCGGCACTTCGGCGTCCTGTTCCAGAATGTCGCCCTTTTCGACTCGATGAATGTCTTCGACAATGTCGCCCTCCCCCTGCGCGAAAGAACGAAGCTGCCGGAGGAACAGATTCGGGCCCGGGTCATGGACAAGCTGGAGATGATGGGCCTGGCCGGGGCGGAAGACAAGTTCCCGGCCCAGATCAGCGGCGGCATGCAGAAACGGGTCGGCCTGGCCCGCGCCCTGGTCATCGACCCAAAGATCGTCTTCTTCGACGAACCGACGACCGGCCTCGACGTCCACAAGAGCAACGAGATCTACCGGCTTTTCTACCAGGCGCAGGCACAGCTCGGCTACACGGCGGTGATCGTCAGCCACGACGTGCCGAAAATCTTCAAGCTGGCCGACGAAGTGGCACTGCTGGCCGATGGAAAGATCCAGGGGTGTCTTTCCCCCGAGGCATTCCAGCTGTCGGACAATCCCCATATCCGCGCCTTCGTCGAAACCACCATGGGTCCGATCTATTCCAGTGAACGCGAGGAGTCAGTCTCATTATGAAACGGTTCAACATCGAGATGGCCGTCGGCCTCTTTCTGGTGCTCGGCTTCCTCTGCTTTGCCTACCTCTCGGTCAAACTGGGAAACGTGCGCCTGTTCGATCACTCGACCTACGATGTCAGCGCCCACTTCAGTTCGGTTTCGGGACTGAAACTCGGCGCCAACGTCGAAATCGCCGGCGTCCGCATCGGCCGGGTCAAGGCAATCCGCCTCGACCCGGAGAACTATGACGCCATCGTCGTCATGGAAATCGACAACGGCGTCGAGCTGCAGGATGACTGCATCGCCTCCATCCGCACCGCCGGCATCATCGGCAACCGCTACATCAGCATCTCGCCCGGGGGGTCTCCCGACCTGCTCGGTCCGGGCGACGAGATCGAGGAGACCGAGCCGGCCATCAGCATCGAGGAACTGATCAGCAAGTACATTTTCGAAAAGGACGCGAAATGAAACGAACCCTCCCCCTGCTGGGCTGCCTCGCCCTGGCATGGAGTCTGCTCCTGGTGGCGGCGACACCCGGCCACGCCGCCACCCGCCCCGGGACAACGATCCAGACCGACCGGGATGATCATGCGCCGGACGAATTCAGCGACCCCTTCGACGACCCTTTCGCCGAAGAGGAGATCACCATCTCCGACCCTCTGGAAGGTTTCAACCGAGGCGTCTTCTGGCTCAACGACAAACTCTATATCTATCTGATCAAGCCCGTCGCCCGCGGTTGGCGCGTCGTGCCGGAACCGGCCCGGCTGGCCGTGGATCGTTTCTTCACCAACCTGAGCACCCCGATACGGCTGGTCAACTGCATTCTGCAGCTGAAACCGAAACAGGCCGGCACCGAAGTCGGCCGTTTTGTCGTCAACTCGACCGTCGGCCTGCTCGGTTTCTTCGATCCGGCCCGCAGCTGGCTCGGCTGGCAGCGTCAGGATGAAGACCTCGGCCAGACCCTCGGCCGCTACGGTGTCGGGCCCGGCATCTACCTGGTCCTTCCCATCCTCGGACCTTCCAGCCCGCGCGACACCCTGGGGCTGATCGCTGACGGCTTCATCGATCCGATCTTCTCCCCCTGGTATCTCAAACTGCGTTTCTGGGAGGCAGAGGCGCTGTACAGCTTCGACTTTGTCAACACCCTGTCGCTGGACAAGGACACCTACGAGAGTATCCGCAAAGAACAGCTCGACCCCTACCTGTTCATTCGCAACGCCTGGATGCAGCGCCGGACCGCCCAGATCAGGGACTGACGAACGGAATTCGGGTATAACCTGAATCAGTGAGCTTGTCACCGGCGAATAGCGCAAGCCATTTTCATCACGCC
>CAYTVY010000209.1:0-3024 GCA_964441925.1 uncultured Geothermobacter sp.
AGAGAGGTAACGCCCTATCCATGGCAGGGGTCGGGTACGGCGACAACCGGGAAAACGGATTGTCAGCCTGAGACATTCTTTCCGTACGGAGGGCCATGCAGAACGGGTCACCCGGTTGGTGACGATTCACCCAGGGGGAGAAATGGCTGCCAGACATGCAGCATCTGCCCTTCTCTGATCTCCTCCTGGCGCGGGGCGTGTGATTCGACAAAGTCGCGGAGCCGCTTTTGCATCAGCGGCCCCGGAGCGACGAAAGCGACGCCGAAACCGGCGGGGAAACTGGCACGGACGGGGTTGTCGGCAGGATTGACCCAGACCACCCGCCCTTCGGTCTCGATCAGGCCGGTTGCATCGCCGGGCAGAGAAAAAGAAAGCCTGAGCCGATCCCCGGGTTGCACCGGGTGGCTGCTTTCGATGAAAACTCCGCCGGTACTGAGATCGACGGTGTGGCCGTAATCGCTGCCACGCACAGTGCGGAAAAAAACGGTCACATGGCAGAGTATCCGTTTTTCCCGGCGGTCGATGGCCGGCAAGAACTGACGCCCCATGGCCAGAAAGGCCCGGCGGTCGATGGGCTTGGTCAGCAGACCGTCACAACCGGCCTCGAGGCAAAGTTCCCTTTCGCGTTCGTTCTTTTCCGCGGTCAACAGCACCAGCGGAATACGGCGAAGCTGCGGGTCCGTCTTCAGTTCGGCACAACAACGAACCCCGGCCATCTCAGGAGCGAACCGATCCATGAAAATCAGCTCGGGACGGGCCTGCCGGACCGTCGACTCGACCAATTCGACCGATTGCAGGGTCAGAATTCGCACTGGTGAATGACGCAGAAACTGCCGCTCGATGCCGAGAAAGAACTCCGATTCGTCGACCAGCAGAACAATCGGCTTGCGTTTCATGGGCATGTCCTTGCCTCCGGACAGATTGACACCGGATGCGCTCAGAGTTCCTGCTCGCGGAAAAACCGTCCGTACCGGCCATCGATCTCCTGGATATGGTGCAGCAGCCAGTCGCGCAGCATCTGCAGCAAAGGCCGCCCCATCCCGTCGATGCCATGATCCACCATGCGCGAGATGTCGCGTATGGTACTGCGAAAAGAATTGTGTTCGAAACGATGAGCATCGAGCTCGGGATAACGATAGCGTTCCATCAGTTCTTCCTCGTGAGCGAAATGCTCACGGGTATAGTCGATCAGCTCCTGGAGAATCGCCTTGACCGCCGGTTCTTCCTCTCCCTGTCGCAGGGCGGTGTAAAGCCTGTTGATCATCGTCACCAAACGGCGGTGCTCTTCATCGAACATGCTGATACCGGTATTGTAGGCATCACGCCATTTGACAAGCTCCATGACTCCTCCACAGACGCTGACCCGCGGGTGTCGACCGGCAGAAAAGACACGGCCCGTTTTCCGGCACTGGCGCCACGAAGCGATGCTCATGGCGCGAAAGCGGGAGGGGTTTCTCTATCTATCGGACGACCGGCCGAAAAATTTAATCCCTGAATCAGTGAGCTTGTCACCGGCGAATCGCTGCTCGTCCCTGGTTTTCCGACCGTTCCCCCAGGACAATGAACAATCCGGGGTAAAATCCCCCGACATGCCAACGGCACAACCTGCGAAAACGACACGAATCCAACCCGACATCGCCCTTCATGGGGTCAGATGTCCACTGTTTTTTCCGACCCAGGCCGCTATGATAAAAATAGGGTTAGATACATGGTGGGAACCCGAACAGATGAGGTCCATCATGAAAAGGACAGCAATCGCAATCGGCCTGACTCTGCTTTTTGCCCTGCCCGTTACAGCCTGGGCGGGCGGCTTTCGTACCTGGTCCGGCCTTTCGGGTACCGCCTGGGACAGCCGGGGCCGTAACCACACCGATTACCGGGAGCGTTATCGCAACCATGACCGTTACGACGTCCGGCATGGCGAAACATACCGTGATCACCGACGGTACAGCGGCCGTTATGATTATTATGACGGTCACGGTTGGCGACAAAGAGACGTTCGCCATGGATGGATCCGTTGGATCCCGCCGATCCGACTTTATCGCCCCTATGCCTTCGGTGGCTACTGGATTGGCGACAGCATTGGCGTCGGTTCCCCCTACGACAACATTTTCTACCCTTACCGTGGCTACCGCTCCTTCGGCGCCTTCGGCTGCAACCGCTGGTAATATCCCGAGGATAAACGAAGGGGAGGGCCTTTCGGCCCTCCCCTTCATTCATCGCTGAAACCAGGCGGTGGGGCCGGACTGGCCCGTCCTACTTGATCTCTCCCTGAATCCCTACCCTGACGGTCTGGAACGGGATCTCGACGCCACTGGCCTCGATCGCCTGTCGGGCCAGAAAGATCAGCCCGCTGCAACAGGGGACTTCCATGTGGACGACGGTCAGGCTGCGGATGTGTCCCTGTTGGATCATCGCGGTCAGCTTCTCCACATAGGGCGAGGTGTCATCCAGTTTGGGGCAGGCGATGAGCAGGGCCTTGTCCTTGAGCAGATCTTTGTGAAAATCGGCGTAGGCAAAGGGAACGCAGTCGGCGGCCAGCAGCACGTCGGCATGCTGCAGGAACGGAGCCGTCGGCGGCACCAGATGCAGCTGCACCGGCCACTGCCGCAGCTCGGACGGCCGGCGGCCGGCCGCCTCCCCGCCGTTCGCCGTCTCATCCCGCCCGAAACTCTGCAGCCGGGCCGAAGGGCATCCCCCTCCGGCGGGCGCGAAGCTCTGGACGTCGGCCGAGGGGCAACCTCCGGCCGGCGGGTGTTCTGCCGGCTGGTGGCCGAGATGCGCCTCCACGGCCTCTTCGTCAAAGGCATCCGCTTCCCGCCGCTCGATGGTGATGGCGTCCTGCGGACACTCGCCCAGACAGGCCCCAAGGCCGTCACAGAGATTATCGGCAATCAGCCGCGCCTTGCCATCGATGATCTGGATGGCGCCCTCGGCGCAGGCGGGCACACACAGGCCGCAACCGTTGCATTTTTCTTCGTCGATTCTGACGATTTCCCGGATCATGTGTGAGACTCCTTGGTT
>CAYTVY010000210.1:0-3001 GCA_964441925.1 uncultured Geothermobacter sp.
CTCGTCCCTGCCCCTAACTGCCAAACGGTTCGGGCCGCCTCGAGCAGGGTGAAGGTGCCGACGACGTTGGTCTGTACGAAAGCCGCCGGGCCGGTGATGCTGCGGTCGACGTGCGACTCGGCGGCGAAATGGACGATGGTGTCGATGGCATGCTCACGCAGCAGCCTCTCGACCAGCGGCCGGTCGCAGATGTCGCCGCGGACGAAGAGGTACCGCTCGTCCTGCTCGACATCGGCCAGGCTGCACAGATTGCCGGCGTAGGTCAGCTTGTCGAGATTGACCAGGCAGGCGATCTCCGTTTCGCCCAGGGCCAGGCGGATGAAATTCGAGCCGATGAAACCGGCGCCGCCGGTGACCAGTAGCCGTTTTCCCTGCAGCATCAGAGACTCCAGTAGAGCAGACCGAGTTTTTCCGCCTCGCCGGGCGGGAGTTGATGTTTGACGTCCATCAGCACCCGGCCGCCACCCGGGCGGTAGAGCGCCGGCAACTCCGGCACCAGCTCCCGGAAGGCCGCGTGCGCCACCGCCCAGACGATGGCGTCGACGGCGACGTTTTCGACCTCCGGCAGCAGTTCGACGCCGTACTCGCGCCGGGCGTCACCGGCATCGGCGACCGGATCGTACACCTGGGTCTCCACCCCGAAACTGTGCAGCTCGTTCAGGATGTCGACCACCTTGCTGTTGCGGATGTCGGGGCAGTTCTCCTTGAAGGTCAGTCCGAGCACCAGCACCCGGCTGCCCTTCACCGGCCGGTCGGCTTCGATCAGCTTCTTGACCGTCATCTCGGCGACATACTTGCCCATGCCGTCGTTGATGCGCCGGCCGGCCAGGATCACCTCGGGATGGTAGCCGATGCTCTCGGCCTTGTAGGTCAGGTAGTAGGGATCGACGCCGATGCAGTGCCCGCCGACCAGCCCCGGCGTGAAGGGAAGAAAGTTCCACTTGGTGCCGGCGGCCGCCAGCACGTCGCGGGTGGGGATGCCGAGCCGGTTGAAGATCAGCGCCAGCTCGTTCATCAGGGCGATGTTCAAATCACGCTGGGTGTTCTCGATCACCTTGGCCGCCTCGGCCACCCGGATCGAGGGCGCCCGGTGGATGCCCGCCTTGACGATCAGGCCGTACAGCCCGGCCACCAGCTCGAGGCTTTCGGCGTCCTGGGCGGCCACCACCTTGACGATGCTCTCGACCGTGTGCACCCGGTCGCCGGGATTGATCCGCTCCGGCGAATAGGCCACCTTGAAGTCGACGCCGCAACGCCTGCCCGAAGCCTCTTCCAGCCAGGGCACGCATTCCTCCTCGGTCACCCCCGGATAGACCGTCGATTCGAAGACCACCACCGCCCCCGGGGCCAGATGCGGACCGATGGTCCGGCAGGCGGCACGCAGCGGCCCGAGATCCGGCCTGCGGTTGGCATCGATGGGGGTCGGCACGGTGACGATCACCACCGCCGCCGACCGCAGGTCCGCCGGGTCGGAGGTGTAGCCGATGTCGGCCCGGGCCAGATCCTCCGGCGTCACCTCGCCGGTGACGTCCCTTCCCTGCCGCAGTTGCGCGAGTTTCTTCGCGTCGATGTCGAACCCGATCACCTTCAGGTGCCGGGCGAAGGCCACCGCCAGCGGCAGGCCGACATAGCCGAGCCCGACGACGGCGACCGGTGCTTTTCGTTGCAGAAGTTCAGCGGCTGTCATCGTCTTCTCATGCCGTTTCATCGGCTTCGGCCTGCCGACCGCGCGCCTTTTCGAGGCTTTCCGCCAGAAAGGCCACGAGCACCCCGGCGAAGCCCCCCAGCACCAGGGCCAGCACGACGATCAGCAGCCGTTTCGGCTTGACCGGTTTTTCCGGCACGTTGGGATACTTGTTGACGTTCGTCCCCCGCACCTTCTCCAGTTTCAGGCGGGCGTTGTCGATTTCGACGAGGGACGACTTGACGTCCTTTTCGGTGTTTTCCAGCCGCAGCTGCAGGTTGTTCAGGTAGATCTGCTGGTTCTGGATCTCGTTGGAATAGAGCAGCACGGACATGGCATTCGAGGGGTTGGCGGCCATGGCCCGGCGCCGGGCGGCCTCCAGGTCCCGGATCTTTGCGGCCGTCTCGGCCAGCTGTTTGCGCAGCAGCTCGGCACTCTTCTGCAGCGAATCATGCTTGATCCGGGCCAGCCTGATCTCGTTTTCGATCTTCCTTTTCTCTTCGGCCAGTCTCTTTTCGATGCTTTCGGTGACCGACCTGAGCAGCTCGTTCAAAATCTGGACGGCCTGCTGCGGCCGGTCGCTCTCCAGGGCGATTCTGACCAGGGAGGTCTTCTTGGGGATGCGCACCCGCCATTCGGGCATGTCGTCGGCGGACAGCTTGAAATGTTCCATCAGATACTGGTCGTAGGCCCCACCCTGAATGTTCTCCTTGATCGCCTCCGGCAACACCACCGGCTTGCCGGCGGCATCCTGGCCGGGTTCGATGATGGCGGTGACCTCGTAGACGTCCGGCAACATGAGGGTCACCAGCCCGGCGACCAGCGGCACGATGATGGTCAGGGAGAGGATGAGGATCTTCCGTTTCCACAAAACCCGCAGAACGTCCAGCAGATCAATCTCGTCCTCGATTCTTTCGACCTGTTGCACTGCAGCCTCCCAATTTTGCGTCGTCTTCTGTAGGTGAACGGCTCTCTTCCGCCGCACCGCGAACGGGCGGGCATGGCGCCGGAGGAGAACCGACAGGACAGACAACACCGCCGCACCAGGTGCCGGGCCGTCTGCTGTCGAGAGAAAGAACCGGTTGCGGCGGTTTCAGATCCGCCCCGGTCCATCCACGGAGGTGAAGCCACGACGGGCCTTATGGGTAACAACCTGAATCAGTGAGCTTGTCACCGGCGAATAGCGCAAGCCATTGACCTGTCTGCGCTTCCCAAAAATCACCGGCGAACCTAAGGGTGCGCCTTAGATTTTTGAAAATCGCATCCAGGCCAAGCACTTACACTCTTCATCCGGCACAAACCCACTGATTCAGGTGA
>CAYTVY010000211.1:0-2984 GCA_964441925.1 uncultured Geothermobacter sp.
TGCGTGCGGCCGGTCTGGCTCCCCGCCGTGTCGCCGGGCCGCGGCGCATCACCGCCGCCGGCATCCACCTGATTGCCGACGGACACCATCATCTCGACCGTTATCTGGCCTCCGGGGTACGGGCGGCGATTGCCAACCTCGGCTATCTGCCGGGGGGAGACAAACGCCTGACGACCCGGCCGGAGACGACGGAGATCGCTTTGCGTCTGACCCTGGAGGCCTTGGTGCCGGGGGGACGGCTGGCGGTGACGGCCTACCGTGGCCATCCCGGCGGGGAGGAGGAGACGGCGCGGGTACAGGCCCTGTTCGCCGCCCTGCCGGCCGACGAATTCGACGTGCTGCAGCTGGCGGCCGGCAACCGCCGGCAGGCGCCCCTGCTGCTGGTTGCCGAGCGGCGACCGGCCGGAAGCGCCTGAACGGCCGGTTCGTCTGCCTGTCTTAGTCCGACCTTCCACTGTGGAGTGCCATACCCGACAGGTACGGCTGTCGTCTGCCGGTGGTACCGGGCGTTGCGATGTGTGTCGGAGATGGCTGGTTCTGCTCTGTCTGGCCCTGGTGCTGTCCCGTTGCCCTGGACCGTTGGCCGGCTGCTGCGCCCCTTCTGGCGTACCTGGCTGTTCGACTACCTGCAGGTGCCCTGTACCGACATCCCGCTGCGACGCGGGCTGGAACAATGAACGTTCAGCCGTCGAGGGCAGGCAGGCATTCCGGGCCCAGGCAGCCGGCCAGCACCAGAAACTGGACGACCATGCGGTAGGTGATGCCCCAGAGGATGGGGCGTCCCGGTCCCAGCAGGTCGATGCCGCGCACCGAGCGGGGCCGGTCGCCCCATTGCAGGGTAAAGGTGCCGTGGCGTTGCGGGCTGAGCAGTTCGGAGCAGGGGAACCAGAAAAGGGAGGCCACCTCGTCGTTCAGGGAGGGGGGCTGGGGGCGGGGCAGCAGGTAGACGAAGCAGGCGACCTGCACCGGCAGGTAGGCGCCACGGATGTCGTCGAGCCGTCCCAGGCAGTCGGCCGTGGCCAGATCGAACCCGATCTCTTCCCGGGTCTCCCGCTCGGCCGCCGCCCGGGCATCGGCATCCTGCGGGTCGATGCGGCCACCGGGAAAGGCGAGGTTGCCCGACCAGGGATCGCGCGGATCGCTGGCCCGTTCGATGAAAAGCATCTCCAGGCCGTCGTCTCCCGGCTGCAGCAGCATGGCGACGGCGGCCTGTTTGCGTCCCGGCAGGGGGCGGACGTCCGGTTGGTGCGCGGCCAGAACCCGCCGGATCTCCGCCGCGGAAGGAAAGGTGGTTCCGGCCCGGCCGGCGGTGCGGCTGGCTTTCATGGCGTCAGCACGATCTTGCCGAGGTTGCCGGAGGCCTGTACCGCCTGGTGGGCCGCCGCGGCCTCCTCCAAGGGAAAGCGGCGGCTGACCCGGGGGCGCAGGATGCCCCGGGCGAGGGCGGCGGTCAGGGCGGCATGGGTCTGATGGCGCTCCCCGTCCGTGGCGGCGAACAGGGACATGCCGCGGATTTCGGTTTCTTTGCCCATGGTCAGGCGGGGATCGATTGCGATGCGGCCGCGGCTGCCGACGATGATGACCCGGCCGCGGGGTGCCAGCAGCATCAGGTCGCGTTCGAGATTGACGTTGGCCAGCATCTCGACGATCAGGTCGAGCCCGCCGCTCGCCTCCGCCAGCCGGTCGGCGTAGCCCTCTTCCCCGTGGACGAAGGCGGCCTCGGCGCCGGCCGCACGCACCAGCTCACAGCCTTCCCGGCTGCCGGCGGTGCCGAACACCCGCAACCCGGCGGCCGCGGCCAGCTGGACGGTTGCCTGGCCGGCGGCGCCGCTGGCGCCGTGCACCAGGATCTTTTCCCCCGGTTTCGCGTTGCCACGAATGAACAGGGCGCGCCAGGCGGCGCCGGCGGGGATGCCGACGGCCGCGCCCTGCTCGAAACCGAGCTGGTCGGGCAGGGGCTGGAGCTGGTCGGGACGACAGAGGGCGTGTTCGGCGTACGTGCCGGTCAGGGCGCCGGACAGCCAGACCCGCTGGCCGACGTGAAAGCCGGTGACGCCGTCACCGATCTGCTCGATGCAGCCGGCGGCGTCGAAACCCGGGACATAGGGCAGGCGAGGCAGTACCGGATAGGTGCCGGCACGGATGTAGGTGTCGACCGGATTGATCCCGGCGGCGCGGATCCGGACAAGGATTTCTCCTTTTTCGGGTGGGCGGATGGCGACCTCGCCCGGTTGCAGGACCTCCGGTTCGCCGAACCGTTCGACCAGAATGGCGCGCATGTTCTGTCCTCCTCCGGCGTCCGGGCGGGCTCCGGACTTAGGTGGTTTCTGCGATTCAGTCCGCCGGTGCTAGGTAGGATACCCCCTGCCGGCGGGGAGTCAAGCCTGGTTCACTCAGGCTGAGCGCGGGATGACATACCAGAAGACGGCGAGGAAATGCAGGCTGCTGCCGGCCAGGACGAACAGGTGCCAGATGGCGTGGCCGTAGGGGATGCGCCGCCAGGCGTAGAAGACGATCCCCCCGGTGTAGGCCAGGCCGCCGGCGACCAGCAGGCGGAAGCCGGTTGGATCGAGGTGCTGCAGCAGCGGCCGGATGGCGATGATCATCACCCAGCCCATGACGACGTAGCTGCCGACGCGGAGAATTTCGCGGCTGCGGCCGGCGACGACCTCGCAGACGATGCCGGCGATGGCGCAACCCCAGATGATGCCGAACAGGGCCCAGCCCCAGGGACCGCGCAGGGTGACCAGGGTGAACGGTGTGTAGGTGCCGGCGATCAGCAGAAAGATGGCCGCATGGTCGATGGTGCGCAGGATCCGCCGGATGCCCGTTCGGGAAAGGGCGTGGTAGAGGGTCGAGGCAAGATAGGAGGCGATCAGGGTCGCCCCGTAGATGGTCGCTGTGGTCAGGTGCCAGGCGTCCCCCCGATGGGCCGCCTCCAGAATCAGGAGCACCAGGCCGCCGAGAGCAAGGGCGGCACCGAA
>CAYTVY010000212.1:0-2897 GCA_964441925.1 uncultured Geothermobacter sp.
CTCGCCCGGGAGATCTATGCCGACGCCGGCCGGCTCTGTCCGCGCTGTCTGGCCAATCGCGGGCGGCTGGCCCTGATGTACATGCGCGAGTTCGACTGAGTATCCCATCCTGGCTGGTTGCGTCCCAGACGGCCTCTGCTAGGCTCTTGATATCACGCTGAAAAGCTTGTGCGTTTTTTGAGGAACGGTCCATGACGCCCCAGTTGCCGACGGAGAACCTGGAGATCTTTCTCGACATGGTCGTCGTGGCCAAGCTGCTGCTGGCTTCGCTGGCCGGCGGCCTGCTCGGATTCGAGCGGGAGCGGCATGGCCGGCCGGCCGGCCTGCGGACCCACCTGCTGGTGGCTCTCGCCGCCTGCCTGATGATGATCGTCTCCGAGGCCTTCTTTCTCAAATACGGAGGGTTGGCCGCCGACTCGGTGGTCCGGCTCGACCCGGCGCGGGTCGCCGCCCAGATCGTGACCGGTATCGGTTTTCTTGGCGCCGGGGTCATTCTCAAGGAAGGGGTGAACGTGCGTGGCCTGACCACCGCCGCCTCGCTCTGGGTGGTCGCCGGGCTGGGCATGGCGTTCGGTGCCGGCCTGTTCGCCGTCGGTTCTCTGGCGACGGTTCTCGCCCTGATCAGCCTGGTCTGGCTGAAGCGGCTCGACCCGGTACTGAAGAAGGACCGCTACACCAACATCAAGGTGACCGGCCGGCACCGGGAACGGCTGATCGACGAGGTGGAGGCGATCATCGCCGATCGGGGGCTGCGCATCGTCGACGCCCGGATGAGCTTCGACCGGGTGGGAGGCGAAATCGTGCTCGAATACGTGGTTACCAACCACCGGCGGCGTATCGGCCGCGAGCTGACGACCCGCATCGCCCAGCTGCAGGGGGTGGAGCGGATCAGCTATCGCTGAGATTCCGGTTTCGTTTACAGTCCCGTTTCTTTCAGTTTTTCGAGCAGTTCCCGCTGCTGCGGCGTGAGCTGGTTCGGCACCGCGACCCGGATGACGGCGAACAGATCCCCGCGGCCGCCACTGCGATCCCGGACCCCGAAGCCTTTCAGCCGCACCTTGGTGCCGCTGCGGGTGCCGGGCTTGATCCGGACACGCTTTTTCCCTTCCAGGGTCGGGACGTCGATGCTGGTGCCGAGGCAGATGCCGCTGAAGGGTACGAAGACGTCGACATAGAGATCGCAGTCCTGACGGCTGAAGAGCGGATCCGGCTCGATGTGGATGTCGAGCAGCAGGTCCCCGCGCGGACCGCCGCCGGGGCTGTGCCCGCCGCGTCCGGCGACCCGCAGGCGCTGTCCCTCCTCGACACCGGGCGGAATGCGCACCTGGACCTCTTCGGTCCCCTGATCGCCGCGAAAGCGGACCCGCCGCTCGCCTCCTTCCACCGCCATGCGGAAGGGGATGTCCAGCTTCAGGACGTAGTCCTGTCCCCGCACCACCTGGCGGCCACCGCCGTGGCCGTGGAAAAAGCTGCCCTGGCGGCCGCCGAACAGGTTGCCGAAGATCTCCTCGATGCCGCCGCCGAAACCGAACTCGCGGAAAATCTCGTTGAAGTCGGTGCCGCGGAAGATGTCCTCCTGGCTGAAGCGCTGATGGAAGGCGGCGTCACCGAACTGGTCGTACTGCCGCTTCTTCTCCGGATCGGAGAGCACGGCGTACGCCTCCGAGATCTCCTTGAACCGTTCCTCGGCCTTCTTGTCGCCCGGATTCTTGTCCGGGTGGTATTTGACGGCCAGTTTGCGGTAGGCCTTTTTTATCTGTTCGGCGCTGGCGTTCTTGTCCAGTCCGAGCGCCGCGTAATAGTCCTTGGCCATGAATCGACTGCTCCTGGAATGGGTTTCCGTGGTTCTCCGCCCGCCGTCCGGCAGGCAGGAGCCGGCACAGGAAAATATAGGTAGCACCTGGGTCGGCGTCAAGGCGCCGCCGGTGGTTTGTCCTTGACGGAAGGACGTTTTTTCGGGTAGTTGTCAGGTACTGTTTGGATCTGGATGGGCCGTCATCGTGACGGCGGATTGCCATGCATCGTTTCAGGAGTTTTTCCCTTCCCGAGGAGGATTTTCGTCCTCTGTTCGCCGGACCGGTCGAGGGGCCGGGCGCCGAATTCGTCCCCGGTCTGCCGGTGACTGTCGTCACGGCTTCGCCGCAGGTCGAAGTGCTGACCGGTGACAGGTCGTTTTGCGCCTTCGCCCGGCCGGTTCCCCGGCGGGTGATACGCGGCGGGTGAGCCCCTTTCAGTCGTGAAAGTGGCGGAAGATGCTTTCCGCCAGGCCGTGCGGCAGTCCGGGCACGGTCCGCAGTTCCGCCAGACTGGCGGCGCGGATCCGCTTCAGGCTGCCGAAGTGTTTCAGCAGCAGCCGGCGGCGGGCCGGCCCGATACCGGGAATCTCCTCCAGGACCGAGTGCAGGGTGCGGCGCCGGCGCAGCTTGCGGTGATAGTCGATGGCGAAGCGATGGGCCTCGTCGCGCAGCCGCTGCAGCAGGAAGAGCACTGGTGAGCCGGACCGCAGAGTGACGGGATTCTTCCGGCCGGGCAGGAAGATCCGCTCTTCGCTGCGTTCCACCACCCGCCCCCGGACGTTGGCCATGACCCGGCTCTTGGCGATGCCGAGCAGGTCGACTTTCTGCCGCAGCCCCAGTTCGTCGAGGACGGCGGCAACGCCGGAAATCTGCCCCCTGCCGCCGTCGATCAGCAACAGGTCGGGCAGTTCGTTTTCCCGCAAGCCGCGTTGCAGCCGTCGCGCCAGCACCTCCCGCAGGGCACCGAAGTCGTCGCAGCCGTCCAGCGAACGGATACGGTAACGGCGGTAGAGGGCGGGAGCCGGTTCACCATCGACGACAACGGCCATGCTGCCGACCGTCTCCGCTCCCTGAAAGGTCGATATGTCGAAGCACTCGATG
>CAYTVY010000213.1:0-1448 GCA_964441925.1 uncultured Geothermobacter sp.
CTCTTCATCCGGCACAAACCCACTGATTCAGGTTAATAGACAATGGGTCGGAGGGTGTCAATGAAAAAACCGGCACAGCAACCCGGCGAGGCACCGGTGACGCGCTGCCCGCAATGCGGCCATGCCGTCGCCCGCTATCGCAATCCCGTTCCAACCGTCGATGTCATCATCCGCCGGGACGACACGGTGCTGCTGATCGCACGCAAAAACCCGCCGCACGGCTGGGCTCTGCCCGGGGGATTCGTCGATTACGGCGAGACGGTCGAGCAGGCGGCCCGGCGGGAAATCCGGGAGGAAACGGGACTGATCCTGGACGACATCACCCTGTTCGGGGTCTATTCCGATCCGCAGCGTGATCCGCGCCAGCACACCCTGTCGGTGGTCTTCACCGCCGAATGCGGCGACGAGCCCCGGGCCGGCGACGATGCCGCCGAGGCCCGCTGGTTTCCCCTCGACCAGCTGCCGTCCCCGCTCTGTTTCGATCACGGACGGATTCTCACCGACTATGCCAGGCGCCATTTCGGCGCCGGCGGCAACCGGCTAGTTCCCCTGCTCTGAGACTGCGGTGTAAAACGCGACGGCGGGCTCTTCCGTCAGCAGCCCATGCCGGTGACAGAGAGAGAAATACAGCCTGAGCCCCCGCAGGTGCTCCTCACCGAGCCCGAAGGACATGCGCCGCCAGTAGGCGACGAGCGCCTCTTCCGAAAGCCATTCCGGCCGCTCGACCGCCGTCGCGAGCATCGGCAGATCCGCCTCGGCCCGTGAACGGGCCGCCGCCAGCTGCCGATGGAAGGCGGCCAGCTCCTCCGGCCGCTCCTCGATCACCCGCCGGCGGACGATCCAGAGGGCGAAGACGAACGGCAGTCCGGTCGCCTGCCACCAGAGCTCGCCGAGATCGTAGACCCCCTCGGTCATCGTCAGGCCGGTCTTCAGCGCCCGGTCGCCGATCATCAGGACGTCACCGCCCCGTTCGACGATGGCCTCGACCGGCTCATCCGGCACCCGGCAGCAGACCTTCTGACAGCCATGAAATTCCCGCAGCAGAACCTTCAGCAGATTGATCGAGGTCGCCGACTCGCCGGTCACCGCAATGGTATGGCCATCGAGATCCGCCAGCGTCTTCCGGCTGAAGAGCAGCACGCTGCGCACCGGACCGAACGAACTGATCGAATGCCCCGGCAGCAGCCGGTAGTCCCGCCAGTTCCGGGCATACTCGAAGGAAGAAGAGGGGCTGAGATCGATCTCCCCCCGTGCCAGCATGGCATTCAGTTCGGCCGGCACACCGGAGACGAGCTCGCCGGCAAACCCCTGCGGCCGCAGGTGGTGAAAGAAGGGAATACTGTTCAGATAGCAGATATGTCCGACCCGCAGTGGCATGCTCACCACCCCGTACTCCGGTCAGCCCGGTTCTCCCGGCAGGCCGCCAGTCCTTTCAGATTCCATTCATC
>CAYTVY010000213.1:1548-2879 GCA_964441925.1 uncultured Geothermobacter sp.
TAAACCAGCTCGTACTGCCCCGGGGCGGTGAAGCAGGCGCTCTGCTCGGCGGCGCCGCCGCGCACGCCCGGCTGCCGGCCCGGGGCGAGCTGCGCCCGGATGCCGAGGGCATGATAGACCTGGCACAGGGCGCGGGCGATCATCCGGTAGCTTTCCAGAACCGAATGGGGAAACAGGCCGTTGCCCGTCGGCGCGACCACGGCGTAGGTCACCTCGTCGTCGTGCAGCACCGCCCGCCCTCCGGTACAGCGCCGGACCACATCCAGACCCAACTCGCGGCAGGTGCGCAGATTGACCACCCTGGGACCGCGCTGGGCGTAACCCAGGGTGACCGTCGCCGGCCGCCAGCGGTAGAGCCGCAACACCGGTCCCGATTCACCGGCGGCCACGCTTTCGAGCAGGGCCTGGTCGATGGCCATGTTTTCCGCTCCGCTTCTGGGGCCGCAGCGGAGCAGTCGCCAGACTGTCGTCGTGTCTCTCGCCATAAAGCGAACGGGGCCGAGGGGTCTCCCCCCGGCCCCGATGTCCGTATCCGAAAAGACTAGAGTTTGACTCTTTCGAGGAATCCGGTATCGACATCGACTCCGTCGATGAATTCACGGTTGCTCATGATCTTCTGGTGGAAGGGGATGGTGGTCCGGATCCCCTCGATGATGTACTCGTCCAGGGCACAGGCCATCTTCTTGACCGCCTCCTCACGCGTCTCGGCATGGACGATGAGCTTGGCGATCATCGAGTCGTAATGCGGCAGCACCGTGTACTGGTCGTAGACGGCGCTGTCGACCCGCACGCCCATGCCGCCCGGGGTATGGTAGCCGTCGATCCTGCCCGGGCAGGGCGTGAATTTCTCCGGATCCTCGGCATTGATGCGGCATTCGATGGCATGTCCCCGGATCTTGATGTCCTTCTGGCTGAAACGCAGCGGCTCACCGGCGGCGATCCGGATCTGCTCCTTGATGATGTCGATCCCGGTGACCATCTCGGTCACCGGATGTTCCACCTGCACCCGGGTGTTCATCTCCATGAAGTAGAAGTTGAGATCCTTGTCGAGCAGAAATTCGACGGTACCGACACTGTGATAACCGACCTTTTTCGCCGCGGCGACGGCGCACTCCCCCATCTTTTTGCGCACGGCGGGTGTCAGCACCGGGCAGGGCGACTCCTCGATCAGCTTCTGGTGGCGGCGCTGGATGGAACAGTCCCGCTCTCCGAGATGGATGACGTTCCCCTGGCGGTCGGCCATGACCTGGATCTCGACGTGCCGGGGCGCCTCGCAGAACTTCTCGATGTAAACGTCGGGGTTGCCGAAGCCGGCCTCGGCCTCGGTCCGG
>CAYTVY010000214.1:0-2825 GCA_964441925.1 uncultured Geothermobacter sp.
GCCTGGCCGACGAGATCGACATCAGCCGGGGGGACCTGCTGGCCAGGCCGGAGGAGAGACCTGCTTTTGCCGACCAGTTCGAGGCGCATCTGGTCTGGCTGCACGAAGACGCCATGCTGCCGGGGCGGACCTACCTGCTGAAAAGCGGCTGCAAGACGGTGCCGGTACAGATCGGCCAGCTCAAGTACCGGGTGGACGTGAACAGCATGGAGCACCTGCCCGCCCGGTCGTTGCAGCTGAACGAGATCGGCGTCGTCAACCTGGCCGCCGGGCAGCCCTTCGCCTTCGACCCCTACCGGGAGAACCGCGCCACCGGCAGTTTCATTCTCATCGACCGGCTGAGCAACGCCACCGTCGGTGCCGGCATGATCGATTTCGCCCTGCGCCGGGCGACCAATATCCACTGGCAGTCGGTCGACATCGACAAGAAGGCCCGGGCCGCCCTCAAGGGGCAGAAACCCTGCGTGCTCTGGTTCACCGGCCTGTCCGGCGCCGGCAAGTCGACCATCGCCAACCTGGTCGAGAAAAAACTGCATTCCCTGGGGTGCCACACCTACCTGCTCGACGGCGACAATGTCCGGCACGGCCTGAACCGGGATCTCGGCTTTACCGACGCCGACCGGGTGGAGAACATCCGCCGGGTGGCGGAGACGGCCAAGCTGTTCGTCGACGCCGGCCTCATCGTGCTCACCGCCTTCATTTCGCCGTTTCGCAGCGAGCGCAAGATGGCCAGGGATCTGCTCGAAGAAGGCGAGTTCATCGAGATCTACGTCAGTACGCCGCTCGAGGTCTGTGAACAGCGTGACCCCAAGGGCCTCTACAAAAAGGCCCGGGCCGGCGAGCTGCCCAATTTTACCGGCATCGACTCCGATTACGAGGCGCCGGAACATCCCGAGATCGTCATCGACGGCAGTCAGGGAACGCCGGAGGAGCTGGCCGAGCGGGTGGTCGAGAGGGTTCTCGGGCTGCAGAAACAACCGGCGGTATACGACGGCACCCTCTGGCAGGAAGGGTTGTGAGCCGCCGCGCCGGGTCGGCGCCCTGGAGTGAAAAACGACAAAGAACTGGTGACATAGCGTTTTTTTTCCGGTAATCCTGAATCAGTGGGTTTGTGCCGGATGAAGAGTGTAAGTGCTTGTCCTGGATGTGATTTCCAAAAATCTAAGGCTCACCCTTAGGTTCGCCGGTGATTTTTGGGAAGCACAGGCAGGTCAATGGCTTGCGCTATTCGCCGGTGACAAGCTCACTGGTTCAGGGTAATATATGACCGGCACTTTCGAGGGGGGTGTGCAGGTCGGGCTTTCCGGAAGCCGCCTCCCGACTGTTCTGTTGTGAAACGCTTTTTTGCTGTATCGGCCGTCGGGCCTTTGGGTGTCTACGATGAGGAGGCGGTTTCATGCAAAAACGGGGGGTCATCCGTAACCATCATTCGCTGCTGGCGCTCGGCCAGCGTCTGGTCGATTCGTTGCTGGTCGTCGGTCTGCTCCCGGCCATCTGTATTTGGCAGGGAGTTGCGTTTTCACGGCCGTATCAGGTAACCGCCATTCTGGCCGGCTGCCTGACCTGGATTTTCTTTGGTTTGCTGGACGTTTATCGGCCGTGGCGAGGGGGGCGCATTTGGCTCGAGATCCGTCTGATTCTTTGCGGCTGGAGCCTGGTTGCCGTTTCACTGGCCATTCTCGGCTGGGCTTTCAAGGCGAATGGCTTGATGTCGCGCCTGGTGACAGGATCCTGGTTCGTGGCGGTCCTGGTTGCCGTTACGTTGGTCCATGTCGGAGCCCGCGGGTTTTTGCGGGCGTTGAGACGGGCGGGCCGCAACACCCGAAGCGTCGTCATCGTCGGCGCCGGCGACCTGGGCCGGGAGCTGGCCCAGCGGATCGGACACGCCGAGTGGATGGGGCTCGAGCTGGTCGGCTACTTCGACGACGACCCCGCGAAGCAGGGGCACGGCATCGACGGTATCCCGGTTTTGGGGACGACGGACGAAGCCGGCGACTTCGTTCGCCGCAACCGGATCGACCAGGTCTTCATGGCCCTGCCCATGCGGGCCGAAGAGCGGATGCGCCGGATCTTCGACCAGCTCCAGGATACGACGGCGTCGGTCTACCTGATTCCCGACCTGTTCATCTTCGAGCTGATGGGGGCCCGCCACCAGGAGATCGCCGGGCTGCCCGTCTTCGCCCTCTGCGAGACGCCGCTGACCGGTCCCTTCGGGGTGCTGAAGCGTCTCGAGGATCTGGTCCTGGCCAGCCTGATTCTGTTGCTCACCTGGCCGGTCATGCTGGCGATCGCCGTCGCCATCAAGCTGACATCACCCGGACCGGTCATCTTCAAGCAGCGGCGTTACGGCCTGAACGGAAAAGAGATCCTCGTCTGGAAATTCCGTACCATGACCGTCTGCGAAGACGGTGACGACGTGCCGCAGGCCCGGCGCAACGACCGGCGTATCACCCCCCTGGGGGCCTTTTTGCGCAAGACATCGCTCGATGAGCTGCCGCAGTTCATCAACGTGCTGATGGGCGAGATGAGCATCGTCGGGCCGCGCCCCCATGCGGTTGCCCACAACGAGCAGTACCGCAGCCTCATCCAGGGCTACATGTGGCGTCACAAGGTCAAGCCGGGCATCACCGGTTGGGCGCAGATCAACGGCCTGCGGGGCGAGACGGACACGCTGGAAAAGATGGAGAAGAGGGTGGAGTACGACCTCTACTACATCAAGAACTGGTCTATCAGGTTCGACATGGCCATTTTCTTCAAAACCTTCGTCAAGGGTTTTGTCAACGACAATGCCTATTGACCCGGTTCGCAGGGCCTGCAGCCAGGGG
>CAYTVY010000215.1:0-2818 GCA_964441925.1 uncultured Geothermobacter sp.
CTTCCGCCCCGGCTGCCTGGCCGACGCCACCGACCGGGCCCAGATTCACGAGCTGATCCTGCTCGGCGAGCTGACCCAGCGCGCCTGGGACGCCGGCGTCCAGGTGATGATCGAGGGTCCGGGCCATGTGCCCCTGAACCAGATCGAGGCCAACATCAGGCTGCAGAAACGGCTCTGCCACGGCGCTCCCTTCTACGTGCTCGGGCCGCTGGTCACCGATATCGCCCCCGGCTATGATCACATCACCTGCGCCATCGGCGGCACCCTCGCCGCCGCCGCCGGTGCCGATTTTCTCTGCTACGTCACCCCCAGCGAGCACCTGCGCCTGCCGACGGTGGAGGACGTGCACGAAGGGGTGATGGCCAGCCGCATCGCCGCCCATGCCGCCGATATCGTCAAGGGGGTGCCCGGAGCCTGGGAGCGCGATCTGGAGATGGCGAAATGCCGCAAGCGTCTCGACTGGGAGGGCCAGTTCCGGCTCGCCATCGACCCGGAGAAGGCCCGGCGAATGCGGGCCGAATCGGGGGTCGACGAGGAGCACGGCGCCTGCACCATGTGCGGCGAGTTCTGCGCCTACAAGGTGATGAACGAGCGGCAGCAGAAGGAAGCCGCCGGGGGCTGATGCCTCTGGCGGCTTCCGTCATCGAGGGCATGTGCGAATACGGGCCGGTTTTCGTTTGGTCCCGGGGCTGATTTGTGCTTTAATGCCTCGTTCTGGCCCGGCCAGCAATCCCCTGAATCAGTGAGATGCATGCCATGGTCGCGAAGCGCAACAGCAAACACCTGCGGCACCGCCGTCGCCCCAAGCTGAAGCTGCGGGGCTTCAACAACCTGACCAAGACCCTCTCCTTCAACATCTACGACGTCTGCTACGCCAAACGGCCACAGGCGCGCAAGGAATACCTCGAGTACATCGACGAGGAGTACAACTCGGAGCGCCTGGTGCGCATCCTGACCGAGGTTGCCGACATCATCGGTGCCAACATCCTCAACATCTCCAGCCAGGACTACGACCCCATGGGGGCCAGCGTCACCATCCTCATCGCCGAGGAGCCGGTCGACCCCAGGCCGGAGCAGGTTCTGGCCCACCTGGACAAGAGCCACCTGTGCGTCCACACCTATCCGGAGACCGATTCCCGCAGCGGCGTTTCCACCTTCAGGGTCGACATCGACGTCTCCACCTGCGGCAAGATCAGCCCGCTGAAGGCGCTGAACCACCTGATCGAATCGTTCGAGTCGGACATCGTCGTCATCGACTACAAGGTGCGCGGCTTCACCCGCGACGTCAAGGGACGCAAGCACTTCATGGACCACCGCCTGCGCTCCATCCAGCAGTACATCAAGAAGCGGATTCTCGCCCGCTACCAGTGCGTCGACATCAACATCTACCAGGAGAACCTGTTCCACACCAAGATGCGACTGAAGGATCTCGACCTCGACCAGTACCTGTTCGCCATCAACGCCGAGGACATCCCCGAGGCCGAGCAGCAGCATATCCGCACGGTGCTGGAGCAGGAAATCACCGAAATCTTCTATTCGAAGCATATCTTCTGACAGGGCATCCACATCCGGCCGGGCGTCCTGTCAGCCAGCAACGGAGGTTCTCCATGGCCGTTGGCATGCGCACCGTTCTGCTCTTTCTGCTGCTCCTGCTGCTCGGCGGCTGCGCCGGCGCCGGGCGGCCCCTGGGCAACCCCGAATCCCCCTACCCGCCGCCGCGCCCGCCCGAGGTCGGCGACATCCTGCACCTGCCGACCGGTATCTACGTCAGCAAACCGCAAATGCTGGCGGCGGTGACCGACGCCCGCATCGTCTACGTCGGTGAGACCCACGACAATCCGGCCTCGCACCGGCTGCAGGTCGCCATCCTGCGGGCGATGGCCGAACGCTGGCCGGGTCAGGTCTCCCTCGGCATGGAGATGTTCACCCCCGCCCAGCAGCAGGTGCTCGACGACTGGGTCGCCGGCCGGCTGGACGAGAAGACCTTCCTCAAACGGGCCCACTGGTTCCGCACCTGGAGCATGGATTTCGCCCTCTACCGCGATCTGCTGGAGCTGGCCCGGGAGAAGAAGATCCCCGTCCGCGGCCTCAATGCCGACAAGAAACTGGTCCGGCAGATCGGCCGCAAAACGGTCGCGCAGCTGCCGGACGAGGTGCGGCGGTCCCTGCCGGAGATGGACCTGAACGACCCCTACCAGACGGCCCTGGTCGAGGCCATCTTCGGTGGCCACAGCGCCGGCGGGGCGATGCTCGACGGTTTCCGGCGGGTCCAGACCCTGTGGGACGAAACCATGGCCGCCAACATCGCCGCCTGGCTCGGCCGGCCCGGCAACGAGAAGATGCGCATGGTGGTGGTGGCCGGCGGCAACCACGTCCGCAACGGCTTCGGCATCCCGCGCCGGGTCTTCCGCCGCCTGCCGACCTCCTACGTCCTGGTCGGCTCCCGCGAGATCGACATTCCCCCGGAGCGAAAAGACCGGCTGATGAACGTCCGGGTTCCGGCCTTTCCCATGCCCGCCTACGACTACCTGGCCTTCACCGCCTACGAAATCCACGACCGCGACCGGGTCAAACTGGGCGTGCTGCTCAGCGAAGACGACGGCCGGGTGACCGTCGGCAGCGTCGTCCCCGGCTCCAGCGCCGAACGGGCCGGGCTGCAGCAGGGCGACCGGATCCTGCGCATCGGTGACCAGCCGGTGCGGGAGAGTTTCGATCTGGTCTACGAAATCAGCCGGCTCAAGGCGGGCGACGAACGCGTTCTCGCCATTGAGCGGCAGGGCAAAGAGCTGGAGGTCAACGTGCGGTTTTTTGGGGGGAG
>CAYTVY010000216.1:0-2763 GCA_964441925.1 uncultured Geothermobacter sp.
AATTTAGCCCGTAGACAGCTTACGGCCAACGATTTTTCGATTAGATTTTCACCATGTAAATCTTCTATTTGACCAGAACAAACACCTTTCCTTCCCGGACGCACCGCCGCCCGAAAAGTCCTGCTAGAATGTGTAACCAGAACCGGTGACCTGTTGTTGTTGTTCCTCCGTCCCGGCTTTGCTTCCAGCGCCCTGCGTCCATTCACCGGAGTTCCGGCATGCGCCAACGACTGCTTCGCTTCTACCGCCGCACCGTCTTGCGCCATCCCGTGGTCGTCCTCTTTGCAACCGGTCTGCTCCTGCTCGCCGCCGGTTTTCAGGCCCGGCATTTCCGGCTCGACGCCTCGGCCGACGCACTGGTTCTCGAGGATGACGCCGACCTGAACACCTACCGGGATCTGCGCCGTCGCTACCGCTCCGACGATTTTCTCATCGTCGCCTACACTCCGCAGCGGGAACTGTTCAGCGACGCCGTACTCACGGACCTGAAACGGCTGCGGGACGAGCTGGCCTCGCTGGACGCGGTACAGAGCGTCGTCAGCATTCTCGACGTACCGCTCCTGCAAAGCCCACCGGTCGGCTTCAGCGAACTGCGCAACAGCGCCCGCACCCTGCTCTCACCCGGCATCGACCGCAACCTGGCCCGGCGGGAATTTCTCACCAGCCCCCTGTACCGCAACCTGCTTCTCAGCCCCGACGGCCGTACCACCGCCCTGCAGGTCAACCTGAAACCCGATCCGGTCTATCAGCGACTGCTGACGCGCCGCGATGAACTGACCGCCAAGAAACGCCGGGGCGAGCTGGCCGCCGGTGAAAGGGAGGAACTGGCCCGGGTCCGGACCCGATTCAAGGCCTACAGCGCCGGAGTCATCGACCGCGAAGCCGTCACCATCGCCCGGATCCGCACCCTTCTCGACCGTCACCGGACGCAGGCGGACTTGCACCTCGGTGGTGTGGCGATGATCGTCGCCGACATGATCGACTTCATCCGGCATGACCTGCTGGTCTTCGGCGGCGGGGTTCTGGTCTTTCTGGTCGGCATGCTGGCCGTCATCTTCCGGCAGCTGCGCTGGGTGATGCTGCCGATGCTCTGCTGCGGCGCCGCGGTGCTGTTCATGTTCGGCCTGCTGGGGATGCTCGACTGGCGGGTGACCGTGGTCTCCTCCAACTTCACCTCGCTGCTGCTGATCATCACCCTGTCGCTGACCGTGCACCTGATCGTCCGCTACCACGAGCTGCACGCGGTCAATCCCCGGGTCAGCCAGCGCACCCTGGTGCTGGAAACCGTCCGCAGCAAGTTTCTTCCCAGCCTCTTCACCGCCCTGACCACCATGGTCGCCTTCGTCTCCCTGTTGATCAGCGGCATCCGCCCGGTCATCGACTTCGGCTGGATGATGGCCATCGGCATCATTGCCGCCTTCATCCTTTCCTTTCTCATCTTTCCCGCCGGTCTGGTGCTGCTGCGGCCGAAGCACTTCACGCCCCGTTTCGATCTGACCGGCCGCCTGACCGGCCTGTGCGCCCGGCTGATCGAGAAGCACCGCCGGGCGGTGCTGACAACCTTCGCGCTCGTCGCCCTGTTCAGCCTGCTCGGTATCAGTCGGCTGACGGTGGAGAACCGCTTCATCGACAATTTCAAGAAGGATACGGAAATCTACCAGGGCATGGCCCTGATCGACCGCAAGCTCGGCGGCACCACACCGATGGAGATCGTGCTGTCGGCCGACCCGGACTGGCAGCAGACACAGACGGCCGACGAAGACGCATTCGACGACGACCCCTTTGCCGAGGTCGGGGCCGATGCCGGCCTGACCGCCCGCAGCTACTGGTATAACAGCCGGCGCCTGCAACTGCTGAAAAGGATCCACCAAGACCTGGAGGCCCGGCCCGCCACCGGCAAGGTGCTCTCCCTGGCCACCACCATGGAGCTGCTCCGGCAGCTCAACGGCGGCGTCGAGCCGGACGATTTGCTGCTGTCGGTGATTCACAAGAAACTGCCGCCGGACATCGCCAAGGCCCTGTTCGCCCCCTACATGACCCCCGACGGCAACGAAGTGCGGCTGACGCTGCGGATCATCGATTCGGCGCCCGGACTCAAACGCAACGCGCTGCTGCAGGGAATCCGCCACGACCTGAAAGAAAAGTACGGCCTGAAACCGCAGCAGATCACCATCAACGGCATGTTCGTGCTCTACAACAACGTGCTGCAGAGTCTTTACCGTTCGCAGATCCTGACCCTGGGAGCGGTCTTCGCCGTCATCATGGTCATGTTCCTGCTGCTCTTCCGCTCCCTGCGGCTGGCGGTCATCGCCATCATTCCCAACCTGCTGGCCGCCGGTGTGGTCCTCGGCCTGATGGGCTGGCTGCGAATCCCCCTCGACATCATGACCATCACCATCGCCGCCATCACCATCGGCATCGCCGTCGACGACACCATCCACTACGTGCACCGGTTCAGCGAGGAGATCACCCACGACCTCGACTATCCGGCCGCCATCCGCCGCTGCCATTCGAGCGTCGGCCGGGCGATGTACTACACCTCGATCACCATCATCGCCGGCTTCGGCATCCTCACCCTGTCCGACTTCATGCCGACCATCTACTTCGGCCTGTTCACCGGCCTGGCCATGGCGGTGGCGATGATCGCCAACCTGACCCTGCTGGCCCTGCTGCTGATGACCGTACGGCCCCGGCATGTCTGCTGGTTGCCGAAAAAAACAGTGACAAAAAGACAGTGACGAGTGACGAGTGACGAGTGACGAG
>CAYTVY010000217.1:0-2749 GCA_964441925.1 uncultured Geothermobacter sp.
CATTCAGGCCAAGCGCCTGCACTCTTCATCCGGCACAAACCCACTGATTCAGGTTCTAATAAATTCAGCTTTCAATATATTTTGTTTTTCTTTCGAATGCAAGGAGATGGCGACGGCATTTCCGGCTGAAACGGATGATGTGCGGGCTTCGTCCTGCTATGCTTGCAGGGAAGACCGGCGGCGTCGGCCGCCTGCGACCGGGAGAGAGCATGGACTCGATTCGTCAGCTCTATCGTGTGGGCCAGGGCCCGTCGAGCAGCCATACCATGGGACCGCGGTTTGCCGCCGAACGCTTTTGCCGCCGCGTCCCGCGTGCCGCCGGCTTTCGTGTCACCCTGTTCGGCAGCCTGGCCGCCACCGGCCGCGGGCACCTGACCGACCGGGCGCTGGAAGAGGCTTTGGCTCCGAAACCGGTGACGATCGTCTGGCGTCCCGACGAGCGGCTGCCCGGGCATCCGAACGGCATGCGCTTCGAGGCACTGGCCGAATCGGGGGAGGTGCTTGCCGGTTGGGAGGTCTGCAGCATTGGCGGCGGCGCCCTGCGCGACGCCAAAGGAATGGTCGGTGAACAGGTGGATGCCGTCTACCCCTTGAACAGTCTGCAAAAGATCCTGGAACACTGCGACCGGCACGGACTGTCCCTGGGGGATTACGTGTTCGAACGCGAGGGTGAGGGCATCGAGGCCTTTCTCGGCCGGATATGGGACGCGATGCGGGCCGCCATCGACCGGGGCCTGCAGACCGAGGGGCCGTTGCCGGGCGGACTGGGGCTGGCGCGCAAGGCACGCTCTTTCTGCCGCAAGGCGTCGCTGTTCGGCGAACATCTGAAGCAGAGCGGCCTGCTCTGCGCCTATGCCTACGCCGTGGCCGAAGAGAACGCCGCCGGCGGGATCATCGTCACGGCGCCGACCTGCGGTTCGAGCGGCGTGCTGCCGGCGGTGTTGCGTTACCTTGACGAAGCCCTCGGGCTGAGTCGGCAGGATATCCTGCGGGCGCTGGCGGTGGCGGGGCTGATCGGCAACCTGGTCAAGCACAACGCCTCGATCTCCGGCGCCGAGGTCGGCTGTCAGGGAGAGGTCGGCACCGCCTGTGCCATGGCCGCGGCGGCGGCCACCAAGCTGCACGGCGGCACCCTGGCGCAGATCGAGTACGCCGCCGAGATGGGTCTGGAACACCACCTCGGCCTGACCTGTGATCCGGTCGGCGGGCTGGTGCAGATCCCCTGCATCGAGCGCAACGCCCATGCCGCTTCGCGGGCCCTGGCCTGCTGCCATTTCGCCCTGCTCTCCGACGGCCGGCACAAGGTTTCCTTCGATACCATCACCCGGGTGATGCAGGAGACCGGCCAGGCCCTGCCGTCGCTCTACCGCGAGACGTCCGGAGCCGGGATCGCCAAGGCGTATGATGACGGGCGAAAGGGGTGATGCGTCGGCTCCGGATAGGCGAGCCGGGTGACGGGGACACCTGCGGGGCGTCCCCGTCACGTCATCACCATCGCATCAGGACAACGGACTGCCGAGCCCGGCGGCCCGCAGGGCCTGTTCGTCGAGGCCGCGTTTTTCGCAGCAGCCGGCGAGCTTGCCGTCGATTGCCACGGCGGGCACCGAATGCACTCCGAGAGTTTTGGCCCGGGCGGCGGTGGCCGGGTCGTTCATGTCCAATACGGTGACGTCGCAGGACGGACAGGCAAGTTTTTTGACCTGTTCGACGGCTTCCCGGCAGGTCGGACAATCGGCGCTGAAGACTTCAATTTTACGCTTGTTGGTCATGGCGAGACTCCTTTTGGTGTGGTGGGTTGGTCTGCCTCGGCCTGTTGGCAGGCCGGACAGGTCCTGGCTTTTCTGGGCCAGGAATTCCAGATCGAGGCCCCGATCAGGAGGACAACGCCGCTGTTCTGGACGCTGCCCGCAGGATAGACGAAATTTCCCAGAACGATGACGGTTGCTCCCAGGGTTCCCAGCAGCAGCGGGCCGTAGCCGCGCCGCTTGTCGGCCCGCCAGCCGAGGGTGATGAGGACCGCCACCAGGCTGAGCAGGGTCAGGGGCAGCAGGAAGGGCACGGAACTCAGGCCGGCCACTCCGGCCGAACCGAGCAGCGCCGCATAGGCCGACCAGCAGGCGGGACAGCTGAGCTTGACCAGCAGGGCGCCGAGCAGGGCGGCACTCACGCCCATGGCCCGGTTCCAGCGGCCGCGCCGGTCAGCGGGATGCCCGGAGCTGATATCTCGTTGCAGTTTCTTCATGGGGCATCTTCTCCTCATCATCAAGGGCTCCCAGGATCGGACAGTCGTCGAGTGGTCCCTGCCCCCGGCAGCTGGCGGTCAGTTGCCTGAGAACCGCCTCCATTCGTTCCAGATCCTGACGTTTTCGCCTGATGTCGGCAATCTTGGCTTCGGCCCGTTCCCTGATGGCGCCGCAATCGGTCCCGGTGGTCAGGCGCAGGTCGAGCAGTTCGCCGATCTCCTGCAGGGAAAAGCCGAGATCCTTGGCGCGGCGGATGAAACGCACCTGGCGGACCGTTTCGGGCGGGTAGGTCCGGAAGCCTGATTCGGGGCGAGGCGGCTGCTCGATCAGTCCGCGCCGCTGGTAAAACTTGATGGTTTCCACTCCGACGCCTGACAGCCGGGCCAGTTGGCCGATGGTGAGCTTTTCCATGCTGTTCTCCCTGTTGAATCCAGTCTAGCAACGGTACCATGGTACCGGGTCAAGGGCTTTGTTCAACCTGAATCCGTGAGCTTGTCACCGGCGAA
>CAYTVY010000218.1:0-2745 GCA_964441925.1 uncultured Geothermobacter sp.
GAGGACCTGCTGACCCTCGGCTACGACGCAACCCCGCAACTTGCCGGCCGGCCCGACGTCGTGGTCTACCCGACCCGGCTCGAGGAGCTCATCTTCGCCCTTGAGGTGGCCCGCGACGAAGGGCTGCCCGTCATCCCCCGCGGCAGCGGCACCGGCCTGTCGGGCGGCTCGGTACCGGTGGCCGGTGGCATGGTCCTCTGTCTGACCCGGATGAACCGGATTCTGGAGATCGACGAGGCCAACCTCACCGCCACCGTCGAGCCGGGTGTGATCACCCTCGACCTGTTCAACGCCGTGGCGGCCAGGGGCCTGTTCTATCCGCCCGACCCCGGCTCGCAGAAGATCTCCACCCTCGGCGGCAACGTGATGGAGAACGCCGGCGGCCTGCGCGGCCTGAAGTACGGCGTGACCCGCGATTACGTCATGGCCCTGCAGTGTGTACTGCCCGACGGCAGCGTGATCGGCACCGGCGGCAAGAACGTCAAGGATGTCGCCGGCTACGCCTTCAAGGACCTGCTGGTCGGCTCCGAGGGAACCCTGGGGATCATCAGCGAGATCACCGTCCGCCTGATTCCGCCGCCGCAGGCCAAAAAGACCCTGCTCGCCTGGTTCGACACCATGCCGAAAGCCGGCGAGGCGGTGGCTCAGATCATCGCCGCCCGGATCATCCCCGCGACCCTCGAGATCATGGACCGGGCGACCATCGGCTGCGTCGAGGATTTCGCCGGCATCGGCCTGCCGCGCGACATGGCGGCGCTGCTGCTGATCGAGGTCGACGGCCATCCGGCAGTGGTCGAGGAGGAGGCGGCGGCGGTGCGCGCGGTGCTCGCGCAGGTCGGCGCCACCGAAATCAAGCAGGCGGCCGACGCCGACGAGGCCGCCTCACTGGCCGCCGCCCGGCGCACCGCCCTGTCGGCCCTGGCGCGCAAGTCGCCGACCACCCTGCTCGAGGATGCCACCGTACCCCGTTCGAAGCTGGCCGACACCTTTGCCGAGATCGAGCGCCTGGCCGCCAAGTACCGGCTGAACGTCGGCACCTTCGGGCACGCCGGCGACGGCAACCTGCATCCGACCGTGCTCTGCGACGAACGCAACCGGGAAGAGATGGAGCGCGCCCACGCCTTTTTCGCCGAACTGTACGACAGGGTTCTTGCCTGGGGCGGCACCGTCTCCGGCGAACACGGCATCGGCGTCGCCAAGCGCGACTACCTGGCCCGGCAGATCGGCCCGGCCGGCATCGCCGTGATGCGGCGGATCAAGAACAGCTTCGATCCGCGGGGGATGCTGAATCCGGGGAAGATCATCACGGACTGAATCGGTTCTTTGCCTCGCGCAACGGCGCGGAGACGCGGAGGACACCTCAAAGTACAGTCAGCTCTGTGTTCTTTTGCGTCTGCGCGAGGAACCAGCATGGACAGCCATGAGTGATACGAACAACAGCAACTTCGCCCCCGGCGATGCACCGAGCTACGAAGCGGTGCTGCAGTGCATGCGCTGCGGCTTCTGCCTGCCGAGCTGCCCGACCTACGCCCTGACCGGGCGGGAGCGGTCCAGCCCGCGCGGCCGGGTCGCCCTGGCGCGGGCGGTGCACGACGGCCGGCTCGACTTCGGCGACGTCCTCAGGGATGAGAGCTTCTTCTGCCTCGACTGCCGCGCCTGCACCAGCGCCTGCCCGTCCGGGGTCAGGGCCGGCGAGGTGATGGAGATCTGCCGCAGCCAGGCCCGGCGGCGGTTCCCGTCGGGACATGCCGGCAAGGCGTTCCGAGCGTTCATCCTGGAGAAGATGCTCCCCTCGCCCGGGGCCCTGGAAACCTCGATGCTGCCGGCGCGGCTCTACCAGCGGCTCGGCATCCAGTGGCTGGTGCGCCACTCCGGACTGCTGAAGCTCGGTCCCGACTGGCTGGCAAAGGCCGAGGGGATGCTGCCAAAGCTCGCGGCGCCGCTGCGTCCCCGCCTGCCGGAGCTGACCCCGGCCCGGGGCGAAAAACGCGGCCGGGTGGCGTTCTTTCTCGGCTGCGTCATGTCCCTGCTCTATCCGGAAGTCTCCCGGCAGACGGTCCGGGTGCTGGCGCACCAGGGCTTCGACGTCATCACTCCGAAGGCGGCCAGGTGCTGCGGCGCGCCGCACCTGGCCGAAGGCGACCGGGCAACCGCCCGGCAGCTGGCCGCCTTCAATCTCGACCTGTTGCTCGATCTGGATGTCGACGGCATTGTCACCGACTGCGCCGGCTGCGGCGCCTCGCTGAAGGAATACGGGGAACTGCTCGAAGACCACGCCGACCAGGCCCGGCTGCGGAAATTCCGCGCCAAAGTCCGCGACATCAGCGAATTTCTCGCCGAGGTCGGACTGCGCACCGAAGATCTCAAGGAGGTCAGGACCAGCGTCACCTACCACGAACCCTGCCACCTCTGCCACGCCCAGGGCGTCTCGCGGCAGCCGCGCCAGCTGCTCGCGGCCATTCCCGGCGTCGAGCTGCGCGAGATGGACGAGGCCAGCTGGTGCTGCGGCTCCGCCGCCACCTGGGGCCTGAAATTCACCGAACAAAGCCGCCGGGTGCTCGACCGCAAGCTGAACAACATCCGGGCCACCGGTGCCGACTGCCTGGTCACCGCCAACCCCGGCTGCCAGCTGCAGCTCGCCTGGGGCGTCAAACAGGCCGGCCTGCCGCAGCAGGTACGGCACCTGATGGAGCTGCTGGGCCGGGCAACGCCGGAGTGAGTTCACCCTGCCGTTCGGACCGTGGG
>CAYTVY010000219.1:0-1312 GCA_964441925.1 uncultured Geothermobacter sp.
GCCGCTTTTCCCTAAATGCCATTGAGATATTTCCGTCGCAGATAGCCGTAGATCCGGTCTGCGGCCTCGTCCGCTGTCATATGGTCGATCTCGATGACGATCTCGGCGCTTTCCGGCTCCTCGTAGGTGACGTCGACCCCGGGGAAGAACCGGTACTCCCCGCGCCGTGCCCTGGCGTAGTGTCCCTTGCGGTCGCGGCGCTCGCAGGCCTCGACGGTGCTCTTCATGTAGACCTCGACGAAGTTGGTCGCCAGCGACCGGGCGAACCGGCGTCCCTCCCGGTAGGGAGAGACGAAGGAGGCGACGACACTGACCCCGTTCTTCTCCAGCATCGAACAGAGATGCCCGGCCCGCTTGACGTGCCGGTCGACCTCCTCGGGGGTGAACCCGAGCTTGGGAAAGAGGTGCCGCACATCGTGGCTGTCGAGCCGCTCCACCTTGATGCCGGTGCCGGCGAGCCGCCGGTAGAGCCGGTCGGCCACCTCCTTCTTGCCGGAGGCGGGCAGCCCGGTGAACCAGACGACGAAAGAGGGCACGTCGCGCCGGCCGAAGCGGATCTTCTGCCAGAGCCGCTCGTGAAAGAAATAGAGCGCCATCTTGGCGAAGACCTCGAGCACGCCGACGGTCAGGGCCAGCGCCACCCGGCCGGTGAAGAGAAAGACGATCAGCGCCGTGGTCAGGGTCGCCAGGGTCCGCCAGGAGACCGCCTTGAGCACCGAGCGGGTACGGGTCTCCAGCTGCATCAGGGCAACTCCGCCCCGGCCAGCAGGGGGGCGTTGCGGTCCTTGTCCGACAGTTTCGGCCCCCCCTCCAGCGGCCAGTCGATGGCCAGATCCGGGTCGTCCCAGCGGATGGAACGGTCATGTTCCGGCGCGTAGTAGGCCGTGGTCTTGTAGAGCACCTCGGCCCGTTCGGAAACCACCAGGAAACCGTGGGCGAAACCGGGCGGGACCCAGAGCTGGCGGAAGTTGTCCGCCGACAGGTAGCGCCCCACCCAGCGGCCGAAGGTGGGGGAATCCCTGCGGATATCGACCGCGACATCGAAGATCCGGCCGGCCACGCAGCGCACCAGCTTGCCCTGTTCGGCCGGCGGCAGCTGGTAGTGCAGGCCGCGCAGCACGCCCCGGACCGAGCGCGAATGGTTGTCCTGCACGAACACCGTCCGCAACCCCGTCATCTCCTCCCAGCGCCGCTGGTTGAAGGATTCGAGAAAAAACCCCCGGGCATCGCCGAACACCTGCGGCTCGATCAGCAATACGTCTGGTATTTCGGTTGGTGTGATTTTCATGGTTAATACCAGTGACGAGTGACG
>CAYTVY010000219.1:1412-2710 GCA_964441925.1 uncultured Geothermobacter sp.
TCCCTCATCACTTTCTCCAAATAACTTCGATAACTCGATTTCGGTACCTTCTCCAGCAGCCGCGCGAACTCGTCCCGGCTGATGTAGCCCTTGCTCAGCGCCACTTCCTCGAGGCAGGCGATCTTCAGCCCCTGGCGGGCTTCGAGGGTGCCGATGAAGTGGCTCGCCTCGAGCAGGCTCTGGTGGGTGCCGGTGTCGAGCCAGGCGATCCCCCGTTCCAGCTTCTCGACCCGCAGCAGCCCCTGCTCGAGGTAGGCCAGGTTGAGGTCAGTGATCTCCAGCTCGCCCCGGGCCGAGGGTTTGAGGGTGGCGGCCAGCTCGACCACCCGGCGGTCGTAGACGTAGAGTCCGGGGACGGCATAGTGCGACTTGGGGTTGGCCGGTTTCTCCTCGATGCCGATGGCGCGGCCCGCGGTGTCGAATTCCACCACCCCGTAGCGCTCGGGGTCGACCACCGGGTAACCGAAGATCAGTGCGCCTTCGGCAAATTCGGCGAAGATCCGCTCCAGGCCCATGCGCCCGTAGAAGATGTTGTCGCCGAGAATCAGGCTGACGTTGTCGCCGGCGATGAAATCGGCGCCGATCTGGAACGCCTGGGCGATTCCCTTCGGTTCGGGCTGCACGGCGTACTGGATCGAAATGCCCCACTGACGCCCGTCACCCAGCAGGCTCTCGAAACGGGGGATGTCCTGCGGGGTGGAAATCAGCAGGATGTCCCGCACCCCGGCCCGCATCAGGGTCGAGATCGGATAGTAGATCATCGGCTTGTCGTAGACCGGCATCAGCTGCTTGCTGGCCACCAGGGTCAGCGGGTAGAGCCGGGTGCCGGCCCCGCCGGCGAGAACGATACCCTTTTTCACTCCGGACATGTGCGATAACCTCTTTTGTTAGAGACGAGGGACGGGGGACGAGGGACGGGGGAAATTCCGTGACGCGTCCAGCGTCCAGCCTTCCAGCCTGAAATCGTGACGTGTGTCAGGTCGACGTTCGTTCATGGAAATAGGCCTGCAGGCTCTGCCGCCAGTCGGGAACCTCGGCGCCGGTGACCTGCCGGTACTTCTCTTTCGACAGCACCGAGTAGGCCGGGCGGGGCGCCGGCCGTGGATACTCCTCGCTGCGGATCGGCCGGATTTCCCGCACTTTCAGCTTTTCGCCGGCACGCCGCGCCTGGGCAACGATCTCCCGGGCGAATTCATACCAGCTGCATTGGCCGGCGTTGGAAAAGTGGTAGAGGCCGTAAGGGGCCGTGACGGGTGACGCGTGACGCGTGACGGAGGAAGAGGGAGCCGTGACGCGTG
>CAYTVY010000220.1:0-2701 GCA_964441925.1 uncultured Geothermobacter sp.
ACGACTTTTGCAAGAGGCGGCCGGGCCGCGAACCTTTCCGAGAGGCGTACAGAGAGATGGACAAAGGATTGCCCAAGGGTTACGAGCCCCGCGATGTCGAGCTGAAATGGTACCGGCGATGGGAGGAGGACGGCTGTTTTGAGGCCGACGAGCAGGCGTCGCGCCCCCATTATTCCATCGTCATCCCCCCGCCGAACGTCACCGGCGTGTTGCACATGGGGCACGCCCTGAACAATACCCTGCAGGACATTCTCTGCCGCTGGAAGCGGATGACCGGTCACGAGGTGCTCTGGATGCCGGGCACCGACCATGCCGGCATCGCCACCCAGAACGTGGTCGAAAAACAGCTCGCCGCCGAGGGGGTCGACCGGCACGACCTCGGGCGCGAAAAATTCGTCGAGCGGGTCTGGCAGTGGCGCGAGGAGTCGGGGGGGCAGATCATCAACCAGCTCAAGCGTCTCGGTGCCTCGTGCGACTGGCGCCGCGAGCGTTTCACCATGGACGAGGGGCTCTCCCGGGCGGTGCGCGAGGTCTTCGTCAGTCTCTACGAGCAGGGACTGATCTACCGCGCCAACCGGCTGATCAACTGGTGTCCCCGCTGCCACACCGCCCTGTCCGATCTCGAGGTCGAGCACGAGGAACGCAAGGGGCATCTCTGGCACCTGCGCTATCCGGTGGTCGGCAGTGACCGGCACCTGGTGGTCGCCACCACCCGGCCGGAAACCATGCTCGGCGATACCGCCGTGGCCGTGCATCCCGAAGACGAGCGCTATGCCGATCTGGTCGGTGGGAAAGTCCTGCTGCCGCTGGTCGACCGCGAGATTCCGATCATTGCCGACGCCTATGTCGACCGGGAATTCGGCACCGGCGTGGTCAAGATCACCCCGGCCCATGATTTCAACGACTTCGAGGTCGGCAAGCGGCACAACCTCGAACAGATCAACATCTTCGACGCCTCGGCGGTGGTCAACGAGAACGGCGGCCCCTACCAGGGGCTGGAGCGGTTCGCCGCCCGCGAGAAGGTGCTGGCCGATCTCGAGGCACGGGGACTGCTGGAGAAGACGGAAGAGCACGCCAACGCCGTCGGCGAGTGCTACCGCTGCCGCTCGGTGATCGAGCCCTGGCTCTCCAAGCAGTGGTACGTCAAGGTCGGGCCCCTGGCCGAGGAGGCGATCAGGGCGGTCGAGGACGGCCGCACCCGCATCGTCCCCGAGCACTGGACCAAGACCTACTTCGAGTGGATGCGCAACATCCAGGACTGGTGCATCAGCCGGCAGATCTGGTGGGGGCACCAGATTCCGGCCTGGTTCTGCGACGACTGTGACCGGATCACCGTCTCCCGCCAGGACGCCGAAACCTGCGCCCACTGCGGCAGCGGCAACATCCGGCGCGAGACCGACGTGCTCGATACCTGGTTCTCCTCGGCGCTGTGGCCCTTCTCGACCATGGGCTGGCCGGAGCAGACCGCGACCCTGGCCAAGTTCTATCCGACCTCCTGCCTGGTGACCGGTTTCGACATCCTCTTCTTCTGGGTCGCCCGCATGATGATGATGGGCCTGAAATTCATGGGCGAGGTGCCTTTCCGGGACGTCTACATCCACGCCCTGGTCCGGGACGCCCAGGGGCAGAAGATGAGCAAGAGCAGGGGCAATGTCATCGATCCCCTGACGGTGATCGAGGAATACGGCACAGACGCCTTCCGCTTCACCCTGGCCGCCTTCGCCGCCATGGGACGGGACATCAAACTCTCGACCGACCGCATCGCCGGCTACCGCAACTTCACCAACAAGCTGTGGAACGTCAGCCGGTTTGCCCTGATGAACCTCGAGGACTTCGATCCCGCGGCCTGCAGTCTCGACGGTCTCGAGCTGTCGCCGGCCGACCAGTGGATTCTCACCCGGCTGAAGGAGACGGCTGCGGCCACCGGCCAGGCCCTGGCCGAGTACAAGTTCAACGACGCCGCCGGCAGTCTCTACGCCTTCACCTGGCACCAGTTCTGCGACTGGTATGTCGAGCTGGTGAAGGACGAGCTCTACGGCGAGGATGCCGTCGCTCGCCGGCGGGTGCAGACGGTGCTCTACACGGTGCTCGAACAGCTGCTGCGGCTGCTGCATCCCTTCATGCCCTTCATCACCGAGGAGATCTGGCAGGCGCTGCCCGGCCAGCGGCCCTGCCGCTACCTGATGCAGGCCGCCTATCCGGACGGTGCCGGGCTGGAGGCCGACCCGGCCCTGGCCGGGCGCATGGAGCAGGTGATGGAGATCATCCGCGGCATTCGCAACATCCGCGGCGAGATGGACATCGCCCCCAGCCGGCGCATCAGCGTGACGCTCGACTGCCGGGACGAGGCGGCGGCCGCCGTGGTGGCCGAGGGACATGCCTACATCCGTTCGCTGGCGCGGGTCGACGAACTGCGTTTCGGCGTTGGCATCGAGCGGCCGGAGAAATCGGCGACCCAGGTCGCCGGCCCGGTGGAGATTCTCGTCCCCCTGGCCGGCCTGATCGACATCGCCGAAGAGGAGAAGCGCCTGAGCAAGGAGATCGCCAAAGTGCAGAAGGATGTCGATTTCTTCCGCAAGAAGCTCTCGAACGAGAAGTTCGTCGCCAACGCCCCGGCGCACGTGCTGGAAAAGGACCGCGGCAAGCTGGCCCAGGCCGAGGAGAAGCTGGCGGTGCTCAGGCAGAGCCTGGAGCGCATCCG
>CAYTVY010000221.1:0-2666 GCA_964441925.1 uncultured Geothermobacter sp.
GCGCACCCATAGGTTCGCCGGTGATTTTTGGGAAGCACAGGCAGGTCAATGATTTTCGTTATTCGCCGGCAACAAGCTCACTGATTCAGGACTAAGCCACGAAGAGACCGGTGAGGCTGAGCACGGAACATTGACATTTTCAGAATGGAAATCCTTCAGAACACCATCATCCGCCTGCTGAAAAGGGCGCCCTTCTACGGTCACCTGCTGCTGGGCTGCGACCGGCAACAGGTGGCCGGCGAGGTGCTCGGCATCACCCTGCGGGGTGGCACGCCGGTGCTGGTCTGCGGTGAAGAAGCCTTGCGACGTTTTCCGCCCCGCGTGCAGGAGGCCCTGCTCGAACATCTGCTGCATCATCTGTTGCACCTGCATCCGGTGCGTGGCCGGGGATGCCATCCCCAGGTCTGGGATCTGGCCAGTGATCTGGCCATCAATCCGGGCATCGCGCACCTGCCGGAGCCGGTTGCCCGGCCGGCGGACTGGGACCTGCCCGAGGGGCTGGCGGCCGAGGAGTACGCCCAGCTGCTGCGCCGCCGGTTCGGACTGGGCAGCCAGCAGGGCGAGGGAACGGGCGACGAGCGGCGGGCGGAGAAGGGCCGCCCGGATCGTGGTGCCGGTGATGGCCGCACCGAGCTGGAGCGGGCCGCCACCGAGCGGGACCGGCTCGACGATCATCGTGTCTGGAGCGAGGCCGACGGCACTCCCCGGCGCCTGGCCGAAGAGGCGGTCCGGCAGCTGGTGCGGGAGGCGCACCGGGAAAGTGACGGCACGGTTCCGGACGGGCTGGTTCCCCTGGTCGAGGGATTCCTGGCGCCGCCGGCCATCCCCTGGCGGGACCTGTTGCGTCAGTTCATTGCCACGGCCGGCCGCACCGGCCGCACCAGCACCTGGAAGCGGGAGAACCGCCGGTTCGCCCACGCCACGCCGGGACAGCGCAAGCGGCGGCGCCTCAACCTGCTGATCGGGGTCGATGTCTCCGATTCGACGATGAAACCTCAGCTGCGCGAGGCCTTTGCCCGCGAGCTGCTGCGCATCGCCCGGAGTGCCGACAGCCATCTGACCGTTCTTTACAGTGGCAGCCGGATTCAGCAGATTCGTACGTTCAACAGCAACCGGGCGGTCCGCGAGGTCTATCATGGCGGCGGGTTCACCGACCTGCGGCCGGTCTTCGAATACGGCCGGTCGATGCGACCGCCGCCGGCCGCCGTCATCTACCTGACCGACGGCTACGGCGAAGCGCCACAGCGGATGGACTTCCCCACGCTCTGGGTCCTGACCGCCGACGGCCGGCGGCCGGCGGACTGGGGCGTGGAACTGCGGCTCGACGAATAAGACCTGAATCAGTGAGCTCCTTGTCGGCGGATAGCACACGTCATTGATCTGCCTGAGGTTCCCAAAAATCACCAGCGAACCTGTGGGTGCGCTTCAGATTTTTTGAAATCTCATGCAGACCAAGCACGTGCACTCTCCATCCAACAGAAACTCAACTGATTCAGGTGCCAACGAATACGAGGTGTACGGGATGCAGCAGAGTCAAGCGATGACCGAGGAATCGGTGAGACAACTGTTCGAGCAGGCCGGGGCGCGGGTGGCCTCGCGCGGCGGCCGCACCGAAAACTACGGATCTCCGCGCGAATTCTCGTTCGAGGTGCGGGCGCAGTTCGCCAACGGTCTCGGCCTGCACGTGGTCGCCCGGCAGTACAACTACCGCGATCCCTGGGAGGCGAGCGGCCGGGTGAACGACCTGGTCGATGTCACCCTGCTCGAAGGCCAGACTCCCTGCCGGCTGCCGAAGGGGCATTCCTGGTTCCAGCAGGGCGAGGAAGAGGCCGATGTCGACGCCGACGGCCTGAAGGAAATCGTGCGGATCGTTGCCGGGCTGAATCCGAAGATTCTGGCCCTGCAGCGTTTGACCGGCGATCTTGACTGAGCCCTGAATCAGTGAGCTTGTCACCGGCGAATAGCGCAAGCCATTGACCTGCCTGCGTTTCTCAAAAATCACCGGCGAACCTAAGGGTGTGCCTCAGATTTTTGAAAACCGCATTCAGGCCAAGCGCTTACACTCTTCATCCGGCACAAACCCACTGATTCAGGTGAGCTGCTACGTTCTGAGTCGGGCCAGCTTCAAGGCCAGCAGGACGGCCGGGGCGGCGTGAAAGAACAGGTCGAAGATGTCGATGCCCCGCTGCAGCCGGCCGGCGGCCAGCAGCCGCAGCTTTTCCCGCAGGTGCGGTTCGGGTGAGAAGGGTGCCAGCCCGAGCAGCAGGGCGGCGATGAGCAGGGCGGACCAGGGGATTCCGTCGAGAAAACGCCCCATGGTCATTCCTCGCTTTTGCGGGACGTGCGGGACGGGGATTGCCGTGCCTCGAACTCGCGCAGCCGCTGCCGCAACTCGTCACTCAGGGCGACCTGCCCGTCCAGGACACACCCCGGCCGGCCGGGAATGCATTCTCCTCCCAGCTTGCGGCAGGTGCCGCTGTCGTGATCGAAATTCTTGCAGCTGAAGGTCATTCTCTGTTTCGTTCCGCTCGGTTCCTGCGGAATGAATCCGCATAAACGGTTATCCGCAAATAGTGAAATATCCTTGAAACTGCTTTAGTTTTCCTGTTCATCCCCGGGAAGCTTCCAGGCAACCCGGACATCGCCCCGACGCAGGGTGTACTTGC
>CAYTVY010000222.1:0-2652 GCA_964441925.1 uncultured Geothermobacter sp.
ACGAGATCCGGCCCCGCTTCGGGCTGATGCGCGGCCGCGAGTTCATCATGAAGGATGCCTACTCCTTCGATCTGGACGACGCCGGGGCGGATGCCGCCTACGAGAGGATGTACCAGGCCTACCGGCGCATCTTCGCCCGCTGCGGCCTGAAGTTCCGGGCCGTGGAAGCCGACTCGGGGGCGATCGGCGGGTCCTTCTCCCACGAGTTCATGGTGCTGGCCGATTCCGGCGAGGACGCCATCGTCTCCTGCGACCGCTGCGAGTACGCCGCCAACGTCGAGAAGGCCGAGATCCGCTTCGACGCGCCGGCCCCGGTACCGGCGGCCGAACTGACGAAGGTCGCCACGCCGGGCCAAAGGAGCATCGCCGAGGTGGCCGATTTTCTCGGAGTGCCGGCCGAGAAGCTGGTCAAGACCCTGATTGTCGAAACCGACAAGGGCGAGCTGGTAGCGGTGCTGCTGCGCGGCGACCGCGAGCTGAACCTGGTGAAGGTGGGCAACCTGCTCGACGCCGACTGGGTGGAGCTGGCGTCCGACGAAAGGGTGCTGCAGGCGACCGGCGCGCCGGCCGGATTTGCCGGTCCGGTCGGGCTGGGCATCCCGGTGCTGGCCGATCTGGAGGTGCAGGCGATGGCCGATTACGTCGTCGGTGCCAACGCGAAGGATGCCCATTACACCGGGGTCAACCACGGCCGCGATTTCGAGGTGAGCCGTTTCGCCGACCTGCGTCAGGCCGGAGCCGGGGACCCCTGTCCGCGCTGTGACGGCCGGCTGGAAGCCTGGCGCGGCATCGAGGTGGGGCACGTCTTCAAGCTGGGAACCAAGTACTCCGAGAGCATGCAGGCCACGGTTCTCGACGAGCAGGGCCGGGAGCGGACCCTGGTGATGGGCTGCTACGGCATCGGCATCGGCCGCACCGTCGCCGCCGCCATCGAGCAGAACCACGACGCCAACGGCATCATCTGGCCGATGCCGATTGCGCCCTTCCAGGCGCTGATCACCCTGGTCAACCCGAAGGACGAGGCAGTCCGCGAAGCGGGCGAGACGCTCTACCGCGAGCTGCTCGACCGGGATATCGAGGTGTTGCTCGACGACCGGGACGAGCGGCCCGGCAGCAAGTTCAAGGACGCCGACCTGATCGGTATCCCGCTGCGGGTGACCGTCGGTTCCCGCGGCCTGAAGGAAGGTCGGCTCGAGCTGCAGCAGCGGCGCAGCGGTGAGCGCAGCCTGCATCCGGTGGTCGAGATGGCCGACCGGGTGGTCGAACAGGTGCGGTCGGCGATGAGCGCCGCCGTCGACTAGGTTCCGGTCATGTCCGGACTGACCGTCAGTAGCCACGGGCGTGTTAATCTGCCGGCCGCCGTCGTGCGCCGGTTGCGCAACCAGACGCTGGAGGTGGCGTCCTGCGCCGCCGACCACCTGCTGCTGACGGTGCAGGACGAGAAGGTCTGCCTGGCCGGGACGCTGGGTGAAATCACCCTGCCAGATCTGCTCTCCTTCCTCAACATGTTTCGCAAGACGGGCATTCTGCGCTTTGCCCTGCCGGGGGGCGAGAAGACCCTTTATTTTCGGGAGGGGGAAATCGTCAGCGCCGGCAGCACCTTTCCCGAGGAGGATCTCGGCGAGATTCTCTTCAATCTGGGCAAGGTCGACCGGGAGACGCTCGGGCGGGCTCGCGAGTTCGCCACCAGCAGGAGCCCCATCGGCAAGATTCTGGTCGAACGCAAGGCGGTGACGCCCAAGGATCTGTGGCAGGCATTACGTTGTCAGACCGAAACCATCGTTTACGATCTGTTCACCTTCAGCGAAGGCAGTTTTTCCTTTTCCGCCCGTTTTTTCGACGGGACGCCGGTGGTCAATCTCGCCATGAACACCCAGAATCTGATCATGGAGGCGCTGCGCCGCATCGACGAGCGCGGCCTGTTCATGGAGGTGATCGGCTCGCTCGACGATCACCCGGTGGCGACGGAAGAAGAAGGGGGGGATCTGTCTCCGGCCGAGTTGCGGCTGCTCGAGCGTATTGCGCAGGGGCCGGCCGCTGAGGCGCGGGAGATTCTGCGCCAGTCGGGACTTGGCGAGTTCGACGGTCTGAAGGTGCTGTTTCAGTTGATCGAGAAGAAGAGGGTGCGCATGGAGCGTCCGCCGCAGATCGAAGTCGCTGGCCGCACCGGTGAGCTGATCCGGCTCTACAACGCGGCCCTGGCGGCCCTCCATGCCCGCATCATCCGCTACAGCCCGCGGTTCGTCTCCGAGATCCGGCAGTTTCTGCGCGATCTGCCCCAGCCCTACTCCTATGTCTTCAAGGACGTCGCCCTGCGGCAGGACGGAACGCTCGATGCCGCCCGGCTGGCGGCCAACCTGGCCGGACTGGAAGAGGACGACCGCGACCGGCTGCTGGTGGAGGCGCTCAACGAACTGCTGTACATGGAAACCATGGTGGCGCGCCGCGATCTGCCCGGCGAGGATTCGGCCGAGCTGGTTGCGCGGGTGCAGGAGATCGCCCGGCGCGTCCGGGAACTGGTGGGGAGGAACGGATGAAAGAGAACGTCAGCCGACACCTGGCCTTCGCCATGGATGTCGATTCCTTCGACGAGGCGGAAAAGTGGGTCAAGCTGCTGCGGGGAAAGGTCGGTCTGTTCAAGGTCGGCAAGCA
>CAYTVY010000223.1:0-2572 GCA_964441925.1 uncultured Geothermobacter sp.
GCGAACCTATGGGTGCGCCTTAGATTTTTGAAAACCGCATTCAGGCCAAGCGCTTGCACTCTTCATCCGGCACAAACCCACTGATTCAGGATTCTGGATGCAACCCAACCGCCACCCCGCCGGAGGACCGACATGAGAAAAGCGCTCGCCTGCCTCGTCCCCGGCCTGCTGCTCGTCCTGCTGCAGGCCGGCCAACCGTTCGCCGCCTCCCTGCCCGCCCTGGAAAAAGCCCTGGAGAGCTGGCAGGGCGCCCGGGAGGTGCAGCTGGCCGCCGACGGCCAGGACCCCCTGGCATCACCGGAACTTCTGCCCCTGGTCGAAATCTTTCTGCGCCACGGCTTCGCCGTCAGCACTTCGCCCGAAACGGCCGGCAAGGCCGGCCTGCGGGCCGAAATCCGCCGGCAACCGGCCCCCCTGATCGTGCTGAAGCGGGCCGCCGACGATGCGATCATCGCCATGGAACGGCTGCCGGCCGCAACGGCCGGCAGCCGGAGGGCGACGGCGCCTCCGCCGCCCTCCGCCCCCCAACCATCGGCCGCCCCGGCAAAACGGCCGGTGACACCGGTCGCAGCGACGAAAACACGCCACCTCCGCCGCCATGCCCCCCTGCCCCTGGAAGGGAAGCCGACCGCCCTGGTGTGGCTGGATGAGAAGAACGGCGATCTGGCCCTGTTGGCGGAAGAAGGGATCCGTCTCTATCGGCTGCGCGACAGGCAGCTGCAGCGCCGCTCGCTCGTCGTCCCGCCGAAAAAGGCTCTCCGGCCGCTCGCTCTCAGCCGGGGAGACATCGACGGCGACGGCGCCCCGGAACTGGCGGCCGTCTGGGCCGAGGACATTCACAGCATCTATGACGGCACCAACAGCCAGATCTGGTCCCAACTGTTCAGGTTTCACGACGGCCGGCTGACACCGTTGTCCCTGCAGCGCGGTTACATCCGCCTGCTGCCCGCGCTGGGGGTCATTCAGCACCGCGGCCCCTACAGGCCCTTTGCCGGCCCGGTCCGCAAACTGCAGTTGCAGCAGGAGCGGGCCACGGCCGGCCCGCCCCTCCCCTGGGGACGACGCAACATCTTCGCCCTGACCCCCTGGACCGGCAACAGCGGCCTGGCCTGGACCAAGGCGGGCACCCTGACCCTGCTGGACAGGATGTCGGGAGAGCCGCTTCCCGGAGGCACCCTGCTGGAAAACTTCGGCAACTTCCAGGTGGCCGAGGTCGCCGTCCAGCTGAAAGACCCCGAATTCCGTTCCGGATTCGAAAAAGAGGACAAGGTTCTGGAAACCTACGTTTCCCTGCCGCCACGCCTCGTCCACCACGCCGATGACGCCATGTACACCATTCACCGCGGCCGCTCCTCCGGCACCTTTCTCATCGGCCGGCCGGGCGGCGAGGACCGTATCGCCCGCATCAGCCTCGACGACGGCGACCTGGTGCTCGACTATCCGTTCCCTCCCGTCGAGGCCTTCATCATCGACTTTGCGCTGGGCGCGGACAGCGACGGCAGCGATGTGCTGCTGCTGCTCAACGACAAGGAAAACGCCGGCGGCCGCCCCTATCTGCTGCTCCAGCACGCCAGCGGTCCAAAGGACTGAACCTGTCGGCTCCCTGCGGCCGCCTGTCCGGCGACAGGCGGCCCCTTTCGTACCGGCCCGTGCTGCGATAGACTGAAAAGACCGGCGGCCGGAACCGCCGTCGGCGATACGACCTTCCGGCCCCGGCAAACCGGTTGACACCGAAGCCGGAAGAACCGTGGAGTCCACCATGCGCGGCATTCTGCTTCTGACCATCGTCCTGCTCGTCGGCTGCACCTTTCAGCCCGGCACCTGGGAGTGGCGGCCGACAGAACGCCATACAGGAGAACAGAGCCTTGCGGAAGACATCTGGGACTGCGAAATCTTCTACGAAAGCCAGCTGGACGACATCCTCGAAGCCAACGCGTTCATCCGCCCCTTCGGCGCCTGGGGGGATTTCGACTTCGAATGGTGCATGGAACAGCGCGGCTGGCGGCAGCAGTTCATTCCGAAATAGACGGCTGGTCATCGCCATGGCCGCCGCCGGCACCCTGCTCCTTTCCGGTTGCCAGCCCTATGGCAGCTGGACGTGGCAGCCGGCTTCGCCCCAGGACCGGCCCGCCCTGCAGGATGACCTCGTCCGCTGCGAAACCTACGCCGCCGAAATGACCGGCAACGGCCCGCCGGACGAAGTGGTATCCGGCCGCGATTTCGGGGGCTGGGGCAACACCGACCTCGAGCACTGCATGGCCGACCACGGCTGGCGGCTGAAATTCATGCCCCGTTAAACCCTCCCGTCTCCCCCCATCCCGCCGGCAACCCGCAACCGCCCGGCCGGCACGTCTTGTTTTGTACTGAAAACGCTTTTCATTTTCCCTTGACAGCCGCCGCCGTTTCCCGTATGTTCCGAAATCGATTTTCATTTCCACCAAACGACATCGAGACAGAAACGGCTTTCAACCTGAATCAGCGGGTTTGTGCCGGATGAAGAGTGCAGGCGCCTGGCCTGAATGCGGTTTGCAAAAATCCAAGGCGCGCCCATGGGTTCGCCGGTGATTTTTGG
>CAYTVY010000224.1:0-1231 GCA_964441925.1 uncultured Geothermobacter sp.
CATCAGAACAACCTCCCCTGGCGGTCGATCACCAGCTGATACTCGTAGCGCCCCCGCCCGACGCACCTGGTGATGATGTCGTAGCCGTTGCAGCGCAGCTCGGTGATGATGCTGTTGACGGCGCAGACATCGGCGGCGCGGACGATATCGCGGGTGCTGTGCCACTGCCCGTCCTGCAGCAGATCAAGGGCTCGCTGCAGGCGGGGGCTGTTTTCAACCCTGGCGTAGCGGATCGTTCCCATGCGTCACCTCCAGGCTGGCCGGCTCGGGCCATTCAGGCATCCGGCCGGGCAGGGGTTTGGCGTCGATGGCGACATGCTCGGGACAGCTCTTGCCCCAGCGCCTGATCGGCCGAACGTGGGCCGGGTGCCGACACCAGCGTTCGAGCCGTTTGAAGCCGAAATATCTGCAATCACCGCAATGCATGGTGTCACGCGTTACTCGTCACCCGTCACGCGTCCCTCGTCACTGCCCTTTGAAAAAGCGCCGCCGGGGCCAGGAGGTGAAACCCCGGCGGCCAATCTTCCCCTGGCTGCTGGAATCTGGGGACATGGACCTCGTTCCGTGTCCCCGGATTCCAGCTGACGTCGTGGCTGCTCGTCAGGCCCGGGGCGCCACCCCCGGACGATCCGTAAAATCCGGGGACATGGACTTCGTTCCGTGTCCCCGGATTTTGCGGATTTCGCTCAGTCGATTTCCAGATGCCGCTCGCCTGTCTCCTTCTCTTCCACCAACGTCAGGCACAGAGACTGGCCAAAGACGTCGCCGATGGGCATGTCGTCGATGTACTCCTCGAGGGCCTGACGCAACCCGCCAACGGTTTCGATTCCGTCTATTTGCTTGACGATCCTCTCTGTCATCCTCGTACCTCCCTGATCTTTTCCACCCGGGCCCACATGCTGCACTCGGGGCAGACCACATGGTCGATGGTGTAGGTCTCTCCGCTGGTCGACCGCCGGGTGACGTTGCGACGCAACAGCCGGAACTCGTGCCGGCCGCAGCGCGGACTTTCGCAGATGGCGCTCACCTCAAACATGACGTCTCCTCTCTCCCGCCCGGCATCCGGAAACCCAGACCACCCGGCCGTCATGGCAGGGCCGCTCGCAATCGCTGCAGAACACGAACGGATGCTCGAGCACGCAGCCGGGCACCTCGTCGACGTTGGCATAGTGCCGCTCTCCCACAGTGACACCCATACGCAGGGCCATCAGGCCACCTCCTCGAGTTCGGT
>CAYTVY010000224.1:1331-2535 GCA_964441925.1 uncultured Geothermobacter sp.
CTGGATGGTGATGCCGGCCCCGTGCTCAAACGCGGCAATCATGCAGTCGTACCGGTCGGGGTTGGTCAGATATTGCTCGAACGTGATCTTCAAAATCTGCCGCACCCGGTGACCGACAAAGCGGTCGGCCAGGTGGTTGAGTTGCTCGTCACTGATGCGCATGTTCAGTCCTCCTCCATGTGGCGATCGGCCTCCTTGGCGACCACCAGCAGGCACATGATGGTGACGCCGATCAGGGCGCCAAAAACCAGTCCGACGATCAGTCCCATGGTGAAATTCATGGTCACCTCCGGTTCATCGGGCACGCCTGGCAGGCACGCCACTGACGCACCCGCTGGGCGTTGGTGGCGGCGAATGGCCGGCGGCGCTCCTCGGCGCAGCGTCCCAGCGGGATCTCGCCCATCACTGGGCAAGAGACAGACTCGCTGCCGTAGACCTCGGCCACCCGCTCGAGCAGCCGCACCAGGCTGCCCTGGTACTTGTCGTTCAGCACCTGGCTGATGGCGGAGGCCGAGTATCCCAGCTCGCGGGCAACCTGCGCCTGGCCGCGCTCGGCAACCTTTTCGCGCAGCAGGTCCATCCGGTCGGTCGCGGTCATGACGCCACCTCCCTGCTGCTCCAGACCACCTTGCCCAGGTTGGGGTCATACACGGTCTTGACGCGCTGCACCTGCGGCGGCTTCGGGCCGGTGTAGCGGCTGGGCAAAAAGCGGTAGCGGGCCTGGGTGCCTGGCTTGGCTGGCTGCGACACGGCCAGGTAGCCGGCCCGGACCAGGTGATGGATGTAGTCCTTGGCGGTTCCGACGGCGATCTCGCAGCCCTCGATGCTGGCGGTGATCGCCAGCTCTTGCGGCGAGAACTCCTTGAGGATGCGCATCGTCCGCCACATCAGCTCGCGGCCCAGCCCCATGGTGACCGGCGTGCCATCCTTGCGCACCCGGGGCGCCTCGGGGCCGCAATCCTTCACCAGCCGGTACAGGGCGGGCTGGCTCAGGTGCGCCTCGCGGATCTTCTCCAGATAGCCGGCGGCGGTCAGGCCGGCAACGTAATCGCGGATGGTCTCCTTGCCCAGGCGGACCTCCATGTACAGATCGCGCACGCAGAACTGGCGCATCTGCCTGATGACGGCCCAGACGGCCTCGCGCTTCTCCTCCGGGGATCTCTTGTCGACCGGTTTCATCGCCATGTCACACCCTCCTGGCCGG
>CAYTVY010000225.1:0-2532 GCA_964441925.1 uncultured Geothermobacter sp.
CGACGATTCTCGCCAACCGTGCCAGGAACAACAACACCTTCCTTGGTTAATTTCGATTTCCTTACCTTCTGAATTGATGCACCGAAAGCCGGGCCGGGTCGCCCGGCTTTCGGTTTGTTTATCCCCGAATCAGTGAGCCTGTTGCCGGCGGATAGCGCAAGCCATTTTCATCACGCCGTAATCTGCGATGAAGGCGGATGACCTGCCAGCGCTTTCCTAAAATCACCGGCGAACCTGTGGGTGCGCCTTGGATTTTTGAAAACCGCATCCGGGCCAAGCACTTATGCTCTTCATCCGGCACAAATCCACGGATTCAGGTTATCCAGAGCCCTGATTCAGCGTTTCCTGCAAAATCATGCTCCGTGGGATGATCGACCGTTGACCGGCGTCCCTTGTCATGTCCGGGGCAGTTGGTAGACTTTTCCCAGGTTCTGTACGTTGCGGGACCGGAAAGGCCGGTGGGAGATGAATGAGCCGAACGAAAACGGATTGCCCGGGCGAGACAGGCTGTTTGCCCTGTACCGGGACATGGTCCGAATCAGACTGTTCGAGGAGGCCTGTCCGCGTCTCTACAGCCAGGGACGAATGGGTGGCTTCCTTCACCTGTACAGCGGCCAGGAGGCGGTCGGTGTGGGGGTGGCCCATGCCCTGCGAGCGGACGACTACCTGATCGGCGCCTACCGCGAGCACGGCCTGCTGCTGGCCCGTGGGGCCCGGCCGCACGAGGTGATGGCCGAGCTGTTCGGCCGCCATACCGGTTGCAGTGGCGGCAAGGGCGGTTCGATGCATCTGTTCGACGCCGAGCGGCGTTTCATGGGTGGTTACGGTATCGTCGGCGGCCATCTGCCGCTGGCGGTGGGGCTCGGCTACAGTATTCTCTACCAGCAGGGGGGTCAGGTCGTGGTCTGCCTCTTCGGCGACGGCGCCACCAACCAGGGTGTCTTTCACGAAGCGATGAACATGGCCGCCCTCTATCATGTGCCGGTGGTTTTCGTCTGCGAAAACAACGGCTATGGCATTGGCACCAGCGTTCGGCGGGCCAGTTCCGTCGAGGAACTGTACAAGAAGAGCTGTGCCTACCAGACGCCGGGCGTCAAGGTCGACGGCATGGATGTGCTGGCCGTGCTGCAGGCGGTGAGAGAGGCGGTGGAACGGGCGCGGGAGGGAGGCGGCCCGACCTATATCGAGGCCTTGACCTACCGTTTTCGTGGCCACTCGATATCCGATCCAGGCACCTATCGCAGCGAGCAGGAGCGCCGCCTCTGGCAGGAGCGGGATCCCATTCCGCGGCTGGCGGCGCTGATGATCGACCGGGGGCTGGCCACGGAAGAGGCGCTGGCGGCGGTCGACGCCGAGGAGAAAACGCTGCTGGCCGAGGCGATCCGTTTCGCCGAGGAAAGTCCGGACCCGCCGCCCGATGAACTGTGGCGGGACGTCTATGCCGAGCCCTGGCCGGCAGTGATCCTGCCGGGCGAAGGGAGGGGGGAACATGGCTGAGATGACCTGTCGGGAAGCGTTGAATCAGGCCCTGGCCGAGGAGATGGAACGTGATCCACGGGTCTTCATTCTCGGGGAGGATGTCGGACTCTACGAGGGCTCGTTCAAGGTGACCCGGGGGCTGCTGGCCCGCTTCGGCGAAAAGCGGGTGCTCGACACGCCGATCGCCGAGGCCGGCATCGTCGGCCTGGCCTGCGGCGCGGCCATGGCCGGTCTGCGGCCGGTGCCGGAACTGATGACCGTCAACTTCGCCATTGTGGCCCTCGACCAGATCATGAACCATGTCGCCAAGGTGCGTTACATGTTCGGCGGCCAGGTCGAGGTGCCGCTGGTCATCCGGGCACCCGGTGGCGGGGGCAACCAGCTGGCCGCCCAGCATTCCCATTCCCTCGAGTCCCTCTTCCTGCACTGTCCCGGCCTGCGGGTGGTGGCTCCCTCGGTTCCGGCCGACGCCAAGGGATTGCTGAAAAGCGCCATCCGCTGCCGCGATCCGGTGATCTTTCTCGAACACGAGGGGCTGTATGGCGTCAAGGGAGATGTGCCGGAAGGGGAGCATCTGGTGCCCCTCGGCCAGGCCGACATCAAGCGGCCGGGCCGTGATCTGACATTGATCGCCGTCTCGCGCATGGTCTTTGTCTGTCTCGAGGCGGCGGAGATGCTTGCCCGCCGTGGTATCGAGGCGGAAGTGGTCGATCTGCGCTGTCTCAATCCCCTGGACATGGCGACGGTGATCGCTTCCGTCCGCCGGACCCACCGGGCCCTGACCGTCGAGGAGAGCTGGCTGACCGGCGGCTGGGGGGGAGAGGTTGCGGCCCGGATCATGGAGCTGGCTTTCGACGAGCTCGATGCGCCGGTGCTGCGACTCGGTGGCGCCGATGTGCCCATGCCCTACAACCGCGATCTGGAGAAAGCCGCCATTCCCGATGCCGATGCCGTCTGCCGGCGGGTCGACGAGCTGTTCTGAGACCGACCGTTTCAAGGACCTGAATCAGTGAGCTTGTCACCGGCGAATAGCGCAAGCCATTGACCTGTCTG
>CAYTVY010000226.1:0-2497 GCA_964441925.1 uncultured Geothermobacter sp.
CTTCGAGGCGGCCTACGCGCACTTCTTCGTCGGTGACGCGGTCGAGAACGCCAAAACCGAGGCGGAAGATGCCGATTTCGCCTACCTGCAGATGAACCTGAAATTCTAGCTCCGAGCAGAAAAACAGGCTGTTGACCTGTTCGTCGCGGCCGCCGGCTGACCGGCGGCCGTGTTTTTTACACCTGAATCAGTGAGCTTGTCACCGGCGAATAGCGCAAGCCATTTTCATCACGCCGTAACCTGCGGTGAAGGCGAATGACCTGCCTGTGCTTCCCAAAAATCACCGGCGAACCTAAGGGTGCGCCTTGGATTTTTGAAAACCACGTTCAGGCCAAGCACTTACACTCTTCATCCGGCACAAACCCACTGATTCAGGTTACAGCTTTGCCGGGGAAGCGTCGTCCGGAATCAGGGTCGATGCGCCAGTTCCCCGTGCAGCAGTTGCCCGGCCCGGTCGAGGTCCTCGCCGGCGCCGAGCAGCATCAGGGTATCTCCCTTTTCCAGGCGCAGTTCGGCGGTCGGGTTGTAGAGGATGCGTTCGTTGCGTACCACACCGACCACCATGGCGCCGGTGCGGCCGCGGAACTGCAACTCGGCCAGGGTGCGGCCCAGACAGGGGGAACCCTGGGGGAGGGGGCGGAACTCGATCCGTCCTCCCCGCAGGACACTGAGGTAGCCGGCCAGATCGGCCGGCGGGATGGTTGGTTCGCGCAGACCGCCGTAGTGTTCCTGGCGCAGGGAGGCGATCAGCTTGAGGGTCTTGCCTTCGGGGATGGTGAAGCGCCGCAGCAGGCAGGCCGCCATCTGCAGACTGGCTTCGAACTCGTCGGGAATCACCTCGTCGGCGCCGAATTCGTAGAGATGGTCGAGGTCGAGCACGAAACGGGTCCGGACCAGGATATAGAGCCGGGCATTGAGTTCCCGGGCCGTCTGGATGGTGCTGGCCAGGGCCGACGGATCGTTGATCGCCAGCACCAGTGCCCGGGCCCGACCGGTGCCGACCCGCTCCAGCACCGTGCGCGAGGTGGCGTCGCCGTAGACGATACATTCCCCCAGCTCACGGGCACGGCGGACGATTTCGCCGTTCATCTCGATGTGGATGTAGGGGATATGCATCTCCCTGAGCACCCGGGCGACGTTGCGACCCGCCAGACCGTAGCCGGCGATGACCACGTGCCCCTCCAGGTTGGCGGTCTGTTCTTCTTCGGTGTCGCTCCAGGAGTCCCGTCGGCTGCCCAGCCAGCCTGCCAGCCGTCCGGCTATCTGGCCGGCACGGGAAAAGAGCAGCGGGGTGGCCATCATCGACAGGGTGATGACGAACAGGGTGATCTGGTAGCTGTGTTCGGGAATCAGTTGCAGGCTGCGGGCCTGCCTGAGCAGGATGAAGGAGAATTCGCCGACCTGAAACAGAATCAGGCCGGAGAGCAGGCAGATACGCAGGGGAAAACGCGACCAGAGCGCCGCCAGGCTGGCGACGCCGGCCTTGAGCAGGCTCAGCAGCAGAAACAGGCCGAGGATCAACGGCCAGTCACCGCTCAGGCTGCGCACGTTGACCAGCATGCCCATGGAGATGAAGAAGATCGCCAGAAAGGTGTCGCGAAAAGGGATGATGTCGGACAGGGCCTGATGCGAGTAGTCCGACTCGGCCAGGGCCAGGCCGGCCAGGAAGGCCCCCAGTGCCGGGGAGAGCCCGGCCAGATGGGTCGTCCAGGCGGTTCCCAGCACCAGTACCAGGATGGTCAGGCGAAACAGTTCCGGTATCCGGGTGCGCAGTACGCTGACCATCAGCGGCTGCAGCAGGTAGCGGGAGAAGACGAACAGGCCGGCCAGCAGCCCGAGTGTCCCGGCAGTGCCGAGCAGGGTGAAGTCCCGGACTCTGCCTCCCAGCAGGGGGAGGACGACGAGAAAGAGGATCACGCCCAGGTCCTGAAACAGCAGTACCGACAGGGCGATCCGGCCCTGGGCGGAATCGAGTTCGCCTCTTTCCAGCAGCAGTTTGAGTACGATGGCGGTCGAGGAGAGGGCCAGGGCCATTCCCAGCACCACGGCGGTCCGTCCAGGCTGCCCGGCCAGAACGGCCAGGCCGCTGATCAACAGTCCGGTCAGCAGGACCTGGGTGGTCCCACATTTCAGCAGCAGGCCCTTAAGCCGCAGGATCCGGCTGACCGAGAATTCCAGGCCGATGGTGAACAGCAGCATGATCACTCCGACCTCGGCCATCATCTCGACTTCGTCGACTCCGCGGATCAGATGCAGACCGTAAGGACCGATCAGCAGGCCGGTGAGCAGATAGCCGACGATCGGCGACAGCCGGATCCGGCTGCAGAGAAAGGCAATCGCCAGGGCCAGGCCGAGCAGGATCAGGATATCTTGCAGGGTGATGGTGGTCATGGTTTCGTCCCGGCGAAAAGGTCGGAAGTCTGGGGGCAACGTGTCACGCGTCAGGCGAAAGTATAGCGGATTCGGCAGGAAAAAAAGAAGGGCGGCCCGGTTGGCC
>CAYTVY010000227.1:0-2475 GCA_964441925.1 uncultured Geothermobacter sp.
CGTTGACCACCCGCACGGCGGACACGCCATCCAGCGGGCAGCGGGTTTCGCAGATACCGCAACCGATGCAGCGATCCGCCAGCACCTGTGGCTGTTTGACGGTTCTCACCTGCCCGGCCACCAGCACCTGGCGGGTTGCAAAAACGATGGCCTTGCGCGGCGTCGGACAGTGCTCCTCGCAGACCAGGCATTCCTCGCCCCGGGCGTAGGGCAGGCAGGTATTGCGATCGATCACCGCCAGCCCGATGACAAAAGACCTCTTCTGTTCCGGGGTCAGCCGCCGGATCGCGCCGGTCGGACAGACCTGGCCGCAGAGTGTGCAATTGTACTCGCAGTAGCCCTGTCGCGCCACCAGCAGCGGGGTCCACAGTCCGGTACCGCCCGCCTCGAACAGGGCCGGCTGCAGGGCCCGGCCGATACAGACCTTGAGACATTCGCCGCAGCGAATGCAGCGGCGCAGAAACGCCTCCTCGGCCACCGCCCCCGGCGGCCGCAGCAGGTAGGGATTGCGCCTTTCCGGCGCCGTCCCCAGCCGGATCACCGGCGCCGCCACCGCCCCGGCCGCCAGGGACGCGACCAGCCGGCGCCGGCCGATATCGGGGGAGGCACCGCTGTCGCCGCCGGTGGTGAAGCGCACCCTCTCCTCCAGGCACCAGGTCGTGCAGTCGAGACAGCGGATGCACTCCGCCGGGTAGTGACCGTCCTTGCCGCTCGCCGCCATCCGGCACCGTACATCACAGAGGGAACAGCCCTCGCAGGGCTGCGCCGGCTGACGCCGCAGCAGGGTATGCCGGGCACAGAGCCCAAGCAGCGCCCCCAGCGGGCAGAGATAACGGCACCAGAAACGGCGCTGCCAGCGTTCCAGCAGCAGGACGCCGGCAAAGACCAGCAGGGTGAACAGGGCCAGGTCGAAGGCCGGCTGCTGAAAGGCCATCAGGTGATCGCGCCAGAAGGGATAGACGGCATCCAGAGCCGGCGAGACCAGCGGCACCCGATAGCGGTAGGTCAGGTCGAACAGTCCGTTGGCCAGCAGGTTGTAGAGCGGATAGAGACTGAAGGTCAGTCCGCGCAGGAAGATGCTCAGCGGATCGAACCAGCCGAAAAGCTGCACACCGCACAGGGCGGCGGCGGTCAGGGCGAAGAGCAGCAGATACTTCAGGCGCCGCCACCCCGGGAAGGAGCGGACCGTTCCCGGTCGCAGACCGAGCCGGGCCGCAACGTCAAGGGTGGTGCCCAGCGGGCAGATCCAGCCGCAGAAGAAACGGCCCAGAACAAACGTCAGAACGAGAATGAGCAGGGCCGGCCAGAGCAGCTTCCAGCCGAAGGGACCGGGGGCCGCGGCATCGGCGAGCGCCGCCAGCGGATCGAGGCGAAAGAGCAGGGACACGGGCCAGGGAATCTCGTCCAGCCCCCGGTACTCGGTGGCAACGAACAGCCAGAGAAAACCGGCAAGACAGACAAGCTGTACCGTTCGTCGCAGGCCGCGCATGATGTCGCCTACACCCTGCGCACCCGGGACAGGTCCATCACCCCCAGCCCGCGCCGGGCGGCGGCGGCGATGAAATCCACCTCGTCGGGACGCAGGCCGAAGAGGGTGGCGGCCATGGCATCGGCGGCGACGATGTCCGGCGAGGCGATCAGGGTGTCGCGCGGCTCGACATCCTCCAGGCGTCCGCCCTGCGGCCCGTTGGCCACCAGGATGCGGGTGGCATCGACCAGGGTCAGGTCCGAGGCCACCACCAGGTTGATGTCGACCAGGGCCTCGGCAATCTGCCGGTGCAAAACGCCCCGGTTGCCGCCGATCACCCCCATGATGTTCTTCATGCCGACGGTGAGACGGGAGATGGAATGGTGCTTGGCGACCGGCAGGTTGATCAGCCGGTCGGCCTCGAGGACCGGCCGGTAGAACGACCAGCGGCTCAGGGCCCGGCCGCCGCGGATCGTCAGGGTCTTCCAGGCACGGCGATCCATGTGCTCGAGACGTACCCGGGGATCGCCGATGGCGGCCACCGCCTGCTCGATACCGCTGGTGCGGTAGCAGCGACGCGGATCGTTGCAGGTGCGGTCGAAGACCCGGACCTGTGCCGCCCCCGCCTCGAGGCAGAGCTGCACGACGGAACGCACGACCTCGGGATGGGTGTTGGCCGCCTGTTCCGGCGTCCGGTCCCAGCCGATGTTCGGCTTGACCACCACCGTCTCTCCGGAGCGGACGAACCGCCCCATGCCCCCGAGGGCGTCCAGCGTCTGCCGCACCAGCCGGGGAATGTCCCGGCCGTGCCGCACCGCCAGCGGCGGCGCACTGTCGGCCGCCAGCGCCGGCAGGGCGGCGAGGTCGAGAACGCCCGTCACACCGGCGGCGGCCAGCGAACCGGCCTGGAGCAGGCGGCGGATGAAGGTCCTGCGATCGATCATCGCGTCATATCAGCCTGTTGGCTTTCAGGAAGTTGCGCGCCACCTGCTCCGGCGGCCGCGACG
>CAYTVY010000228.1:0-2417 GCA_964441925.1 uncultured Geothermobacter sp.
CGGGACAGGAAGCAATTCCGGCAAAATGCCATTTGATCTGCATTCGGCCGGCGAGGAACGACCACACCCCGTCCGACGCAAACCTCCATTGACCACCTGGTCGCCGCCAAGGAACTCGACCGGGGGATCACCTACATACGCGGAACGTCTCGACTGGGAAAAAACGAGATTTCAGGTACTGTCGACAGCTGCCGGCTGCCGCCGCAGACCGGCGGCGAACTCCTCGGCGCTCATCGGCCGGCCGAAATAGTAGCCCTGGATCTCGTCGCAGCCCCGTTCGCGCAGAAAGTCGAGCTGGCCCTCGGTCTCGACCCCCTCGGCGATCACCGCCAGGCCCAGGCTGTGGGCCATGGCGATGATGGCGCCGGCGATGGCGGCGCTCTCCGGATCGGTTTCCAGATCCTTGATGAAGGAGCGGTCGATCTTCACCCGGTCGATGGGAAAGTGCTTCAGGTAGCTGAGGGAGGAATAGCCGGTGCCGAAATCGTCGATCGCCAGGTGGACCCCCAGGCGGCGCAACCGATGCAACAGCTCGGCCGTGACCGCCGCATCGTCCATCAGCATGCTCTCGGTCAGCTCCAGCTCGACCAGACCGGGGTCGATGCCGGTCTGCCGCAGAATCGATTCGACTCTCTCCACCAGCCCGGCCGAGGCGAACTGCCGGGCGGACAGGTTGACGCCGATCCGCAACGGCGGCAGGCCCTGCCGCTGCCAGGCCACCGCCTGCCGACAGGCCTCGGTCAGCACCCAGGCACCGATTTCGACGATCAAACCACACTCCTCGGCGACCGGTATGAACCTGTCCGGCGGCACCTGCCCGAGATAGGGATGCCGCCAGCGGCAGAGTGCCTCGGCGCCCACCCGGACACCGTCGATGGTGCGCACCTGCGGCTGGAACTGCAGAAAGATCTCCCGCCTCGCCAGGGCATGCCGCAAACCGGTTTCGAGCACCAGCCGCTCCACCGCCCCGGCATTGGTCTCCAGCGAGAACCGCTGCCAGGTGTTGCGTCCCTTCTCCTTCGCCTGGTACATGGCGAACTCGGCGTTCTTCAGCAACGATTCCTCATCCTGGCCGTCGTCGGGGAAATAGGCCAGCCCGATACTGACGGAGCTGAAGACCTCCTGCCCCCCGATATCGAACGCTTCGGCCATCCGGGCCAGACAACGCTCGGCCACCGCTTCCGCCTCGCCCTCTTCTTTCAGGTCGGGCAGGATGATCACGAACTCGTCGCCGCCGACCCGCGCCACCACGTCGATCCGGCGCAGGCATTCGCCCAGCCTCCCACTCATGCCGAGCAGCAGCCGGTCACCGATGCTGTGCCCCAGGGTATCGTTGATGCTCTTGAAGCGGTCGAGGTCGAGAAAGAGCACCGCCACCCGGGTCCGCTCCAGAGTCGCCCGCTCCAGAATCGCCCGCAGCCGCTTGACGAACAGCAGCCGGTTGGGCAGACCGGTCAGGGAATCGAAATTGGAAAGCTGCCGGATCTCTTCCTGCGAGCGCCGGACCTCGGTCACGTCCCGCAGGCAGTAGAGCACCTTGTCGACCCGGTCACCGGCAGTGGACAACGGCTGGGCGATCGCCTCGAAAATCCGTTCTCCATCCTCATCGTCCGGATGGACGTGCTCGACCCGGGCCCGCTGGCCGCTGCCGATGGCATGGCGCACGGCACAGTGCCCCTTGGCGTCGGCACAGGGGAAAACACTGCCGTGGGTGATTTCATGACAGGTGTGACCGACCGGCTCGCCTTTGTCGGCAAAGGTCTGCCGAAAGACCTGATTGGCGTGGACGATGCGGAAGGTTTCCGCTTCGATGATACAAACCGGGTCGAGCAGCCCCTCGATCAGGGAAGTGACGTCGGGATCGTCGACAGGCGTGAAGCGGACATGCTCGTCCGGCAGCAGGAGCAGCCAGCCGCCGCCGGCTTCTTCCGGCAGCCGGCAGGCCAGAACGGGATCCGCCGCCGGCGGCCGCAGTGAAACCGGCTGCCCGGGCAGGGCAACACGGGCGGCGAGTTCGGCCGGCAGCTTCTCCAGCGAGGTCGGCAGCCCGACCAGACCGTCGTCGCGACAGGCATCGGGAAAGCGTTCGGCAAAACGCCGGTTGCCGGCCAGCGGCCGGCCCCTGGCATCCAGCAACAGGGCCGGCAGGGGCAACCAGTCGAAAGAGGGCTCCGTGACAGGTCGTGACATGGCCTCCGCCTCGCAAGGTTTCGGAAGGGAACCCTTCCCCTCCCCGCTTCTCATCGGCGTCCGGCCGGACAAGCTTTACCCTGAATCAGTGAGCTTGTCACCGGCGCATAGCGCAAGTCATTGACCTGCCTGCGCTTCCCAAAAATCACCAGCGAACCTAAGGGTGCGCCTTACGATTTTTGGAAACCGCATTCAGGCCAAGCACTTACACTCTTCATCCGGCACAA
>CAYTVY010000229.1:0-2404 GCA_964441925.1 uncultured Geothermobacter sp.
TTTTGTCGCTAACCGGGCAGGTCATGGCGCTTCCATGGCCTCGTCGTTTTTTACGGGATCTCGTGGATGGGCGGTAACATGATTGAAAAGCTGAAAATTTTCACCGGCAACTCCAATGTCGACCTGGCCCGGGAGATCTGCGCCACTCTTTCGGTGCCCCTCGGCAAGGCGAGTGTCCGCACCTTCTCCGATGGCGAGATCATGGTCGAGATCGGTGAGAATGTCCGCGGTTGTGACGTCTATATCATCCAGTCGACCTGCAAGCCGTCGAACAACAACCTGATGGAGATGCTGGTGATGACCGATGCCCTGAAACGGGCATCGGCGGCGAGCATCACTGCCGTCGTGCCCTATTTTGGCTATGCCCGGCAGGATCGCAAGGTCGCTCCCCGTACCCCGATCACCAGCAAGCTGGTGGCCGATTTGATCTCGGTGGCCGGTGTCAGCCGGCTGGTGACCATGGATCTGCACGCCGGGCAGATCCAGGGTTTTTTCGATGTGCCGGTCGATCATCTCTATGCCGCGCCGGTCATCCTGGCGGCGATCAAGGAGCGGTTCGGTGACCAGGAGCTGGTCGTCGTTTCACCCGATGCCGGCGGTACCGAGCGGGCGCGGGCCTTCGCCAAGCGTCTCGATGCCGGGCTGGCGATCATCGACAAGCGGCGCAGCGGCCCGAACGTTTCCGAGGTGATGCACATCATCGGCGATGTCGAGGGCAAGGTCTGTCTGATCGTCGACGACATGATCGATACCGCCGGCACGCTCTGTCAGGCGGCCCAGGCGCTGAAGGAGCAGGGGGCGGGCAAGATTTACGCCAGCGCCACCCATCCGGTTCTTTCCGGGCCGGCCCTCGACCGTATCAACGACAGCTGCCTCGAGGAGGTCTGGGTGACCAATACCATTCCTCTTGAGGACAAGCTGGCGCGGTGTGATCGGTTGCGGATTCTCTCCGTTGCCGAACTGCTGGCAGAGGCGATCCGCCGCATTCACGGCGACGAATCGGTCAGCTCGCTCTTTGTCTGAACCCACACCCTGGCAAATCACTGGAGGATACCGATATGGCTCAAGCAGAACTGAATGTCACCGCACGGACCAGGACCGGCAAGGGGGGAGCCCGCGCGGTTCGCAGGGAAAGTCTCGTGCCGGCTGTCGTCTACGGCAAGGGGATGGAACCCTGTGCCATCACCGTCGACCCGCGGGCCTTGGACAAGGCCCTGGATGACGAGGCCGGCTGGAATACCCTGATCACCCTTAAGGGGGATGGCCCGTTCGACGGCCGGCAGGTGATCGTCAAGGACATGCAGGTCGAGCCGCTGCGTCGCGAGGTGCTGCATGTCGATTTTCAGGCTGTCGACCTCAGCGCCAAGGTCAGCGTCATGGTTCCGGTCCACCCCGTCGGCAAATCCGAAGGGGAGAAGCTGGGCGGCAACCTGGAAGTCATCCGTCACGAACTGGAAGTGCTCTGCCTGCCGTCCGATATCCCCTCGGCCATCGAGGTCGATGTTACGGCGCTGAATATCGGTGACGTTCTGCATGTGGCCGACATCCAGCCGCCGGCGGGAGTCGAGATTCCCTACGATGTCAACTTCACCGTGATCACCTGCACCGGCCACAAGCCGGAAGCCGGTGAGAGTGCCGAGGGCGAAGAGGACGCAGGGGCGTCCGAAGACTGAGCCGGGTTGCCGTGAAGCTGATCGTTGGGCTGGGCAACCCCGGCGAGCGTTACCGGTTGACCAGGCACAATATCGGCTTCATGGTTGCCGAACGCCTGGCGGCTCGCTGTGGTTTGTCCCTGAAGCGAAGGGGACATCAGGGTATCCATGGCGTCGCCCGGATCGGCGACGGGCAGGTCACGGTGCTGTTGCCCCAGACATACATGAACCGCAGCGGTTCCAGCGTCGGTTCCGCCGTTCGATCCCTCGGTGTCGCGCCGGGGGATCTGCTCGTCATCCATGACGACCTCGATCTCGACTATGGCCGCATCCGCTTCCGGGCCGGGGGCGGGCATGGCGGTCACAATGGGTTGCGGCACATCATCCAGGTGTTGGGGCATGGCGATTTTGCCCGCTGCAAGCTTGGTATCGGCCGGCCGCCGGCCGGGCAGGAGGTCGTCGATTACGTCCTGCGTCCCTTCGGTCGTGAGCAGGCGCGGCAGCTCGAAAGTCTGGTCGACCGGGCCGCCGAAGCGGTGGAGACGTTCGTGACCGACGGCCTGCAGGTTGCCATGAACAGGTTCAATAATCAGGTTCTGACAGACTGATTCAAATCTAAAAAAACAGAGAGGGAAAAAGCCAATGGAACTGCAGATCTTTGCTCCCATCCTGGGGGTGATCGGTTTTGTCATCGCCATTGTCCTGTACAACCTGGTCAAGGCGCAGCCGGTCGGCAACGAGACGATGAAGGA
>CAYTVY010000230.1:0-2385 GCA_964441925.1 uncultured Geothermobacter sp.
CCTGCGGCTGGCAGCGCAGCGAGTAGGGGTCCTGCACCGCCTCGCAGTTGCGGTGCGAATCGGCGATCTCGCTGCTGTCGAGCAGGCTGCGGTAGGCGGCGGCGGTGTCGATGCAGCTGGCGTGGCCGCGCACCTGGTGAATCCGCTCGTCGAAGGGCTTGCGGCTGCCCAGGGCCGCCTCGACGCTGAGGCTGCCGCAGACCAGGGCGGCGGCAAACAGGTCCTCGGCGGCGAACAGGCCGTGCAGGGCGAAGGCGGTCGAGGCCTGGGTGCCGTTGAGCAGCGCCAGCCCCTCCTTGGGGGCGAGGCGGACCGGCTGCAGCCCGGCGATCTCCAGCCCCTTGCGGCCCGGCAGGCGCTGGCCGTGATGCAGCACCTCGCCCTCGCCGAGCAGCACTGTCGCCATGTGCGCCAGCGGCGCCAGGTCGCCGGAGGCCCCCACCGAGCCCTTTTCCGGAATGCAGGGATAGACCTGGGCGTTGAGCAGGCGGATCAGTGCCTCGATCACCTCGCGGCGGATGCCGGAGTGGCCGCGCGCCAGGCTGTTGATCTTCAGCACCAGCAGCAGGCGCACCGTCGTCTCGTCCATGAAGTCGCCGGTACCGGCGGCGTGCGAAAGGACGATGGAGCGCTGCAGGGTCTCCAGCTCGTCGTTGGGGATGCGGGTGTTGGCCAGCAGCCCGAAGCCGGTGTTGACCCCGTAGACCACCCGTCCCTGGTCGATCACCTCCTGCACGGTCGCCGCCGAGCGCTCGACCGCCTGCCAGGCGTCCGCGACCAGCTCAAGCTCGACCGGCTGGGTCAGTACCCGCCGCAGGGTGGGCAGGTCGAGCCGGCCGGGGGTGAGTTGCAGTTTGAACATGGTGTGACTCCATTTAAGTATCCGGTTCTTAAGTTTCTTAAATTTTGCTCGCGCAGAGCCGTAAGGCGCAGAGTTGAAAAATGTCAAATCGGTTGGGCGTTGAGGCAAATCTGTTTCGACATTTGCTTTTCTCAGCGCCTCTGCGTCTTTGCGCGAGACAGGGTTTGACTTTAGTCGCCCAGCATCGGCAAATCCAGCCCCAACTCCTGCGCGCAGTTGCGGGCGCTCTCGTAGCCGGCGTCGGCATGGCGCATGACACCGGTGCCGGGATCGTTCCACAGCACCCGCTGCAGGCGTTTTTCGGCCGCCTCGCTGCCGTCGGCGACGATCACCAGCCCGGCGTGCTGGCTGAAGCCCATGCCGACGCCGCCGCCGTGGTGCAGGCTGACCCAGGTGGCGCCGCCGGCGGTGGCGAGCAGGGCGTTGAGCAGCGGCCAGTCGGAGACGGCGTCGGAACCGTCCCGCATCCCCTCGGTTTCCCGGTTGGGGCTGGCCACCGAACCGGAATCGAGATGGTCGCGGCCGATCACCACCGGCGCCTTCAGCTCGCCGTTTCTGACCATCTGGTTGAAGGCGACCCCGAGCCGGGCCCGGTCCTTGAGCCCGACCCAGCAGATGCGGGCCGGCAGGCCCTGAAACCGGATGCGCTCTTTGGCCATGTCGAGCCAGTTGTGCAGGTGCGGGTTGTCCGGAATCAGCTCCTTGACCCTGGCGTCGGTCTTGTAGATGTCCTCCGGGTCGCCGGAGAGCGCCGCCCAGCGGAAGGGGCCGATGCCTTCGCAGAACAGTGGCCGGATGTAGGCGGGCACGAAGCCGGGAAAATCGAAGGCGTTCTTCACCCCTTCCTCAAGGGCCATCTGGCGGATGTTGTTGCCGTAGTCGAAGGTGGCGGCGCCGCGCCGCTGCAGTTCGAGCATCGCCTCGACGTGCCGGGCCATCGAGGCTTTCGCGGCCCGGATCACCCCTTGGGGATCGCTCCGTCGCCGCTCGGCGGCCTGCTGCAGGCTCCAGCCGGCCGGCAGGTAGCCGTTGAGCGGGTCGTGGGCGCTGGTCTGGTCGGTGCAGGCATCGGGGGTGATGCCGCGGGCGACCAGCTCCGGCAGGATTTCGGCGCAGTTGCCGAGCAGCCCGACCGAGAGCGGCCGGCCGTCGCGGCAGGACTGCTCGATCAGCCGCAGGGCCTCGTCGAGGTCGCTGGTCTTGCGGTCGAGATAGCCGGTCTGCAGCCGTTTGTCGATGCGCGACTCGTCACATTCGACGGCCAGCAGCGAGAAGCCGGCCATGGTCGCCGCCAGGGGCTGGGCGCCGCCCATGCCGCCGAGCCCGCCGGTGAGAATCCAGCGGCCGCGGGCATCGCCGCCGAAGTGCTGCCTGGCCACCGCGACGAAGGTTTCGTAGGTGCCCTGGACGATGCCCTGCGAGCCGATGTAGATCCAGGAGCCGGCGGTCATCTGCCCGTACATCATCAGCCCCTGGCGGTCGAGCTGGTTGAAATGCTCCCAGGTGGCCCAGTGCGGCACCAG
>CAYTVY010000231.1:0-2371 GCA_964441925.1 uncultured Geothermobacter sp.
CGGATTCAGGGTCTCTGTTCTTTCAGACGGATCGGGAGGCAAAAGGTTTACCGCGCCTCGCCGGTGATTGACAGCGACGGCGCAATCCGTAAACTTGGGGCGTTTCCCTGAATCCGTGAGCTTGTCACCGGCGAATTGCGCAAGTCATTGACCTGCCTGTGCTTCCCAAAAATCACCGGCGAACCTAAGGGTGCGCCTTAGATTTTTGAAAACCACATTCAGGCCAAGCACTTACACTCTTCATCCGGCACAAACCCACTGATTCAGGGTTTCGTCACCGCATGGTGCTGGTCGACTGAACGTCACGGGAGAGTCGAAGATGAAACAGGACGGACCCACCTGGGACCTTTCGTCCCTCTATGTCGCGCCGGACGATCCGGCGCTGGAAGAAGATCTGCAACAGGCGCTGCGGCAGGCCGACCGGTTTCGCCATGATTTCCGCGGCCGTATCGCTTCCGACAGCCTGAGTGCCGAACTGCTCGCCGCCGCCCTGCGGGCCAGTGAGGAACTGCAGCTCAGGGTGCTGAAACCCTGTCTCTATGCCCAGCTGCTCTTTGCCGCCGATTCCACGGTGGCGACGCACAAGGCCCTGGTCGCCCGCAGCCGTGAAGTCTGGAGTGCGGTCAGCGAGCGGACCCTCTTTTTCGAGCTGGAGATCCTGCGGATCGACCAGGAGCTCTATCAGCGGCTGGTCCGCGATCCGGAGATCGCCCCCTACCGGCACCACCTCGACCGCTTGCGGGCCCAGACGCCCTACACGCTCAGTGAGGAGGTCGAGCAGGCGCTCAAGCGCAAGGACCTGTCCGGCCGCGAGGCCTTCGTCCAGCTTTTCGACGAACTGACCGCCGGCCTGCGTTTCCGTTTCCGGATGCCGGAGGAGGAGGCGGAGCGGGAAGTGACCGGCGAGGAGCTGCTCAGCCTGCTCTACCATCCGGAACGGCAGGTGCGCGAAGATGCCTTCGCCACCTTTCTGCAGCGGCATGCCGAGCAGGAACTGGTGCTGACCGCCTGCTTCAACAACATCCTGCTCGACCATGGCAAGGAAGCCGAACTGCGCGGCTATCCCGACCTGATGACGCCGACCCATCTGGAGTGCGAGACCACGCCGGAGATGGTCGCGCGGATGATGGCGGTCACCGAGGCCAACTACGGTTTGGCCCGGGACTATTTCGAACTGAAGAGACAGCTGCTCGGTTACGATGAATTGAAAAATACCGACATCTACGCTCCGGTCGGGGGGACAGACCGGCGGTTTACACTCGATGAGGCCAGGCGCCTGGTGCGCGAGGCCTTCGCCGGTTTTTCTCCCCGCATGGCCGAACTGGCCGATGCCTTCTTCGTCGAGCGGCGTATCGACGTGCCGCCGCGTCCCGGCAAATCCGGCGGTGCCTTCTGCATGGGGATGTATCCCGGCCGCTTGCCCTATGTGCTGCTCAACTTCACCGGCACCCTGCGCGATGTCTCGACCCTGGCGCACGAGCTGGGACACGGAGTGCATTTCGCCCTGGCGCAGAAGCAGAATCTCTTTCACTACCAGGCGCCGCTGCCCTTCGCCGAGACGGCCAGCGTCTTCGGCGAGATGCTGCTGACCCGCCATCTGCTGGCCCGGGAGAACGATCCGCGGCTGAAGATCAGCCTGCTCTGCGCCAAGCTGGAGGAGATCATCGCCACCACCTTCCGGCAGAACGTGCTGACCCGGTTCGAGCAGAAGGCGCATGCCGCCCGCGGGCAGGGCCTGCTCTCGGCCGAAGAACTCTGTCGGCTCTGGTGGGAGGAGAACGCCCGGCTGTTCGGCGACCGGGTGCGGATGATCGAACCCTACCGCTGGGGCTGGAGCTATATCAGTCATTTCATCCATGCCCGCTTCTACTGCTACTCCTATGTGTTCGGCGAGCTGCTGACCCTGGCCCTCTACCAGCGCTATCTGGAGCAGGGGGCCGATTTCGTCCCCCGTTTTCTGACCCTGCTGGCAAGCGGCGGCAACGACCGGCCGGAAAACCTGCTGCGTCCGTTGGACATCGACCTGGCCGACGCCGGTTTCTGGCAGCAGGGCTATGATCTGGTGGCGCAGCTGCTCGCCGAGCTGCGGGAATTGGTGGATGGTGCAGACCCGCCGGGCTGATCTGCGCAAACCGGAAGAACCGGCTATACTGGACAGGACCCTGTTGTCCCGAAGGAGGCACCGGATGACGCGGAAAAACGACATGGTACGCACCGGCTGCGAAGGACCCCGCTCCCATGACGATCATCTCTGCCGGTTGATGGAGCGGGGGCTGGCGGCGGAGATCGACCGCCTGACGCAAGAAGCCAACTACACCTGCCGCAACTGCGGGGCCTACGCCACGCAGGCGGAATGTCTCTGCAACCCCGA
>CAYTVY010000232.1:0-2321 GCA_964441925.1 uncultured Geothermobacter sp.
GCGGCCGCCGCCGAAGCCGGCGAAGTAGTGGATGCCGATGGTGCCGGTGACGATCCGCCGGTCGGCTTCGATCACCGTGCGGTTGATGGCCACCGGAATGCCGTCGACCTCGCCCAGCCCGACCAGCTGCGCCGGGTCGTCGCAGTCGTGATCGACGACCCGGATACGGCCGTACAGCGGTCCGAGAATCGCCCGGTGTTCCGCCGCGCTCTGCTTGCGGTGGATGCCAAGAGCGATGACGACGGTGATGGCGTCGTCGCTGACGCCGGCCCGGTTCAGCCGCTCGACCAGTTGCGGCAGGTAGATTTCGCTGCCGGTGTAGCGGGTGATGTCCGAGGTGACGATGGCGACCGATTCGCCGGGCCGGACGATCTCTTCGACGGGGGGAGTGCCGATGGGGGCGTCGAGAGCCCGGCGGATCAACTGGTCCGGCGCGGCGAGCGGGCCGGGGTCGGCAAGTTGGAGCCGCTCCCCGCCGGGAATCCGGGCCGTCAGTGTTTCCTTGCCATATTTCAGTGTGAACGTGGACATGCTGGCCTGGTTCGGAAAATTTACTACCTTTTTCAAGGATAGTGAAAAAGCGGTTCCGGCGGCAAGCTGTTCCGCCCTTTTGTTGACACCTGCAGATGTCGGTTCCTACAATGCCTTATTTCCAGCAGGAGGCCCTTTGGCGAACAGGAAGGCAAAAACCATCTTTTCCTGCCAGCAGTGCGGCTACCAGAGTCCCAAGTGGCTCGGTCGCTGTCCCGACTGCGGCCAGTGGAACAGCCTGGTCGAGGAGACCGTGCAGCCGGCCGCCGGCGGGCGCGCCGGGAAAACGGCCGGTCCCGCGAGCACACCGCAGCGGCTCGACGAGGTCAGCGCCTGTGAAGAGGACCGCCTGCAGGTCGGTATCGGCGAATTCGACCGGGTGCTCGGTGGCGGGGTGGTGCCCGGCTCGCTGACCCTGATCGGCGGCGATCCCGGCATCGGCAAGTCGACCCTGCTGCTGCAGGCCCTCGGCCGGCTGGCGGATCTCGGCCCGGCACTCTACGTCACCGCCGAGGAATCGGCCCGCCAGGTCAAGCTGCGTGCCGGCCGGCTGGGGGTGGAGGCCGGGTCACTGCTGCTGCTGGCGGAAACCTCGCTGGAGACGATTCTCGAGCAGGTCCGGCAGCTGAAGCCGGCCTTTCTGGTCATCGACTCGATCCAGACCATCTTCACCGCCGCCCTCGAATCGGCCCCCGGCAGCGTCAGCCAGGTGCGCGAGTGCGCCGGCCGGCTGATGCTTCTCGCCAAGGGGGACGGCATCCCGACCTTCATCGTCGGCCATGTCACCAAGGACGGTGCCATCGCCGGCCCCAGGATGCTCGAACACATGGTCGACACGGTCCTCTACTTCGAAGGGGAGGCCGGTCATCCCTACCGTATCCTGCGGGCGGTGAAGAACCGCTTCGGCTCGACCAACGAGATCGGCGTCTTCGAGATGCGCGAAGCAGGCCTGGTCGAAGTGCCCAATCCGTCGGAGCTCTTTCTAGCCGAGCGGCCGGAGGGAGCCGCCGGCAGTGCCGTCGTTCCCGCGCTGGAGGGCAGCCGGCCGATCCTGGTCGAGCTGCAGGCCCTGGTGTCGCCGACCAGTTTCGGCACACCCCGCCGCACCACCATCGGCTTCGACCATAACCGGGTGGCGCTGCTGGGGGCGGTGCTGGAAAAGAAGGTCGGCCTGTCGCTGCTGGCGCAGGACATCTTTCTCAATGTTGCCGGCGGGGTACGTCTCGACGAGCCGGCGGTCGACCTCGGGGTGGTCGCGGCCCTGGCCTCGAGCCATCTCAACAGGCCGGTGCCGCCGCGGACCATCGTCTTCGGCGAAATCGGCCTGGCCGGCGAGGTGCGGGCGGTCTCCCGCCCCGAACTGCGGGTCAAGGAAGCGGCCCGGCTCGGTTTCGACCGCTGCTTTCTGCCGGCGGGCAACCTGAAGAACCTCGAGGCGCCGGAAGGGTTGGAACTGATCGGCGTGAGGCGGGTCGAGGAGATGCTGGACGGGGTTTTTGAGTGAGCAGTGACGGGTGACGAAAAGGCAGTGACGCGTGACGCGTGACGCGTGACGAGTGACGGCTGGAAGGGCGTTCCCTCTCTCCTTGTCCCTCGTCACTTGTCACCGGTTCGGAGGGTCGAGGTTCCGCCCGTTCCACCGAAGGATGGAGGTGCTTCGGGCCGGCAGGAAAAGCATCCCAACGAGCGGCAGGCCGCTCGATGGGCCAGGCCGCACCGCCGCTGCCCCGACGGAAACGGCCAATGGCAACGGTTGTTGCCGTGACAAGCGTTACGGCATGAGGCAGCTC
>CAYTVY010000233.1:0-2291 GCA_964441925.1 uncultured Geothermobacter sp.
TCGCCGACGGTGACGAAGCCGAGGGGTTTTTCATCGTCGCCAGCGGCAAGGTGAAGATCTACAAGCTGTCGCCCGAGGGCAAGGAGCGTATCCTGCACATCATCCATCCCGGCTGGTCTTTCGCCGAGGCGGCCATTTTCGGTGACGGCCGTTATCCCGCCTATGCCGAGCCGCTGGTGAACTCGGATCTGCTCTTTCTGCCGCGTGCCGCCTTTCTCGACCTGCTGGCCGGGCACAACCGGCTGGCTCTCAACATGATCAGCGGCCTGTCCCGTTTTCTCCGCCAGTTCGCCACCCAGATCGAAGAGCTCACCTTCAAGGACGTTCCGGCGAGACTCGCCCGTTACCTGCTCGAACAGGCCGGAACGGCCGGTCACGTCGAACTGCCCATTTCCAAGACCCAGCTCGCCTCCAATCTCGGCACGGTCAGTGAAACGCTTTCCCGCACCCTGCGCCGGCTTTCGGACGAAGGCCTGATTCGGGTGGCCGGAAAGCGTATCGACATCCTCGATCGCGAAGGACTGGCCGTCCTTTCCCGTACCTGCAAGGAATAAGCTCCCCGCCGGGTGTCTCCTCCCCCCGGCCGGTATCTCCCCCGGCCGGTGCTGCACTGCACATCCCCGCTAAAGTGTCGGCCTCGCCAGGTCGATAAGAAGAATGCAATTTTGCATCCCGGCGATGGCGCCGGGGGCGGAAGCAGCAAGAGGGATGACCATGGAGCGTGGCAAAAGCAAGAACAGATCGCTGCTGTTGATGGCCTTGCTCTGCCTGATGATCGGCATCGGTGTTCCACTGCTCAACCTGGCCTATATCAATCCGTATTTTTCCCGGTTCGTCATCGAGGATGCCAAGAAGGATACGGTACGGCTTTCCAGGCTGCTCAATCGTCTCGTTCTCAACGAAGACATCTGGCGCGACTGGATCAGCAAGGGGATGATGCCCGACTTTCTGGCCGACGATCTCGCCCGGGCGATCGACGCAGCCGGACTGATCAAGCTGCGATTCTTCCTGGCCGGCGGCCGCACCGTCTACTCGACCGATATCGCCGATGTCGACAAGAGCGACCTGAGCGACGTTTTGCGTGCGCAGCTGACCAGGGGAGAGACCGTCGTCCAGCTGCGCCGCCGGCAGCAGCTGGATGACGAAGGGCGGCCGGTACCGCAGGATGTGGTCGTCGTCTATGCGCCGGTCGTTCACAAAGGGCGGCTGGTCGGGGCGTTCGAACTCCATGTCGATGTGACGCAACGTATCGAGGCCATGCATGGCCTGCAGATGAAACTGTCGGTGCTGCCTACCGTGATGCTGCTGCTGGCCATGGGCATCATGCTCTGGCTGGTGCGCAATCTCAATTTCTATATCCGGAGCCAGCTGGACACCGAAGAGGATCTGATCAAGGCCCTCGACGAATCCTGGCAGCTGACCGAAGAGATGGCCGCCAGCCAGCAGCAGCTGGTGCAGCAGGCGGAGGATCTGGAAAAGCTGAACCGGCAGCTCAAGGAAGCCCAGGCGCAGATGCTGCAGCGGGAGAAGATGGCCTCCATCGGCCAGCTGGCGGCCGGGGTGGCGCACGAGATCAACAACCCGATCGGGTTCGTCAGCAGCAATATCCGCACCCTGGAAAAGTATTTCGGCAAATTCAGTACATTCGTTGAAAAGGTGAGGGATCTCGTTGCCGGTCGCTCCGATGCGGAGCTCGCGGAGCAATTGCGCAGGATCGAGCGTGAGCTGCGCCTGCCGCAGGTGATGGACGATGTTCCCGAGCTGATCGCCGAGTCCCGCGAGGGGATGCAGCGGGTCAAGGAGATCGTGCTGAACCTCAAGAGCTTTTCCCGGGTCGACAACATGGAGCGGCAGCAGGCCAATCTCAACGACTGTCTCGAATCGACCCTGAAGATCGTCTGGAACGAGCTCAAATACAAGGCCAGCGTCGAACGCGACTACGGCGAATTGCCGCCCATCGAATGCCGGCCGCAGGAACTGAACCAGGTGTTCATGAACCTGCTGGTCAATGCGGCGCACGCCATCGACAAGGACGGCGAGATCCGCATTCGTACCTGGGCGGACGACGACGAGGTGCATGTGGCCATCAGCGACACCGGAAGCGGCATTCCCGAGGAGATCAGACAGCGTATTTTCGAACCCTTCTTCACCACCAAGGAGGTGGGCAAGGGGACCGGGCTCGGGCTGAGCATCTCCTGGGACATCGTCCAGAAGCACGGTGGCCGGATCGAGGTCGATTCCGAGGTGGGCCGGGGAACGACCTTCACCATTTCTCTGCCGCGCCGGGAAGC
>CAYTVY010000234.1:0-2243 GCA_964441925.1 uncultured Geothermobacter sp.
TCGGCCGTTTGCGAGGTACGCTGGAGATTTTGTGCCGAGGGGAATTGCGGGTTTGACAAATGGTTTTGGCTGGGCTCCAGCTTTGTGTTGGGTCTGCCTACTGCCCCTTGGGTTGCGGCAGAACCCGCCTCAGTCGGCGGATCCGGTCCCACAGCACGGCCTTGGGCCGCTTGATGTCCAGGGCTTTCAGGCAGCGGTCAAGTCGGCCCGGACGATCTTGCAGGCTCTGAATGGCCTTGTCCAGGTCGCGCACGATCGCATCACCGTACGCCGATTCGGCCTTGGTGACGGCTTTCTTCAGCAGCCGGGTCGATGGGCACAGCATCGCCAGATCGATCAGGTCGCGGCTGAAGACACTATCGTCATGCCAGCGGTCCGAGTTTGCCAGCAGTTTGCTGACCGCCAGATCGAGGAATGATAGGGTCGATATGCCGCAGACTTCATCGTCCGGTCCCGGCGACTCAAGCGGGATGCGCCCTTCCAGGATGATTTCGAACTTGATCTGCTGTCCGCCAACCAGCAGCATGGTGCGAATGCCATACTGGTCGGCCCTGATCTCCCGGGCGGTTTCGATGCCGGCGGCATCCGGGTTCAGGATGGCGGCGAGGCCCTGTCTGGCGGTCAATCGTTGGCGCAACTGACGGTACCCTGCCGGATTCGCGACAAGAAAATCGATAGCAAGCGATTCGCGATACTCTCCCCGCCTCAGTACGATTGCGGTGCCACCGCCGAACAGGCAACCCAGTTCGCGCAACAGCGGACCGTTCAGCGACAAGAGAACCCGGGCGATGCGCTGATGGTGGGGGCGTTCAAACATCCCTGACCTCATCGGCAAAGGCCAGGCGCAGAGCATCTATCAGGGATTGCTCGTGTGGCAGCAGGGCCTCCAGGTCGAGATGGCGCCAGTTGCGTTCATAGATTCCCAACGCCTCGCGTGGCGACAGGAATTCCACGCCCTGCAGTTGCCAGGCGAGTTGTTTCAGCTGGGGATAGTCGGCCAGGGCGATGCGCGCAGGAATCCAGCCTGCCTTGTGCGGTTCCTTGACCTGGTTGTCAGGGCTTGATGCAACCGGCGCGACGACCTTCAGTTCGAGGCCCAGAACCGAAATTGCGCTCAGGTAGGCGGCAAAGGAAACCGAGGGTTCTCCCTTTTCAATGCGATACCAGGTCACCCGCGACATGCCGGCCGCTTCTGCCGCTGCCGCGGTGCTGACTTTCAGTTCCCTGCGCCGGGTGCGTATCTGCCGCCCGATTGTCGCGGCCTGTCCGGTCACATCTTCAGTTATGTTTGTGATCCTGGCTGGCACAGGTCTCCCCTTTTTGTTTCTCATTTTAAACAAAATGCCAGTTTGTCAAATATAAGAAACAAAAATTGGGAAAGAAATGGCTTGTTCTTCAGCTCTGGAGCGACCCGAGCCTTTCATTGGGAGTGATGGCCAGCGGGTCGGTTTTCAGCTCGATCAGCGTCGGACCGTTGCGTGTCAGGGCCTGTTCGAAGGCTTCGACGAAGTCTTCGCCGCGGGTGACCGTTTCGCCGTGGGCGCCGTAGGCCCGGGCGAGGGCGGCGAAATCGGGGTTGGTCAGGTCGGTGCCGCAGGCCCGGCCGGGATAGCGCCGTTCCTGGTGCATGCGGATGGTGCCGTACATGCCGTTGTTGCAGACGACGAAGACGATGCCCAGCCGGTGACGGACGGCGGTGGCCAGCTCCTGGCCGTTCATCAGGAAACAGCCGTCGCCGGCCAGGCAGACCACCGGCCGTTCAGGGCACACCATTTTGGCGGCGACGGCCGCCGGCACGCCGTAGCCCATGGCGCCGCTGGTGGGTGCCAGCTGGGTGCGGAAGCGGCGATAGCGGTAGAAGCGGTGCAGCCAGGCGGTGTAGTTGCCGGCGCCGTTGGTGAGAATCGCCTCGTCCGGCAGCCGCCGGTCGAGCCAGGTGACGACGGCGGCCAGATCCAGCGCGCCGCGGGCCGGGGGCGGCTGCAGATGGGCCAGGTAGTCCGCCCGCGCCTGCTCCAGCCAGTCCTGCCAGGCCGAGGCGTCGACCGGCGGCAGGGCGCTGACGGCGGCGGCGAATTCGGCCATGCCGGCATTGATCGGCAGGTCGGCCTGGTAGACGCGTCCGAGCTCTTCGGCGCCGGCATGGACGTGAATCAGGGTTTGCCGGGGACGCGGAACGTCGAGCAGCCGGTAGCCGCCGGTGGCCGTTTCGCCGAGGCGCGGGCCGACGGCGAGCAGCAGGT
>CAYTVY010000235.1:0-2217 GCA_964441925.1 uncultured Geothermobacter sp.
ATGGTGAAAATCTAATCGAAAAATCGTTGGCCGTAAGCTGTCTACGGGCTAAATTTTGAGGGTTTCCCTGAGTCAGTGAGCTTGTCACCGGCGAATAGCGCAAACCATTTTCATCACGCCGTAATCTGCGATGAAGGCGGATGACCTGCCTGCGCTTGACAAAAATCACCGGCGAACCTGTGGGTGCGCCTTACGATTTTTGAAAAACGCATTCAGGCCAGGCGCTTACACTCTTCATTCGGCACAAACCCACTGATTCAGGGGTTTCGTCATGGAGGACGTGACCCGGTGGAATCCTGTCTCAGCTTTCATTTTTTCGCACCCCTGCTCGAAGTCCGTTTCGAGCCGTCACGTTTTCGCGCTCTGCGGTTGCACAGCGATTTCGAAGAGATTTTCCGGCGTGTCCGCCAACATGAAGCGGATCGCCTGTTGGCGCTGATCGCCGGCCGGGAGCTGGCGGTGGCGGCAATGCATTTCTACCAGTTGGGCACCAGTTGGCAGAGTATCAGCGGAGGTCTCGACATTCCGACGGCGTTGGTCTTTCTCGAACGGGGCGGGGTCGACCTCGAGTTGTTGCAGGTCATTTTCGAGAACCGCATGGCCCGGGTGCACGTCGGGCGCAGCGAGGCGGTCGCGCGGGCCTGGCTCGCCAGGCAGCCTTAGCAGGCGCTGCGTGCCCTTTTCGGTTGAATTCCGCCGCTGCCCCGGCGAAAATGGCCGGCATGGACGAGTTCGAAAAGCACCTGCCCCTGGGCAAGGCCACCCCCTATCGCAGCGCTTACGATCCTTCGCTGCTTTGTGCCGTGCCGCGGCGACTGAAGCGGCGGGAGCTCGGTCTGACCGGCGACCTTCCCTTTACCGGTTTCGACCTGTGGAACGCCTGGGAACTCTCCTGGCTCGACGGGCGCGGCAAACCGGTGGTGGCTCTCGGCCTGTTCCGCTTCGATTGCCTAAGTCCCAATCTGGTCGAATCGAAGTCGCTCAAGCTCTATTGCAACTCCTACAACCAGACCCGGCTGCCGTCGATGGCGGCGGCCCGGCAGCGCATCGAGCAGGATCTGACGGCGGTCGCCGGTGGTTCGGTGGCGGTCGAACTCTTCCCGCCCGATGCCATCGAGCCCTTCCGGGTCCGTACCCTGCCGGGAGAGTGTATCGATTCCCTCGACATCGAGGTCGATCGCTATGCGCTGGCGCCCGAGCTGTTGGCCGGGGCGACCGAGACCGGCCGGGTGGTCGAACGCGAGCTGCACAGCCACCTGCTCAAGAGCAACTGCCTGGTCACCGGCCAGCCCGACTGGGCGAGCGTGCTCATCCGCTACCGGGGACCGCGAATCGACGAAGAGGCGCTGCTGCGTTACCTGATCTCCTTTCGCCAGCACAACGAGTTTCATGAGCAGTGCGTCGAGCGTATTTTCGTCGACCTGAAACGTTTTTGCCGGCCGCAGCGGCTGACCGTCCATGCCCGCTACACCCGGCGGGGCGGGCTCGACATCAATCCGTTTCGCAGCGACTTCGAACAGGAGATGCCGAACCTGCGGCAGGTCCGGCAATAAGAGACGAGGAGGGTCATGAACCGACAGGATGCCATTCTTGCGGCAGGTTTCGCCGTTTTCAGCCTGCTGACATCGTTCTACTGTGTCTTCTACGCCGTCAGCGTCATCGGCCGGGGACATGGCGTGCTGGCCAGTCCTTTCGCCTATGTCGCCGGCGGCTACGGCCTGATGAACGTCTACGCCCTGAGCGCCGCCTGGCGCAGCCGGGCGCCCTGGGCCGAGGCGGCCGGGGCCGTCATTTCCTTCACCTTTTTCGGGGTTTACCTGGTCGACCGGTTGCGGCACGGCTTCTCCAGCGGTCTGGGCTACTGGGCGGCGGTCGTGATCGCCGGTATTCTCGCCGTCAACTGGCTCGCCATCCGCAAGCTGGTCCGCCGCGACTGAGCTTTTCTTTCTCCGTTGCCGATCTCGCTGTGCGCTCAGGCGGTCGGTGCCGGTCCTTTTTGCAATCCCCGTTCAGACCAGGCATGTCTGTCCTCCATCCTGTCATGACCATGTAGCCGATACGGCCGCGCTCCAGGGTAGCACCTGAATCAGTGGGTTTGTGCCGGATGAAGAGTGTAAGTGCTTGGCCTGGATGCGGTTTTCAAAAATCTAAGGCGCACCCATAGGTTCGCCGATGATTTTTGTCAAGCGCAGACAGGTCATCCGCCTTCATCGCAGA
>CAYTVY010000236.1:0-2187 GCA_964441925.1 uncultured Geothermobacter sp.
ACCGCCAGGCAGGTGCCCATGGGGAAGATGCGGTGCAGATCCTCGGCGTCGCGGGCGGACAGGACGATGATCCGGCTCTTGTCGACCCCGCGCTGCTTGGCGTAGTGCAGCAGCTTGCTGCCGTCCATCCCCGGCATTTCGAGATCGATCAGCAGCAGGTCGATGTCGGGACCGATGTCGCGCAGGCCGCTGACGGGGTTGCTGTGGGTGAGGACCTCGAGGGCCGGGAAGTCCTGGTGGATGCTTTGCCGGAGGGTGTCGAGAAAGAGCGGGTCGTCGTCGATGATGAGAATGCGTCGCATGAGCCGGGTTCCTTCGGTGTTCGTGGCTGCTTCTGCTTTCATTCTACCCGCTTTGCCGCTCCCTTGCAGCCGGGGGCACTGTCACCGGGGCGTGTCGAGCGGCAGTTCGGTGGTGCGGTGCACGGTGCGCAGGGCGAACGAGCTCTGGACCCGCAGGACGCCCGGCAGGCTGGTCAGGGTTTCGTGGATGCGCATGTAGTCGTTGGCACTGCTGACGCAGATGCGCAGCAGGTAATCGAAGTCGCCGCTGATCAGGTAGCACTCCATCACTTCGGGAACCCGGCGCACGGCGGCCTCGAAGGCGGCCAGGCGCTCGGCCTGCTGGCCTTCGAGGGTGATGCGGACGAAGACGGTCCCGGCCCGGCCCACCGCCTGCGGGTCGACCAGCATGACGTAGCGGTCGATGACGCCCGCTTCCTCGAGCTGGCGGACCCGGCGCAGGCAGGCCGATTCCGACAGGCCGACCTGTTCGGCGAGCTGGACGTTGCTCAGGCGACCGTTGCGCTGCAGGGCCGTCAGGATGGCCCGATCGATGGCGTCGAGGGTGGTGGATGACATAAGATTGCTCGATTTTTCATTTTTTTAAAAGATTATTGCGCCTTGTCGGTTTTGTGTCAAGGAAAACGCAAGAACATGTGGGGTTTTTCCTGCTAGACTTTGACCTGAATCCGTGAGCTTGTCACCGGCGAATAGTCTTCATCCGGCACAAACCCACGTATTCAGGTTTGACCGTCGTGTTTTTTTCGCGTTCAGGATTCCGGCACGGGATAGAGGAGGCAGTGATGATCATCGGCATTCTCAGGGAAATCAAGGCGAACGAAAACCGGGTCTGCATGACGCCGTCCGGGGTCGAGACCCTGCGCGAGGGCGGGCACCAGGTTCTGGTCGAAAAGGATGCCGGCCTGGCGTCGGGATTTCCGGACAGTGCCTATGTCGAGGCCGGGGCGGAGATCGTGGCCGGGGCGGCGGAAATCTATGCCCGGGCCGAGATGGTGATGCACGTCAAGGAGCCCCAGCCGTCGGAGTATCCGCTGATCCGGCCGGGGCAGATCGTCTTCACCTATTTCCATTTCGCCGCCAGCGAGGAGCTGACACGGGCGATGATGGAGCGCAGAGCAGTCTGCATCGCCTACGAGACGGTGACCGATGCCCATGGCGGTCTGCCGCTGCTGGTGCCGATGAGCGAGGTGGCGGGACGCATGGCGGCCCAGGAGGCGGCCAAGTACCTGGAGCGGGCGCAGGGCGGGCGCGGGCTGCTGCTCGGTGGTGTGGCGGGCGTGCCGCCGGCGACCGTCCTGGTGATCGGCGGCGGGACCGTCGGCACCCAGGCGGCCCTGATGGCCTGCGGCCTGGGGGCCAAGGTCTATCTGCTCGATGCCAGTCTGCCCCGGTTGCGGCACCTCGACGAGGTGATGCCGAAGAACTGCTTCCCGGTCATGTCCTCGCCGGCCACCATCCGCGAGCTGGTACGGGAGGCCGATGCCGTCATCGGCGCGGTGCTGTTGCGCGGCGCCAAGGCGCCGAAACTGATCACCCGCGAGATGCTGTCGACGATGAAGAAGGGGGCGGTGCTGGTCGACGTGGCCATCGACCAGGGCGGCTGCTTCGAGACCTCGCGGCCGACCACCCATCAGGATCCCACCTACGAGGTCGACGGCATCATCCATTACTGCGTGGCCAACATGCCGGGCGGGGTGCCGCTGACCTCGACCCTGGCCCTGACCAACGCCACCCTGCCCTACGCCCGGGTGCTGGCCGACAAGGGCTGGCGGCGGGCCGCCGCCGACGACGCCGGCCTGAAGGCCGGGCTGAACATCATCGACGGCCAGGTGGTCTGCGCCGGCGTGGCCGAGGCTTTCGGCCTTCCCCTGGCGGATGCCGGAGC
>CAYTVY010000237.1:0-2185 GCA_964441925.1 uncultured Geothermobacter sp.
GGCCTTCTGTTGGGCGCGGCGTTCGGGTTGGAAGCTGATGACCATGCCGGGGCGGCGATGGCAGGAGGTGGGGGAGGGCGGCAAAAAGGGTTAAGGTTTGCATGAAATCGTCACAATTGACGAAAAATGGAAAAATTATCCTAAAAGTCGCAATATTTGACGAATAAACTATTTTTTATTTGTCGTAAAAATTGACGATATATGCTATGTTTTTTTTGAAAGTCGTCAAAGGAGGCGATATGGATGTGGATAACACGATAAACGACAGGGCGATATTGCAGGAAATCGGTCGTCGCTTGAACCGCTGCCGTGTTGAACAGGGGCTCACCCAGGCAGGGCTGGCCAGGGAGGCCGGAGTTTCCAAGCGCACCGTCGAGCGGATTGAGGCCGGCGAATCGGCCCAGACCACCAACCTGATCCGCGTCTTGCGGGTGCTGGGGCTGCTCGATGCCTTCACTGCGTCGTTTCCGGAAACCGGCCCGCGGCCGATGGATCTGCTCAGGCTGCACGGAAAAGAACGCCGGCGGGCGTCGTCGAAACGACGGCAGGATACCGGTGGTGACGCCTGGCAGTGGGGGGATGACGAATGAGCACCGTTGCCGAGGTCAGGCTGTGGGGGAGAACGATCGGTGCCGTTGCCCTTGAGGAGGGTTCCAGGGTCGCGGCGTTTGAATACGATCCTGCTTTTGTTCGCAGCGGCATCGAAGTCTCGCCGCTCACCATGCCCCTGTCCCGGCGGGTCTATTCATTTCCCGAACTGGGCAAAGAGGCCTTTCGCGGGCTGCCGGGTCTGCTGGCCGATTCGCTGCCCGATCGGTTCGGCAGTGCCCTGATCGACGCCTGGCTGGCGACACAGGGTCGTACTCCGGAGAGTTTCAACGCGGTCGAGCGTTTGTGCTATGTCGGCACGCGCGGGATGGGGGCGTTGGAGTACGCTCCGGCCATCGGACCGAAAGCCCGGAAGGCGACCCGTGTCGAGATCGCCCGGCTGGTCGAGCTGGCGTCCGAGGTGCTGACACGGCGTCAGGCTCTGCAGGCGGCGTTCAATGACGCCGGCGGCAAAGAAAAGGCCCTGCACGAAATCCTGCGGGTCGGAACCTCGGCCGGCGGTGCCCGTGCCAAGGCCGTCATTGCCTGGAACCCGGAAACCAACGAGGTCCGCTCCGGTCAGGTGAAGACCGATCCCGGATTCGAGCACTGGCTGATCAAGTTTGACGGGGTGGCGGGGAACAGGGACAGGGAACTGGAGGACCCGCAGGGATATGGTGCCATCGAGTATGCCTACTATCGGATGGCGACGGATGCCGGGATCACCATGAGCGAATGCCGGTTGCTTGAAGAGAATGGCCGCCGGCATTTCATGACCCGCCGCTTCGACCGGCCGAGGGGCGGAGGAAAACTCCACATGCAGTCTCTTGGCGCTCTGGCACACTTTGATTACAACCTGGCCGGGGCCTATGCCTATGAGCAGGCCTTGCAGGTCATCCGGCGCCTTGGCCTGTCGAAGGACGCTGTCGAGGAGATGTTCAGGCGGATGGTGTTCAATATCCTCGCCCGCAATCAGGACGACCATGTGAAAAACATCGCTTTTTTGATGGACAAGAGCGGCAACTGGTCCCTGGCCCCGGCGTTCGACATGACCTACAGCTTTCAGCCGACCGGCAAGTGGACTTCCACCCACCAGATGACCCTCAATGGCAAACGGGACGGCTTTACTCTCGACGATTTCCGGGCGTGTGCCGCGTCGGCGTCCATGCAGCGAGGCCGGGCGGAAAGCATCATCGAGCAGGTGCGCTCTGTCGTGGCCCGCTGGGCGGATTACGCCGAGGAGGCCCGGGTTGCCCCCGAGTGGCGGGAGAGGATTGCCGGGACGCTGCGGCTGGACATCGGGCGCTAGGGCGTGCATCTGCCGCAAAAAAGTCCCCTGCTTTTGCGGACGGATGCACTCACGCAGGAATGGTTGGGAGGCCGACAGCGGCAGGAAGTCTCAGGTCAGCTTGTCGGCCAGCTGGACCATCATCCGGTCGATGGGCCGGATGCCGCTGGCCAGCACCAGATCGAGATCGGTCAGCACCATGGCGCCGGACGACAGGCCGACCATCTTGCCCGATTCCCCCGCCAGCAGGGCCTCGACGGCGGCGGTGCCGAAACGGGCCGCCAGCAGCCGGTCGAAGGCGGAGGGCGA
>CAYTVY010000238.1:0-2050 GCA_964441925.1 uncultured Geothermobacter sp.
TTTGGAAACCACATTCAGGCCAAGCACTTACCCTCTTCATCCGGCACAAACCCACGGATTCAGGTCCGTGAACAGGATGAAAGATTACCACAGTCAAAGCGGCGGCGGCAAACGCCGTGGAGATTTCAGGACGGATTCCGGAGCGGCCCGATGGGGAGTCAGGCGGGTTGCAGAAGTTTGCGCACGGCCCGGTCGGTCGGGCAGGCGGATCCCGTTTGTTGCCGGCCGGGCCGGTTCAGCACACGAAATCGACGGCGACGATCGATTCGCAGATCGATTTGACGTGGGCAATGACCTTCTGGTGTTCCGGGTGCACCTGGTAACGCTGAAGAGCCTCGAGGTCGTCGAACAGGGAGACGAGGGCGAAGTCGTAGGAACGCTCCGAGCGGACGATGTCACGGCCGAAGAGGTATTCGCGGATTTCCCCGATCTGGTCCGGCAGGGCGCTCAGCATGTCGATGAGGCGGTCGATCTGCTCTTCACTGGTGTCGGGGTGGAACTTGAAGAAGACGAGATGTTGCAGCATGGGTCTGGCTCCGGGGAGGCCGGACAGACAGGTGGATCCTCCGCCCGGCACGAATTTGCAGGTTCAAGGTTGCGGCAAGTTTGCCGCAGCCGGAAGGCGCTGACAAGTTCTTTTTCGCCGCCGCAGCCGATCCTGTCGGTTCCGCCACGATTCTGCTATGTTGATGCGAGGGATCTTTTGTGTCCGGAGTCGTCATGCATCTGCGCCTGCCCTTCCGCTATCTGAAACCGTTCTTTTTCGGCGGTCTGTTCGACGATCCCCTGCTCTACGTCAAGATCCGCCCTTCGGGGCGTGGTCTGCTGTTCGATGCCGGCCGGATGCAGCATGTCGCCAAGCGGGTGCTCAAATCGCTGGACGCGGTCTTCGTCAGCCATGCCCACATGGATCACTTCATGGGGCTGGCGGCGCTGACCCGCTCGATGCATGTCAGTTCACGTCGGCTCCGTCTCTACGGGCCACCGGGTGTGCTCGACCGGTTGGGTCATCTGCTGGCTGCCTTCGACTGGAACCTGGCCGAACAATGGTGGGGCGGCTGGCAGGCCCATGCCGTTTGCGGGCCGGTGATGGAGAGCCGTCTGTTCGACGGCCGGACCGGCTTCCGGGCCGGACCGGTCATTCGGCGGTCGCTCGAAGACGGCTGGATTTACCGGAATCCCTTCCTGCGGGTGCGGGCCCTGCTCTTTGACCACAAGATACCGGTGCTGGGATTCTGGCTCGAGGAGCGTCCCGGTTTCGGCGTCGACCTGGAAGAGGCACGACGGCTGGGGCTACCTCCGGGGGACTGGATCGACCGCCTGCGGTTACTGGTGCGGGAGGGTGATTGGGACCAGCCGGTCGGGTTGCCGGTTGCGGTGGACGGCCTGGGGATGACTCCGCCGGCCGGCCGGCTGTACCGGGTCGTCGGCGCTCCCCGCCGGCCGGCGACCCTCGTCTACCTGACGGACTTTGGCATGACGGAGGAGAATCTCGCGCGGCTGGCGACTCTGCCCCGCCGGCCGGCCCTGCTGGTCTGTGAATGCGCCTTTCTGCGCGAGGAAAAGGCGCAGGCCCGCCGCAGCATGCACCTGTGCACCGAGGACCTGAACCTGCTGCTCGACCGGCTGCGTCCCGAATACGTCCTGCCGATGCACCTGTCGAAGGCCTTTCTCGGCCGGGCCGCCGAACTCTATGCCGAGCTGGAACCGCCACCCGGCACCAGGGTACTCAGGTTGCCGGACTACCGCAGTCCGCGCCCCCTGCTGGCGGATGAGGTACAATGGATCTGTCACCCCGATGGTGGCGGAGAGGAGTTCTGATGGGACTGCTGATCGACGGCGTCTGGCATGACCGGTGGTACGACACCGAAAAGAGCGGCGGGGCCTTCGTCCGCCAGGAGAGCCAGTTCCGCGACCGGATCACGGCCGACGGCCGTTCCGGTTTTCCGGCCGAGGCGGGGCGCTATCACCTGATCGTCTCTCTGGCCTGCCCCTGGGCGCACCGGACCCTGATCGCCCGGCGGCTGAAAAAGCTGGAAGAGGTGATCAG
>CAYTVY010000239.1:0-2038 GCA_964441925.1 uncultured Geothermobacter sp.
GTTACAGCCCTCATTCTGTTACAGCCCTCATTCTTGCCTCACCCATCGTTTCATGGCATCATGCTTTCTCCTGCCGACGACCGGCGGATCATTTCACTGATGGGAGACCGAGAATTTGGACCGCAATCTGGCTCTGGAACTGGTACGGGTCACTGAAGCCGCCGCTCTGGCCTGCGGACGCTGGGTCGGCAAAGGAGACAAGATATCGGCCGACGAGGCCGCGACCGAAGCCATGCGCCGCACTCTCGACTCCATCGGAATCGACGGCACGGTGGTCATCGGCGAGGGCGAGATGGACGAAGCGCCGATGCTCTACATCGGCGAGAAAGTCGGCACCGGCCAGCCGCCGGAAGTCGATATCGCCGTCGACCCGCTGGAAGGAACCAACATCTGCGCCAAGGGGCTTCCCGGCTCGATCGCCACTATCGCCCTGGCTCCCAAGGGCGGCTTCCTGCACGCCCCGGACATGTACATGGAAAAGATCGCCGTCGGCCCATCGGCCCGCGGCGTCATCGACATTCACGACGCGCCATCGGCCAACCTGAAACGGATCGCCGAAGCCAAGGGCTGCCGGATCGAGGATCTCACCGTGGTCACCCTTGACCGTCCCCGCCATGATCGCATCATCGAGGACATCCGCAAGGTCGGTGCCCGCATCCACCTGATCAGCGACGGTGACGTGGCACCGGCCATCGCCACCGCCGTCGAGGGCAGTGGCATCGACATGCTCATCGGCGTCGGTGGTGCCCCCGAAGGCGTGCTCGCCGCCGCCGCTCTCAAGTGTATGGGCGGCGACATGCAGGGACGGCTGGTCTTCATGACCCAGGAAGAGCGCGACCGCGCCCGCGACATGGGGATCAGCGACTTCGATCGGGTCTACACCGCCGAAGAGATGGCCGGCGGTGATGTGGTCTTTGCCGCCACCGGCGTCACCAGCGGCGAACTGCTGCGTGGCGTTCGCTACTATGCCGGCGGTGCCGAAACCGAGTCGATCGTCATGCGCTCGAAAAGCCGCACCGTCCGTTTCATCCGCAGCCTGCACTATTTCGACCACAAGCCGGTGTACTGACGCAAACCTTGTCAAGCGCGTAACCGCCTGTTAAAATTCGCGGGAATTTGCCTACCAGGAACGGAGAAGGATGGATCCATGGCGATTATCACCATCTCAAGAGAAATGGGCAGCGGCGGGATTCCGATCGCTCACGAGGTTGCCGATCGGCTGGGCTACACCCTGATCGACGGCGACGCCCTGCGAAAGGTGGCCGGCGACTACGGCCTGAGCGACGAGGCCTTCGAGCTGGCCGACGAGAAGCCGCCGGCCTTCGTCGACGAACTCGACCAGAAGCTGGCCGTCGATCTGCACCAGATCGAACTGATCATCCTCGAGAAGGCCCTGGCCGGCAATGTCATCATCTACGGCCGCGGCGGCCAGGATCTGCTGGCCAAGGTATCCAACGTCTTTCGGGTACGGATCATCGCGCCCTTTGAAGAACGGGTCGAGCGCTGGGCCGAACGGGAATGGCTCGATCCCGATTACGCCCGCATTCTGGTCCGCCGCAGCGACCAGCAGCGTGCCGGTTTCATCAAATACTACTTCGACCGCGACTGGGCCGCCCCCCTGCACTACGATCTGGTGATCAACACCTCCAAGCTCTCGCACGAAACGGCCGTCAAGCTGATCTGCGACGGCGTGCAGGACAGCAACCTGATCGAGCGCAAGGGGGAATCGAAGAAGATCCTGCGTGACCTGATCCTGCAGAAGAAGATCGAGATCGCCCTGACGGGAGAGAAGGATATCGACACCCTGCACCTGCACAATGAAGTCCGGGACGGGGTGGTGACGCTCTCCGGCCACATGCACAGCCAGGACGACCTGAAGCGGGCCCTGAAGATCGTCAGAGGCGTCGATGGGGTGCGGGACGTGGTCGAGGATCTCAAGGTGATCGCCTACCACAACATTCCGCGGGACCATTGACGGCCGACACGGCTGTCCTGACCCGAAGAAAAACCGGAAGGGCACCGCCTTCCGGTTTTTTTT
>CAYTVY010000240.1:0-2015 GCA_964441925.1 uncultured Geothermobacter sp.
ACGAAGGACTGCGCATCGGGACGGTCAGGCGTCCTCCCCGCGGCGTTCCAAAGAGTGAATACGCGGCGCGGAACTGGTATGATGTCTGGCTTCCGAACCTGGCGCCGTCAGCGGGACTCATGAAGCTGGCCAAAGCTGCCGAATCGGAAAAGGAATGGGCGCTTTTTCTCAGGAAATACCGTTCCGAAATGGCGGATCCCGAAAAAAGCAGGGTCCTTGATCTGCTTGCGGCGCTATCCCGGGACACAAATTTCTCGGTCGGCTGCTACTGCGAGAATGAGGCGCGCTGTCATCGCTCGGTGCTGCGCGACCTGCTGGCGGAGCGGGGCGCCGTCCTGGAGGACCAATGATTTCGTTGCAGACAAACGAGGTGAAACCATGACGATTCCCCGACGCGAGGGGGGCAGGATTCTTGTCGACGCCCTGAAAATCCACCAGGTCGATACTGTTTTCTGCGTGCCGGGCGAGAGCTACCTGCCGGTGCTCGACGCCCTGCATGACGAACAGGAACGGCTGCGCCTGATCGTCTGTCGGCAGGAGGGGGGCGCCGCCTTCATGGCCGAGGCCCACGGCAAGCTGACCGGCCGGCCGGGGGTCTGCTTCGTCACCCGCGGCCCCGGCGCGACCAATGCCGGCATCGGCGTCCACACCGCCCGGCAGGACTCGACCCCGCTGGTCCTCTTCGTCGGCCAGGTCGGCAGCCGGATGGCTGAACGCGAGGCTTTTCAGGAAATCGACTACCGCCGCATGTTCGGCCAGATGGCCAAGTGGGTCGCCCAGATCGATCGGGTCGAGCGCATTCCGGAAATGGTCAGTCACGCCTTTCACCTGGCGGTGTCCGGCCGACCGGGGCCGGTGGTGCTGGCTCTGCCGGAAGACGTGCTGTCCGCCGTGGCCGCGGTGCCCGACTGCGACCGCTACCGTCCCGTCCAGGCCCATCCGGGACCGGACGCCCTGCGGGAACTGCGGGAGAGACTGGCCGCCGCGCAACGTCCCCTGCTGATTCTCGGCGGCGGCGGCTGGTCGGCCGAGGCCTGCGCCGCCATCCGCCGCTTCAGCGAAGCCAACCGGCTGCCGACCCTCTGCACTTTCCGACGACAGGACCTGTACGACAACCGGCTGCCCAACTATGTCGGCGACCTGGGACTCGGCGTCAACCCCCGCCTGGCCGAACGGGTCCGGCAGGCGGACCTGCTGCTCGCCGTCGGCCCGCGCCTCGGCGAAACGACCACCGGCGGCTACCGGCTGCTCGATATCCCGCGCCCCCGACAGGCCCTGATCCATGTCCATGCCGGCGCCGAGGAACTGGGGCGCGTCTACCGGGCAGATCTGCCGATCAACGCGGGCATGGCGGAATTCGCCGCCGCCGTCAGCACCCTGCCGACCGTCGAAGCCCCGGCCTGGCAGGACTGGCTGACACAGGCGCGGGAAGACTACCTGACCCACCTGCAGCCGCCGACCGCGCGCGGGGAACTGGACTTGGCCGCCGTCATCAGCTATCTCAACCGACGTTTGCCGGATGACGCCATTCTTACCAACGGCGCCGGCAACTACTCCGCCTGGCTGCACCGTTTCTACCAGTATCGCGGTTTCCGCACCCAGCTGGCCCCCACCAGCGGCGCCATGGGCTATGGTGTCCCCGCGGCGGTCGCGGCCAAGCTGGCCCACCCGCAGCGGCCGGTGGTCTGCCTGGCCGGCGATGGTTGCTTCCAGATGAACGGCCAGGAGCTGGCCACCGCCGTCCGGCACCGGCTGGCGATTATCTTCCTGGTCTGCAACAACGGTATGTACGGCACCATCCGCATGCACCAGGAACGGCGCTATCCCGGCCGGGTCTGCGGCACCGACCTGATGAACCCGGACTTCGCCGCCCTGGCCCGGGCCTACGGCGCCCACGGCGAAACGGTCGACAATCACGCAACCTTCGTCGCCGCTTTCGAACGGGCCCTGACGCTGGACGGCCCGGCGTTGATCGAGCTGCGCACCGATCCCCGGGCGATCACTCCTGACGAAAG
>CAYTVY010000241.1:0-2001 GCA_964441925.1 uncultured Geothermobacter sp.
CCACAAGGTCGACTACGAGTTGCGGCAGGGCACTTTTCTCAGTTACTGCTCGATGCTGCTCAAGGGGCAGCCCCGACTCCATATTCCGCCGGCTCAACCTGGAAGCAGGTTGCAGAAACGGATCGTGAATGTCCGTCAGGCCTTTGCGGCATTCGACCGTGTGGCGCAGGAACTGCTGAAACGCAAAACGGCCCAGATGAGCGGTGAGTCCGCCGACGGAACGCTCGACCGGCTGGTCAGGTCAGAGTTGCCGCGCAAGGTCGAGGCGGTGAGCGTTGCGGTCGACGACCTGCTGGTCGAAGTCGGCAGGCTGTCGGCACAGGGAACGGCGGAAGCGGCCGCCATTCAGCATCGTTCTTCGGTGCTCTTTCTCGGAGTGATTGTCGCCGCGATTCTGCTGGCCGTTGTCCTGGGACTGTTGGCCACCCGGTTCATCGTCAGCCGGATCGGGATGCTCGTGGCGGCTCTCAACCGGGGGGCCGAAGGGGATCTGACCGCAACGGTCAGGGTCACCTCCCGCGATGAGCTGGGACGGCTCGGAGCAGACTTCAACCGGATGCTGGAAAAACTTTCGGTCATGCTGGGCAAGGTCAAGGTGCTGACCGGAAAACTGGGTCTGATGGAACATCGCATGCTTGGTGTCGCCAAAGAGGTTGTCAGCGGTGCGGAAGTTCAGCAGCGGGGAGTCGACGAGACCTCGGCGGCCGTCGTTCATATCAGCGATTCGCAGCAGGAGATCAGTGCCGCTGTTGATGTATTGAGTCGTTCCGCCGATGAGACCGCACAGTCGATTCACAACATGGCCAAGAATATTCAGGGAGTTGCGGGCAACACCCAGTCCTTGGCAGATTCCGTCGAGCATGTCAGTTCCTCGATCAGTGAAATGGTGGCGACCATCAAGCATATTGAAGAGAACGCCCGAACCCTCAATCAGGCAGCGGTCACAACGGCTTCCTCGATCGCCGAGATCGACACCTCGATTCAGGAAATCGAGGGGAATGCCCACGAGACGGCCAGGATCGCGGAAGCCGTACACCAGGATGCCGAGACCGGGCAGCGGGCGGTTCAGGCGACCATCGAAGGGATCAAGGAAATCCGGCGCTCGGGGAGGCTGACGGCCGATTCGATCCATTCTCTGGACCAGAGTGTCAAAGATATCGGCATGTTCCTTTCGATCATCAACGAAGTGACCGAGGAGGCCCGGTTGCTGTCGCTCAATGCCTCCATAATTGCCGCCCAGTCCGGGGAACATGGTCGCGGATTTGCGGTCGTCGCCGATGAAATCCGTTCTCTGGCGGAACGGACCGGCCAGTCGACCGGCGAGATCGCGCAGGTCATCGGTCGCGTGGAAGAAGAGATGCGGCGCGTCATCCAGGCCGTCACCCGGGCAGAGCAGAAGATCGAGGAGGGAGAGGCCCTGTCGCAGCAGGCGGGTACCGCCCTGAACAAGATCGTCGACGGGGTCGAGCGCTCCACGGAGCAGGTCGGCGAGATCGCCCTGGCCACCCGGGAACTGGCCAGAGGAAGCCAGCTCATCCGCGATACCATGGAGAAGATTTCGGAGATGATCGGCCAGATCGCCATGTCGACCCATCAGCAGGCCACTGCCAGTGATGCGATCATGGCCGAGGTTGAAAACATGGCCGGGCTGACCGAGCGGGTGCGAAACGCCACCCGTCAGCAGAGCGATGAAAGTGAACAGATTTCGCTTCTGACAGAAGAAATCAACCGCAGGATCCGGGGGATCCGTCGATCCTGCGGTGAGCAGGCCGCCGCCGGCACCCGGATTGTCGAAGCGATTGCCGCCATCCAGGAATCGACCCGGAAGAATCTGGCTTCGGCCAATGCCATGGACGGTATCCTGGGGGAACTCTCGACAGAGATCGCGGCCCTGGAAAAGGAAGTCGTAGCCTTCAAGATTCTGGATTGATGCACTGGCGGTCCGGGATCTCTGTTTTCGCCGTCAACGGCAGACCATCTTCAGAAATCCCAGGAGAGAAA
>CAYTVY010000242.1:0-1942 GCA_964441925.1 uncultured Geothermobacter sp.
GTTAAGAGCACAGAAGGCCTACAGCCGGAATGTCGGCGCCGGCGACCAGCTCCGGCCCGCCGGATCGCCCGGCATCCCGCAAATCCCGAAACAAAAGGAGAAATGCCCATGTTCTGTTACCAGTGTGAAACCGCGGCAAAGGGAGTCGGATGCGACAAGGTCGGGGTCTGCGGCAAGCAGCCCACCACCGCCGACCTGCAGGATCTGCTGGTCTACGCCCTGAAGGGGATCGGCTTCTGGGCCGACCTGGCCCGCGAGAAGGGCGCCAGCGACAACGCCATCGACCGCTTCGTCATCGAGGCGCTGTTCACCACCGTCACCAACGTCGACTTCGACGACGACTCGGTCGCCAAGGTGATCGCCGAGGCGGTCGGCTACCGCGAGCAGGCGCGTGCCCTGTTCGAGAAGGCCAACGGCGGCGCCTACGGCGGCCAGGTTCCGGCCGCCGCCCAGAACTGGGAATTCCCCTCCGACCGCGCCGCCCAGCTCGCCCTGGCCCAGCTGCACGGCATCAAGGACCCGAACGTCGACGCCGACATCCAGTCGATCCGCAGCACCATCCTGTTCGGCATCAAGGGCTACGCCGCCTACGCCGACCACGCCATGATTCTCGAGCGGGAAAGCGACGAGATCTACGCCTTCACCCACAAGGCGCTCAGCAGGCTGCTCGATGACAGCATCGGCCTGATGGACTACGTCGAGCTCGCCCTGGAGACCGGCCGCATCAACCTGGTGGCCATGGAACTGCTCAACAAGGCCCACACCGACCGCTACGGCCATCCCGAGCCGACCCCCGTCCAGCTCGGCACCAAGGCCGGCAAGGCGATCCTGGTCTCCGGCCACGACCTGCGTTTTCTCGAGGAGCTGCTCAAGCAGACCGAGGGCAAGGGGATCAACATCTACACCCACGGCGAGATGCTGCCGGCCCACGGCTATCCCGGCCTGAAGAAATACGCCCACCTGGCCGGCAACTACGGCGGCGCCTGGCAGGACCAGTTCAAGGAGTTCCAGGACTTCCCCGGAGCCATCATCTTCAACACCAACTGCATCCAGCGCCCGGCCGAGAACTACAAGGACCGGCTCTTCACCTGGGGTCGCGTGCAGTACCCCGGCGTGCGTCACATCGACGGCTGGGACTTCTCCGAGGTGATCGAATGCGCCCTGGCCTGTGACGGCTTCGAAGACAATCCCGGCAAGGAGATCCTGGTCGGTTTCGGCCACAACGCCGTGCTCGGCGTCGCCGACAAGGTGATCGAGGCGGTCAAGTCCGGCGCCATCAAGCATTTCTTCCTGGTCGGCGGCTGCGACGGCGCCAAGCCGGGCCGCAACTACTACACCGAGTTCGCCGAGAAGGCCCCGAAAGATACCGTCATCCTCACCCTGGCCTGCGGCAAGTACCGCTTCAACAAGATGGATTTCGGCGACATCGGCGGCATTCCGCGTCTGCTCGACGTCGGTCAGTGCAACGACGCCTACTCGGCGGTCCAGATCGCCCTGGCCCTGGCCGACGCCTTCGACTGCGGCGTCAACGACCTGCCGCTGTCGCTGGTCCTCTCCTGGTACGAGCAGAAGGCGGTCGCCATCCTGCTGACCCTGCTCCACCTGGGAATCAAGAACATCAAGCTCGGACCCTCGCTGCCGGCGTTCATCACCCCCAACGTCCTGAACTTCCTGGTGGAGAACTACAACATCGCCCCGATCACCACCGCCGAGGAAGACCTGAAGCAGATTCTCGGCTGAGGTAACGCAACCTACAGTCGCAAGAAAAGAGCGGGGCCGCCTTTCGGTGGCCCCGTTCTTTTCTTTACCCTGAATCAGTGGGTTTGTGCCGGATGAAGAGTGTAAGCGCTTGGCCTGGATACGATTTTCAAAAATCCAAGGCGCACCCATAGGTTCGCCGGCGATTTTTGGGAAGCGCAGGCAGGTCAATGGCTTGCGCTAT
>CAYTVY010000243.1:0-1939 GCA_964441925.1 uncultured Geothermobacter sp.
TCGCCGATCAGTTTCTCGATCCGCTCCAGGCGCTGAACATCGGTGCCGTGGCTGGCGAAGGAGATGGCGACGCCGCTGGCCCCGGCCCGGCCGGTGCGGCCGATGCGGTGGATATAGTCCTCGGCCGCCATCGGCAGGTCGAAGTTGATCACGTGACTGATGCCGGGAATATCGATACCGCGGGCGGCAACATCGGTCGCCACCAGCAGCCGCAACCGTCCCCGGCGCAGGTCACGCAGCGTTCGGTTGCGCATTCCCTGGCTCATGTCGCCGTGCAGGGCGGCGGCGCGGTGCCCCTGCTCCGCCAGTTCTTTCGCCAGGGCGGCGGCGTCCCGCCTGGTGGCGGAGAAGATGATCGCCTGGGAGAGCTCGTCCGAAGCGGCGAGATGCTGCAGCAGGCGTTTCTTGTGATGAACGCTGTCGGCCACGTGCAGGCGCTGGACAATCTGGTCGAGGGTCGGTTTTCTGCCGGCGATATCGACCCGCACCGGATCGCTCAGCAGCCTGCGGGCCAGGTTCTCCATGGTCCGGTCGAGAGTGGCGGTGAACAGCAGGGTCTGGCGCCCGGCGGGAGCGGCGGCCACCACTTTTTCGACATCCTCCTTGAAACCCATGTCGAGCATCCGGTCGGCCTCGTCGAGAATCAGCACCTCGAGCCGCGAGAGGTCGAGGCTGCCCCGCTCGAGATGATCGATCAGCCGCCCCGGGGTCCCGACCACCAGGTCGATCGGCCGGCCGAGATCGCGAAACTGCGGTCCATAAGCGGTGCCGCCGAGAATCACCGCGCTGCGCAGGCGCAGAAAGCGGCCGTAGTCACGGGTCGCCGAGGTAACCTGGGCGGCCAGTTCGCGGGTCGGGGTCATCACCAGTACCCGCGGCGCCCCCTTGGGGCCCTTTGTCAGCTTCGAAAGGCGGTGCAGAACCGGCAGCATGAAGGCCGCGGTCTTGCCGGTGCCGGTCTGGGCCGAGCCGAGCAGGTCGCGGCCGGCGAGAATCTCGGGAATCGACTGTTGCTGAATGGGGGTCGGTGCGGTGTAGCCGCACAGGGCAATGGCGCGCTGGATCGGCGCGGCCAGCTGCAGTTCGCTGAACGACATGAAAATCCCTTCGGCCGTGAACCGTCACGGCAATGGCAGACACGCGGCGACCGGCCGGACAGACAACTGTCCGACAACAGAGGCGGTCATCCGCTCCGGGACTGGCGTATGGACATCGTCGCCAACCGGAAAGAGCTGCCAGGGACTCGGAAGAATCGCTGCAGAAAAAGGTCGGGGAGCGATGGGCGGGCGCGGCCGAACCGCGACGCGCGGTGCATAGATCAGTCGCTGCGCATCATACAGGGTGCGGGGAATAAGACAAGGGTTAAATGGACGGTCGGATCCGGCTTACCGATAAATTTCACGCCGGTGGCCAATGTTCAGCGCCAGGACGACCAGCCGCTCCTCCTGGATTTCGCAGATCACCCGATAGCTGCCGATCCGGTAGCGCCAGAGCCCCTGCAACTCCCCCTTGAGCGACTCCCCGAAATGGCGCGGATTCTTGCACCCTTCCAGGCGATCGTCAAGCCAGTCGAGCAGCTGTTTCTGCACCGGGCGGTCGAGCTTGCGCAGCTGCCGCTCCGCCACATCGCTGATCTCAACCGTCCAGGCCAAGTTCCTTCCTCAGCTGCCGCAGGGGTTTGCTGCCGGTGGTCACGTCCAGCGCCTGCCGGGCCAGGGCCAGGTCTTCCTTGTCTTCGAGATAGCGAATGATCGCCTCACGCACGATCGCGCTGCGATTGCGCCCCTCGATTTTCGCCAGATGGGCCACCTGCTCTTCCAGTTGCTTGTCCAGCCTGACAGTCAGCATCACTCAACTCCTTTGCACAGCTGACATACATTGTAATACGCTGTCCCCGACAGGTCAAACCCTACCCGTCCCTCGTCCCTCGTCCCTCGTC
>CAYTVY010000244.1:0-1937 GCA_964441925.1 uncultured Geothermobacter sp.
TGACCTGCCTGCACTTGACAAAAATCACCGGCGAACCTATGGGTGCGCCTTAGATTTTTGAAAACCGCATTCAGGCCAAGCACTTACACTCTTCATCCGGCACAAACCCACGGATTCAGGTCTGAATCAACGACGGGAGGCCACGCATGTGTCTCGACAACGGACCGCTGATGCTGGTCAGGGGCGAAACCGAACGCCAGCTGGACAATGTTGCCTCGCTGCTGCCCAACGGCGACAGCATCACCCTGATCGACGTCTTCGGCAAGAAGGAAGTCATCGACGGCGTGATCGAGGAGATCGACCTGCTGAACAACCGTATCGTCCTCGCCTGAACAACCGAATAGCACTGACAGCACCGCTGGGGGAGTGAACCTGAATCCGGGAGCGTCAAACCCGCGGATTCAGGGTGAAGACTGAGAGTCCTGCGCCAGGCAGGGCGACCCTTCGAACCTGATCCGGGTCATGCCGGCGTAGGGAAGCGGCCAGAAGCGATTCTGAACGACAGCATCGCGGCCGGCCCCGGCGCGATGCTGTCGGCTTCTGGCTCTGTCATGCTCGAAGGAATCTACTACATCACCTCGGCCGATCCGGCCGGCCGCTACCTCGACACCTGCCGCGCTGTCCTTGCCGGCGGCGTGCGCGTCCTGCAGTACCGCGACAAACAGCGTCGCCTCGAGGAGCAGGTCCCCGTCGCCCGCCGGCTGCGCGCGCTCTGCCGCGAGCACGGCGCCACCTTCCTGATCAACGACCATCCGCGGCTGGCCCTCAAGGTCGACGCCGACGGCGTTCACCTCGGCCAGAACGACACCCCGCCGGCCGAAGCGCGAAAGATTCTCGGCCCGAATCGCCTGATCGGAGTCTCGACCCGGACCGTCGCACAGGCCAGGGCCGCCGTGGCCGCCGGTGCCGACTACATCGCCGTCGGCAGCATGTATCCCACCGGCAGCAAGCAGGACGCCGAACTGGTCGGGCCCGAGCGCCTCGGTGAAATCCGCCGGGTGGTCGACCGGCCGCTGGTGGCCATCGGCGGTATCGACCGCGACCGGGCGGCGCGCCTGTTCGACCTCGGCGCCGATGCCGTCGCCGTCATCTCCGCCCTGCGCGACGCCGACGACCCGCGCCTGGCGGCGCGCGAGCTGGCCCTGGTCGCCAACCGCCGCCGGCCCGAACCACGGGGCCGGGTGCTGACGATCGCCGGTTCCGACTCCGGCGGTGGCGCCGGTATCCAGGCCGACCTGAAAACCATCACCCTGCTCGGCGGCTACGGCATGTCGGCGCTCACCGCCCTGACCGCCCAGAACACCACCGGCGTCAGCGGCATCCATCCCTGTCCGCCCGATTTCGTGCGGGCCCAGGCGACCGCGGTGCTCGACGACATCGGGGCCGACCTGATCAAGACCGGCATGCTCTACAGCGCCGACATCGTCGCCACCGTGGCCGACCTGCTCGAAGGTTACGGCCTGCCGGCGGTGGTCGACCCGGTGATGATCGCCAAGGGCGGCGCGCCCCTGCTGCGGCAGGACGCCGTCGCCACCCTGATCGAGCGGCTGCTGCCCAAAACCTACCTGCTGACCCCGAACGTGCCGGAGGCGGCGGCCCTGAGCGGCATCCCCATCGAAAGCGAGAAGGAGATGCTGCGGGCCGGGGAGAGACTGCGGGCCATGGGCGCCCGCAACGTGCTGGTCAAGGGCGGGCACCTGCGCGGAGACGCCATCGACCTGCTGCTGACCCCGCAGGGCGTCCACCGCTGGAGTCACGAGCGTCTCGCCGGCCGCAACACCCACGGCACCGGCTGCACCTTCTCCGCCGCCATCGCCACCCTGCTGGCGTGCGGCGAGCCCCTGCCGGTGGCGGTCGACCGGGCCAAACAGTTCATCACCGCCGCCATCGCCGGTGCCACCGATCTCGGCCGGGGACACGGCCCGGTCAACCACTGG
>CAYTVY010000245.1:0-1912 GCA_964441925.1 uncultured Geothermobacter sp.
TTTGGAAACCACATTCAGGCCAAGCACTTACCCTCTTCATCCGGCACAAACCCACCGATTCAGGGTTCTTTCAGAGGGCCATGCCCGACTAGTCGCGGCGGTAGAGCCGGTAGGTGCCCCCCGCCCTTTCCCGGGTCAGCCGCCCTTCCTTCTCCAGACGGCGCAAGAGATCCTGCAAGCGTTTCTTCGACGAGCCGGGAAAACGGCCGTACAACGCCGTCTGTTTCACCCCCGGCTCGGCGGCGACCGCCGCCAGCACGGCCCCGGCCAGCCCGTTGCCGTCACCGGCCACGTCACCGGCGCCGGCTGCGCCCTCTTCGACCTTCTTCCCGACCGTCGTACCGTTCTTCTCCGGTGAGCCGTTGCCCGTCACATCTTCGTCGGAGGATGCCTCCCCGGTTCCGAGCTCACTCCGGATCTCCTCCTCCACCCGGCGCAGCCACTGGTAGCACCAGGCTCCGGCGAGAATCAGCACCACCAGCAAAAGAAACCCGAAAAAAGACATGATCGGCGTATCTCCCTTCCGTCACTCGCCGGCCGCCCGGCTCGTCTCGGCGGCTTCCTCGTCCCTGAACCACTTCTCGAACCAGGTGCGGTGATCCTTTTCGGAAAGGATCTGCAGATCGCGCGGCCCGAGCCAGACACCGCCGCAACCGGGGCACTTGTCGAGGGGGACGCCACGAAAGGTCATCGCCCGGATCTCCTCGCCGCACTTGGGGCAGCGGTTGTGGCAGAGATCCCGGATCAGCCGTTCGCGCGTCTCCTTGCGCATCTTCTCGATCAGCTCTTTTTCCCGCCGGTAGATGTATTCGTTCTCCAGGGCTCTCTCGCGCTCTTTCCAGATGTCCGCCATTGAATACCTCCCAGTATTTACGGGGTTTTACAAAAGTATAGCCGAGCCGGCGGCCGGCGCAAGCTCAGGCGGACGACGCCTCCGGAAGCAGTTCCCAGGCACCGGCGCCACAGGCCGCCCCCTTGCCGAGGTTGAGACGCGGCCCGAGCACGAAGAACGGCGCCGCCGCCTCGAGCCAGGAGGCCGGGACCGGCATGCGGCCGACGAGCCCGCCGATCGGCTGGGCGCCCCGATCGCCGGCCAGGGTCCGCCAGTGATGCCAGTGCAGCCGACCGCGGACATCCTCCCGGGGGAGCCGGGCGAAAAAACCGCCCGGATCGGCCAGCAGCTCGACGCCGCACCAGGTATGGCAGATGCCGCAGACCCGGCGGACGATAAAAGGAAAGAGCTGGCTCAAAGAGGGACGAAACAGGGGTTTGCCGCCTCGCAGCAGCCGGGCGGGCGTAATAAAGCGGATCTCGGCGGACCGGCCCGGCAACAGCGACGGCTCGTGATCGAAGACGTAGAGCGGCCATTGCGGGCCGCTCCAGGGCTCGCCCGGACGCCAGACGGTGACGGCCCCGCCCTGCCCGTCGACGACACTGACCCGGCAGAGAACGAATCTTCCCTCACCGTTGCTGAAACCGCCCTCACCGAGGCGGACGAAAAGTTCGACCAGAGTGGCCGCCAGTTCCCTGCCACGACCGAACAGAAAAACATCGAGTTCGAGACCGTCGCCCGCCAGCAGGTCACGTGGCAGACCGGCGGGAGGACGAAGGACATAGGGAACCGGCGGCCGGGCGAGATAGCGCCGGACCAGCGGATCGTCGGGCGGCGGCGGTGCCGTCAGCAGGCGCAGGGCCTGCCTGCCGGCCGCATCGCATGCGGCTGCCAGCACCTTCGCCGCCCGGTTGATTTCACGGCGCAGCAGCAGGACCTTCGGCAAATCGAGCCGGAAGTCCTCCTCGAATTCCAGATGCAGACGCAGCAGGCCGGCGTCGATGTCCGTCCATTCGCCCCGGGCGGGCCGCCATTCCATGCCTTCTCTCCCGTCAGTCCGTTCCCCTTCTTTTTTTACCC
>CAYTVY010000246.1:0-1869 GCA_964441925.1 uncultured Geothermobacter sp.
AGGCCGCCGGCAATCTGCAGCAGACAGCCGGGACAGTCCATGGCGACACAGTCGGCGCCCGTCGCCTCGATATCGGCCAGCTTGTCCTCGAGAATGCGGCGGGCGATCTCCGGATGGGACGAGAAGGAGTAGCTGCCGCCGAAGCCGCAACAGCGGTCGGCATGGGCCATCTCCACCAGCTCGCGACCGCTCTTCTCCAGCAGGGCGCGCGGCTGGCGCCAGACGCCGGCACCGCGCTTCAGGTGGCAGGAATCGTGGTAGGTGACCCTGCCGCCTTTCACGGCCGGCAGCCCGTCGATGTCGAGGTGATCGTGAATCAGGCGGGCCACGTCGAGCGTCTTCGCCGCCAGGGCCTCGGCCCTGGCCGCCCAGACCGGATTGTCGCGCAGCAGCTCGACAAAGTCGCGCTGCAGGCTCATGGTGCAGGTCGGACAGGTGGTGACGACGAAATCGGGATCTTCGGCGAGCAGGGCCGCGATGTTCTGCCGGGCCAGTTCGGCGGCGGTCTGCCGGTCGCCGGAGTAGAGAGCCGGGATGCCGCAGCAGTTCTGCTTCTTCGGCAACACCACCTGGACCCCGAGCCGGTTGAGCACCCGGACCAGGGCCTCACCCATCTCCGGGTAGACGAAATCGTTCAGGCAGCCGGCGAAGAAGGCGACCCGGTACCTTGGTTCCTTCACCGGCTGCGGCAGCCCGGCGAAGATGTCCCGCAGCGGCCGTTCGGCAATGGCCGGCAGGCTGCGCCATTCGGTCAGGGACGAGAAGAAAAGCGGCAGGTGGCGGATGGTCCGCTCGCCGCGGGTGACCGGCTTCTGCAGCCTGGCGGCGGTCCGCAACAGGGTGTGAAACAGCGCCCGGTTGCGCAGCACCCGCCGGAAGACCAGGGCCTTGCCGGCCCCGATGCCCTCCTCCTCGCCGAGGGTCTCGCGCAGATGGAGGATGATCGCCTCGAGGTCGATTCCCGCCGGACAGACACTGACACAGGCCCGGCAGCCGATGCAGGCCCGGACGATTTCGGCGGCCTGCTCCAGACCGTGAAAAAAGGCGGTCAGAATGATGCCGATGGCACCGATGTAGACATGGCCGAAGACATGGCCGCCGACACTCTGGTAGACGGGACAGACGTTGGCGCAGGCGCCGCACTTGATGCAACGCAGAGCGTCACGGCATCGGGGCGATGCCGCCAGCGCGCCGCGGCCGTTGTCGAGCAGGACGATGTGCAGCTCCTTCTCTCCGTCATCGCAGGGAACGGCACCGCGTATCCAAGAGACATAGGAGGTCAGCGCCTGGCCGGTGGCGTTGCGCGGCAGCACCCGCAGGACCCGGGCGGCGTCCTCCAGGGTCGGCACCAGTTTTTCGATGCCGACCAGAGCGACGTGGATCTTCGGCAGGGTGGTGACCAGCCGGGCATTCCCCTCGTTGGTCACCAGGGCGATGGCGCCGGTTTCGGCCACCGCCATGTTGGCGCCGGAAATCCCCAAATCGGCCTCCAGGTAGCCCTGCCGCAGCTGTTCCCGGGCCACCTGCACCAGATGGGGGATGTCGGCCGGCTCCCGGCGCCCGGTCTGGCGGCCAAACAGTTCGGCGACCTCGTCCCGGAACATGTGGATCGCCGGCATCACCATATGGCTCGGCCGCTGGCCGGCCAGCTGGATGATCCACTCGCCGAGGTCGGTCTCCAGGGCGCGGATGCCGGCTTTTTCGATGGCGGCGTTGAGATGAATCTCCTCACTGGCCATGCTCTTGCTCTTCACCGCCAGCTTCACCCCCCGCTGCCGCGCCAGCTCGACGATGTAGCGGTTGGCGTCGGCGGCGGTCCGGGCCAGGTAGACCCTGGCTCCGGCGGCCTGCGCGTTGGCGATGAACTGC
>CAYTVY010000247.1:0-1854 GCA_964441925.1 uncultured Geothermobacter sp.
CCGGCCTGGCGCTGGCTATCGTCAGTTCGATCGTCCTGGTCTTCTTCCTCGCCCGTCACGTCTCACGCCCGCTGCACCAGACGGTAGAAATGATCGAGGAGATGGAACGCGGTCACCTCGACATGCGTCTCAACCTCGACGACCGCAAGGATGAGATGGGACGCATGGCCCGGGCGATGGACGCCTTCGCCGACTCTCTGCAGAACGAGGTGGTCGCCTCGCTGCAGAAACTGGCCAACGGCGATCTCGATTTCAGCATCACCCCGCGCGATGACAGGGATGTGTTGCGCCACTCGTTGAAAAAACTGGAGATGGATCTCAACAACATCATGAGCGAGATCCAGAATTCCGGCGAACAGATCGCCACCGGCGCCGACCAGGTCTCCGGGGCCAGCCAGTCCCTTTCCCGCGGCGCCACCGAATCGGCCGCTTCGCTGGAGCAGATCGCCGCCTCGCTGCAAACCATCACCGAACAGATCCAGAACAACGCCGGCAATGCCGACAAGGCGAACCACCTGTCGAGCCAGGCCCAGAAGGCCGCCGAGGACGGCAACGCCGAGATGGAAGCGATGCTCGCCGCCATGAACAAAATCGCCGAGTCGGGTCAGAACATCAGCAAGATCATCAAGACCATCGACGAGATCGCCTTCCAGACCAACCTGCTGGCGCTCAACGCCGCCGTCGAGGCGGCCCGGGCCGGCCAGCACGGCAAGGGGTTCGCCGTGGTCGCCGAGGAGGTGCGCAACCTGGCCGCTCGCAGCGCCCGGGCGGCCAGGGAAACCGCCGAACTGATCGAGGGCTCGGTCGATCTGACCGACAGGGGAACCGACATCGCCAACAAGACGGCTACGGCCCTGGAGCGCATCGTCGGCAGCATCACCGAAGTGTCCGAACTGGTCGCCGACATCGCTGCCGCCTCCAACGAGCAGGCGGAAGGGATCAACCAGATCAACATCGGACTGACCCAGATCGACCAGGTCACCCAGCAGAACACCGCCACCGCCGAGGAGACCGCCGCCGCCAGCCAGGAGCTGTCGAACCAGGTTTCCAAACTGCAAAAGATGCTGCGCCGTTTCCGGCTCAAAGGCACCAAGGGCCATGAATGGTCCCCCCCACAGCCAACCGGAAAAACAACGACGCCCGCCGGACCCTCCGCCACTCCGGCTGTGTCTTCTGCCACGCACCCTGCACCGGAAAGCGTGATCCAGCTCGACGACAGCAAATTCGGGCGCTACTGAAAACAAGAAAAAATCACAAACGATGTTTTAAGCACCCCGTTGCTGCATCCGATATGCACAGCAGAACATGTCGATCACACCTGCCAACGAGGCGAACCAACCACTGAAAGGAGTCACAGAAAGATGAAAAGGGCAACAAACTTTAGCGTAATCCTGGGGGCCGTTCTGTCTCTCGTCCTGTCCTGCGGCCCCGTCATGGCCATGAGTGTCGACGAAGGAAGTATCAAAAAGGCCAAGGAGACCGCCAGCGTCAAACCGACGCCCCAGATGGTCATGGAGAAGGTCAATGCCGCCGCCGCCCTGATCGAGAAGGAGGGCCCTGCCGCCTTCCCCAAGTTCAAGGGCTACGACAGTGACTTCATCTATGCCGGCACCTACATCTGGATCCATTCCGGCGACGACGGCACCATGCTGATGCATCCGATGAAGCCAAAACTGGAAGGGCGCAATGTCCTGCCGCTGAAGGACAAGAAAGGCAAACTGCTCTTTGTCGAGTTCAACCGCGTGGCTCTCGAAAAGGGGAGCGGCTGGGTCGACTACTGGTGGCCGAAGCCGGGAGAGAAGAAACCCTCGCGCAAGGTTTCCTATGTCAAGCTGGCCGAGTACGGCGGCAAGA
>CAYTVY010000248.1:0-1850 GCA_964441925.1 uncultured Geothermobacter sp.
TTTTCAAAGGAGCTGTTTTCATGCTGGAAACCATTGCCGCCATCGCCCGCGAGGCCGGTTCGGCGATCATGGAGGTCTACGCCGGCGAGGATTTCGCCGTCGAAACCAAGGCGGATGATTCGCCCCTGACCCGCGCCGATCGCGCATCGCACGCGGTCATTGTCGAGGGGCTGCAGGGCGCGTTTCCCGACATCCCCATCCTGTCGGAGGAAGGGCGGGAGATCCCCTTTGCCGAGCGGTGCCGCTGGCGGCGTTTCTGGCTGGTCGATCCGCTGGACGGCACCAAGGAATTCATCAAGCGCAACGGCGAATTCACCGTCAACATTGCCCTGATCGAGAATGGCGCGCCGCGTCTCGGCGTGGTGTACGTGCCGGCCACCGGAACGCTCTATGCCGGCCGGGTGGGGGAGGGGGCCTGGCGGCAGCGGGCAGGGGAACGTCCCGGACCGATTGCCCCTCGCATGCCCGCGGCCGCCGCCGGGCTGGCGGTGGTCATGAGCCGTTCCCATCCATCCGCGGAGCTCGACGCCTACCTGCGCCGGATCGATGTCGCCGAGGCGGTGCCGGTGGGCAGTTCGCTCAAGCTCTGTGCCGTTGCCGAGGGCCGGGCCGATCTCTATCCCCGGCTCGGTCCGACTATGGAGTGGGACACCGCCGCCGGTCAGGCGGTGGTCGAGGCGGCCGGCGGCCAGGTGCTGACCGCCAGCGGCACGCCGCTGTGCTACAACAAGGAAAATCTGCTCAATCCCTGGTTCGTGGTCAGTTCCGCCGGCTGGCGGCCGCCACTACCGGGACGCGAGGAGGGGTGAGATGCCATCGATTCTGGTGACCGGCGGCGCCGGTTTCATCGGTTCCCATACCGTGCTCGAACTGCTGCAGGCCGGCCACGAGGTGGTGGTCGTCGACAACCTGAGCAACGCTTCGCCCGTCGCCCTTGAGCGGGTGGCGGAGCTGACCGGTCGCATGGCGCGACTCGAAGTGGCCGACATCCGTGACCGGCGGGCCCTGGAGCGCATTTTCGCCGATTGCCGTCCGCGGGCGGTGATTCATTTCGCCGGCCTGAAGGCGGTGGGGGAGTCGGTGGAGCAGCCGCTGCTCTACTACCAGAACAATGTCGCCGGCAGCGCCACCCTGTTCGAGGTGATGGCCGAGGCCGGCTGCCGGACCCTGGTGTTCAGCTCCTCCGCCACGGTCTACGGTGACCCGGCCGAGCTGCCGATCCGCGAGGATTTTCCCACCGGCCCCACCAATCCCTACGGCCGCAGCAAGCTGTTCATCGAGGAGATGCTGCGCGATCTGCACCGCTCCGATCCGGCGTGGCGCATCGCCATCCTGCGCTATTTCAATCCCATCGGCGCCCATCCGAGCGGACGGATCGGGGAAGATCCCGGCGGCATTCCCAACAACCTGTTTCCCTTCATCACCCAGGTGGCTGTGGGCAAGCGCGAGGTTCTGCAGGTGTTCGGCGACGACTACCCGACTGTCGACGGTACCGGCGTGCGCGACTACATTCACGTGGTCGATCTGGCCATCGGCCACCTGAAGGCCCTTGACCGGCTCGATCGTGCCGGCGGTCTGGTCTGCGTCAATCTCGGCACCGGTCAGGGCTACTCGGTGCTGCAGATGGTGGAGGCCTTCGAGCGGGTGAGCGGGGTCCGGATCCCCCGTCGGGTTGTCGCCCGTCGTCCCGGCGACATCGCCGCCTGCTGGGCCGATCCCGGCCTTGCCGAGCGCGAGCTGGGCTGGAGAGCCGAGCGGGGCCTGGACGAGATGTGCCGCGACGGCTGGAACTGGCAGCGGAACAATCCGGACGGGTACGGGGAAGGCAGTGACGAGTGACGGGTGACGAG
>CAYTVY010000249.1:0-1846 GCA_964441925.1 uncultured Geothermobacter sp.
AAGGCTGAAGGAAAAGAATAAGGACGGCGAAAGGCCAGAGAAAAATCCCTTGGCCCTTAGCCTTTTGCCCTGAGCCGATTCTTAACAACCGGAGGTTAACTGATGAACATTCTCGTCTGTATCAAGCAAGTCCCCGACATGGAGTCGCGCTTCAAGGTCGCGGCGAACGGTACCTGGTATGAAGAAAGTGATCTCGCCTGGCGGATGAACGAGTATGACGAGTACGCCGTCGAACAGGCGGTGCAGCTCAAGGAGCAGACCGGCGCCGATCTCACCGTCCTCTCCATCGGCCCGGCGCGGGTCAAGGAGGCGATCAAGAAAGCCCTCGCCATGGGGTGTGACCGCGGCGTGCAGGTGCTCGACGAGGCCGCCTTCGAAAAGGATCCGTTCCAGATCGCCTCGATCATCGCCGCCTTCGCCAGAGAGAAGAATTTCGATGTCATCTTCACCGGCATGCAGTCGCAGGATCGCGGCAGCGGCCAGGTCGGCGTGCTGGTCGCCGAGATGCTCGGCATCCCGGCGCTGACCACCGCCGTCGAGTTTACCTATGAAGACGGCGCCGTGACCGTCCGTCGCGAGCTCGAAGGCGGCCTCAAGGCCGCGGTCAAGGCCGCCGCCCCGGCGCTGGTCAGCTGCCAGCTCGGCCTCAACACCCCGCGCTACCCGACCCTGCCGAACATCATGAAGGCGAAGAAGAAGGAACTGCTCGAAGTTCCGGTTTCCGAGCTGCTCGCCGAAGAAGCCCGGCTGCAGACCCTCAGCCTCGCCTACCCGGAGAAGAAAGGCTCGGCGCAGATTCTCGAAGGGGATGTCGGCGACCTGGTCGAGCAGGTGGTGCAGATTCTCAAGGAAAAGACCGCGGTGCTTTAAAGGCCAAAAGCGGCGAAAGGCAAAGGGCCAAAGGCGAAAGGGAACCTTTTGGCCGCTTGTGCCTTTACCTTTAGCCCTTGGCCGATTTTGCTTGTTCCCTTAGCCGATTTTAAAGGAGCTAATCCATGAAAGCATTACTGGTTGGTGAATACAGAGAAGGGGCCCTGCTCGACACGACCTACGAGCTGCTCGGCTTTGCCAAAGAGCTCGGCTGCGAGGCCGACCTGTTTCTGGTCGGAGACGAAAACAGCCTGCCGCAGACCGGCGGCAAGGTTTACCTCGCCGACGTCGGTGCCTGCGGTGAATACAACCCGGGGCTGCACAAGCAACTGATCCTCGACGCGGCCGACAAGAGCGGCGCCGACACCATCGTCTTCATGCACTCCAGCTACGGTTGGGACCTGGCGCCGCGGGTCGCCCTGGCGCTGGGCGCCGCGCAGGTGTCCGAGATCGTCGAACTGCAGGACGGCAACTACCTGCTGCCGGCCTGCAACGCCAAGCTGCGGCGCAGCGTCAAGCCGGCGACCGGGAAACAGGTCCTCACCCTGCAGGCCGGCGCCTTCGCCCCGGCCGAGCCCGCCGGTGCTCCGCAGGTCGAGCCCCTCGCCCCTTCCGGTGAAGGGCAGACCGAGTTTCTCGGTTACGAACAGGCCGAGGCCGGCGACGTCGATCTCGGCAAGGCGGAGATCATCGTCAGCGCCGGGCGCGGCATCGGTAAGCCGGAGAACGTGGCGATGATCGAAGCGCTGGCCAAAGCGCTGGGCGGCGAATACGGCGCCAGTCGACCGGTGGTCGATGCCGGCTGGGTGCCCCATGACCGTCAGGTCGGCACCACCGGTCAGACGGTGGCGCCGAAGCTGTACGTGGCCTGCGGGATTTCGGGGGCGATCCAGCATCTTGCCGGGATGAAGAAATCGGATTTCATCCTTGCCATCAACACCGACAAGGACGCGCCGATCGGCGAGGTCGCCGACGT
>CAYTVY010000250.1:0-1845 GCA_964441925.1 uncultured Geothermobacter sp.
CATCATCACCGCCCTCGCCTCCTTTCACGGCCGAACCATCGGCGCCATCAGCGCTACCGGTCAGGACAAGGTCCGGGCCGGTTTCGACCCCACGGTCCCCGGCTTCAGCTACGTCCCCTTCGGCAAGATCGACGCCCTTGAAGCGGCGATCACTCCGAAAACCTGCGCCGTACTGCTCGAACCGGTCCAGGGAGAAGGGGGCGTCAACCTGCCCCCTGCCGGCTACCTGAAGCAGGTGCGTCAGCTTTGCGACAAGCATCAACTGCTGCTGATTTTCGACGAGGTTCAGGTCGGCTGCGGCCGTACCGGCCACCTCTTCGCCTACCAGCACGACGCCGTCGAACCGGACATCATGACCCTCGCCAAGGCCCTCGGCGGCGGTTCGCCGATCGGCGCGATGCTGTCCACGGAGGAGGTCGCCACCAGTTTCGGCCCCGGCACCCACGGTTCGACCTTCGGCGGCAACCCGCTGGTCGCCGCCGCCGGCATCGCCACCATGAAGGTGTTGCTCGAAGGGCACGTGCTGGACAATTGTATCGCCGTCGGCGCCTACCTCCGGTTCCGCCTGGAACAGCTGAAAAAGGATTTTCCCTTCATCCGCGAGGTTCGCGGCCGCGGACTGATGCTGGGCGTCGAACTCGATATCGAGGGCGCCGACATCGTTGTCCGGGCAATGCAGAAGGGTCTGCTGATCAACTGCACGGTCGGCAAGGTGCTGCGCCTGGTGCCTCCGTTGATCGTCAGCCGCAGTGAAGTCGATCAGGCGATCGACATTCTTGAAGATATTTTCCGTGAGATGCCAGGAGTAATCCGATGAAGAAAGACTTTCTCTGCCTGACCGACTGGAGCAAGGCGGACCTCGACCAGCTGTTCGCCCTGACCGGCGATCTCAAGGCCCGGCAGAAACGCGGTGAACCGCACCGGCTGCTGGAAGGCAAAACCCTGGCGATGATCTTTGAAAAGAATTCGACCCGCACCCGGGTCTCTTTCGAGGTCGGCATGCACCAGCTCGGTGGGCACGCCCTGTTCCTGCATTCGGGAACCACCCAGATGGGACGCGGCGAACCGGTCAGAGATACCGGCCGGGTGATGGCCCGCTACTGCGACGGCATCATGATCCGCACCTACTCGCAGCAGGCGGTCGAAGAGCTGGCGAAATGGTCGGACGCCCCGGTCATCAACGGCCTGACCGATCTCTACCATCCCTGCCAGTTGATGGCCGATATTTTCACCGTCATCGAACACAAGGGCAGCTACCGGGGATTGACCTTCGCCTGGGTCGGCGACGGCAACAACATGGCCAACAGCTGGATCAATGCCGCCGCGGTCCTCGGCTTCAGACTGCGGATCGCCACCCCGGAAGGCTACCGCCCCGACAGCGACGTGGTCGCCCGCGCCGAACAGCTCGGCGCCGACCTCAGCTTTACCGACGATCCGTTGGAAGCGGCGGACGGCGCCGATGTCCTGTCGACCGACGTCTGGGCCAGCATGGGGCAGGAAGAGGAGGCGGAAAAACGCCGCCGCGCCTTTGCCGGATTCCAGCTCGACCGGCGGGTTCTCGACGCGGCGGCCGGGGATGCGATCGTGCTGCACTGTCTGCCGGCCCATCGCGGCGAAGAAATCAGCGACGAGGTCATCGAATCACCGCAGTCGGTGGTCTTCGACGAAGCAGAAAACCGTCTCCACGCCCAGAAGGCGATTATGGCGACCCTGATGGGATAAAGGGTAAAAGCGGTAAAAGCGGGTAAGAACAAAAGCGGCTAAAGGCCAAAGGCTAAAGGGGAAAAGACAACCCTTAGCCCTTAGCCCTTAGCCCTTAGCCCTTAGCCCTTAGCCCTTAGCCCT
>CAYTVY010000251.1:0-1835 GCA_964441925.1 uncultured Geothermobacter sp.
CGGGCCTGCTCCTGCTTGACCTGTCTGCCGAATGGTGTTAGATATACCCGTTCTGACTTTTTCCACCGGAGTTGGTGATGCTCGACAGCCGTTATCTGCGTGATCATCTCGAAGAGGCACAGAGGGCCCTGGCGACCCGCGGCGGAGAGATCGACCTGTCCCCCTTCGCCGAGCTGGACGGCCGGCGGCGCGAGCTGCTGGCCGAGGCCGAGGCGCTGAAGGCCGAGCGCAACCAGGTGTCCGCCCTGATCGGCAAGACCCGTGACAAGAGTCAGGTGCAGGACGAGATCGCCCGGATGAAGACAGTGTCGGCGCGGATCAAGGAGCTCGACGAGCAGCTGCGCCAGGTCGACGAGCAGCTGCGGGCCTTTCTGCTGACCCTGCCCAATATTCCGCATCCGCAGACGCCGGTCGGTGTCTCCGAGGAGGAGAACGTCGAAATCCGGCGCTGGGGTACGCCGCCGCAGTTCGATTTCGAGATCCGCGACCATGTCGACATCGGCGAGCAGCTCGGCATCCTCGATTTCGAGCGGGCCGGCAAGATTGCCGGGGCCCGTTTCGCCCTGCTGACGGGGGCCGGCGCCCGGCTCGAACGGGCACTGATCAGCTTCATGCTCGACCTGCACACCGGCGAACACAATTATATTGAAACCCTGCCACCCTTTATGGTAAACAGGGCGACGATGACGGGGACCGGACAACTCCCCAAATTTGAAGACGATCTTTTCCATACCGAGGACGTCGATCTTTTCCTGATTCCGACCGCCGAGGTGCCGGTGACCAACATCCACCGGGACGAAATCCTCGACGGGGACCGGCTGCCAATCTGTTATACCGCCTATACGCCCTGCTTCCGCAAGGAGGCCGGCTCGCACGGGCGGGACACCAGGGGGCTGATCCGGCAGCACCAGTTCAACAAGGTCGAGCTGGTCAAGCTGGTCCGGCCGGAGGATTCGGACGCCGAACTGGAAAGGCTGCTGGCCGACGCCGAGAGGGTGCTGCAGCTGCTGGAACTGCCCTACCGGGTGGTCGATCTGTGCACCGGCGACATCGGGTTTTCCGCCGCCCGCACCTTCGACATCGAGGTCTGGTTGCCGGCGCAGAACTGCTACCGGGAGATTTCCTCCTGCTCGACCTTCACCGATTTCCAGGCCCGCCGGGCCGGGATCCGCTTCCGGCGGCAGAAGGGGGCCAAGCCCGAGTTCGTGCATACCCTCAACGGGTCGGGACTGGCGGTCGGCCGGACCCTGGTGGCGATCCTGGAGAATTACCAGCAGGCCGACGGGTCGGTGGTGATTCCGGAGGTGCTCAGGCCCTACATGGGGGGCATGGAGCGGATTTCGAACTGAGGACGCAACGACGGAGGAGTGGCCGAGTGGTTTAAGGCGGCGGTCTTGAAAACCGTTGAGCGAAAGCTCCGTGGGTTCGAATCCTACCTCCTCCGCCAGACACTCCAGCTTGCCCGGTTGTGGTAGGATTCGAAGCGTAGCGAGCGCGTCCGGTGGACGAAAAGCCGGCGGGACGCCGGCGGCAGCGAGCGAAGGGGAGGCTACGCAGGAGCTGCCGGGAGGGCGGCGACGAAGTGGCCGAATCCTACCTCCTCCGCCAGACACTCCAGCTTGCCCGGTTGTGGTAGGATTCGAAGCGCAGCGGGCGCGTCCGGTGGAAGCGGGAAAAGACAGCGCGGTATTCTGAAAAAAGCTTTAACGTTCCGACCTGCTTGCCGAAAAGATTCAGGTAGACACGGAGAGGTGGCCGAGCGGCTGAAGGCGGCACCCTGCTAAGGTGTTGTGCGGGCAACCGTACCGAGGGTTCGAATCCCTCCCTCTCCGCCA
>CAYTVY010000252.1:0-1822 GCA_964441925.1 uncultured Geothermobacter sp.
CTCGACTCCGGCGTGGCCTTTGCCGCCGTGATCGGTCCGCTGGTCGAGGTGCCGGTGCTGATCGGGCTGGTGAACGTGGCATTCTGGTTGCGGAAGAAGTATTATCCGGGCTGAAGGCGGACCGACGGTCCTGGCCGGAATTGAGGGTTGCCTTCAGCAAGGATTGGCTTTTCCAACAAAAAGGAGTTTGTTATCCCATGCACGACGCGAAAACCACTCTCGAACAGGTCAAGGAGTATTACGGCAAGGTGCTTTCCAGTCAGAAGGATCTGCAGACCAGCGCCTGCTGTTCGACGGAATCCCTGCCGACGCGGCACCGGGAGATCCTGGGGCAGATCGAAGACGAGATTCTCGAGAAGTTCTACGGCTGCGGCTCGCCGATTCCGCCGGCCATCGAGGGCTGCACGGTGCTCGATCTCGGTTCCGGCACCGGCCGGGACGTCTATCTGGCCAGCGCCCTGGTCGGTGAGAAAGGCCGGGTGATCGGCATCGACATGACGGACGAGCAGCTCGATGTGGCGCGCAAGTACGTGCCGGTGATGACCGAGCGGTTCGGCTATGCCGAGCCGAATGTCGAATTCCGCCAGGGCTACATCGAGGACCTGGCCGGAGCCGGCATCGCCGACAACTCGGTCGACGTCGTGATTTCCAACTGCGTCATCAACCTGTCGCCCGACAAGGAACGGGTGTTCAGCGAGATCTTCCGGGTGCTCAAGCCGGGCGGCGAGCTCTATTTCTCCGACGTGTTCGCCGGCCGGCGGATTCCGGACGCGATCCGGCGCGACCCGGTGCTGCACGGCGAATGCCTGGCCGGCGCCCTCTACATCGAGGACTTCCGGCGTCTGCTGGCGCGGCTCGGCTGCCCCGATTACCGGCAGGTCAGCAGCCGGAGGATTGCCCTGAACAATCCGGAGCTGGAAGCCAGGGCCGGGATGATCGATTTCTATTCGATCACCGTGCGGGCCTTCAAGCTCGATTGCCTGGAGGACATCTGCGAGGACTACGGCCAGGTGGCCATCTACCGGGGGACCATCGAGGGGCATCCCCATCACTTCGATCTCGACGATCACCACCGGCTGCTGACCGGCAAGCCGTTGCTGGTCTGCGGTAACACGGCGGCGATGCTGCAGCAGACCCGCTTCGCGCCGCATTTCGAGATCATCGGCGACCGCTCGGTGCATTACGGCCCGTTTGACTGTCGACCGGTGGCGGAAACGGATTCCGGTGGAGGAGGGTGCTGCTGACGGACCATGGCGGGAGCCGTTCCCGGGGGACGGAGGGTCCGGTTGTCATTGCGGGGTCCTGAGGTAAGCTTGTCGTGACTCACATGTCCGAAGGAGCAGCCCAATGAAACGAACGATTCTTCTGCTGGTCGTGGCGCTGGTCTTCCTCCCTCTTTCCAGCTGGGCGGGGCCGGATGGTCAGTCCGTCTACCGGAAATCCTGCGGATTCTGTCATGACAGTGGTGTGGCCGGGGCCCCCAGGCTGGGCGACCGGGCGGCCTGGGAGCCCCGGCTGGCGAGAGGTGTCGGGCAGTTGACCCGCTCGGTTGTCGAGGGCAAGGGCGCCATGCCGCCCAAGGGGGGCAACGCCGGCCTGGGCGAAAGCGAGATACGGGCCGCCGTCGATTTCATGATCGACCGGGCACGCTAGGTTTTCCCCCGCGGATGCTTTCAGCCCCGCCAGTCCGGATACCGGAGCGGCGGGGCCTTTCCATCTCGGCGGTAAGCAAAAAAAGGGGTCGGGCTTGACAATTTGACAAACATGCAGATGCAGAAACGGCCAACCGGCATTCGCTGGTTGGCCGTTTCTGCTTAGGGAG
>CAYTVY010000253.1:0-1817 GCA_964441925.1 uncultured Geothermobacter sp.
AGCACGACCGAAGATCTGCCGCAGGGCACGCAGGATGTGGTCGGGATTCTGCCGGTCGAGAAAATCGATATCGAGCAGGGTACGCCGCATGTGACCGTACAGCTGCTCCAGCTCTTCGTTCGGCGCCAACCTGCGGCCGCCGGGACCAAGCCCGACCTGGCAGGCCTGGGTCCGGGACGTTTCATAGAGGGTCACCGCCACTGCCTGGGCGAGGTTCATCGACCGGACCGGTCCACAGGTCGGAATGGTCATCAGCCGCTGGCAGAGATCGAGCTCCTCGTTGAACAGTCCGTGGTCCTCGCGTCCGAACACCAGCCCGACCCGTCCGTCGGGCGCCTGCTCGAGACAGAGCCGGGCCGCCTGATCGGGATGGAGCAGGTTCTCCCGGTATTTGCCGAAACGGCGCGTGGTACCGATACTGAGGCTGCAGTCGGCCAGGGCCGCATCCAGCGAGCCGAAGCACTCGGCGCTCTCGAGCAGAAAGGATGCCTTGACCGCCATCTTCCGCGCCGGTTCGGAAAGGTGGTCGGCCTGGGGATTGACCAGCCGCAGCCGGCTCAGGCCGAAGTTGGCCATCACCCGGCAGACCGAGCCGATGTTCAGAGCCCCTTTCGGCTCCACCAGAACGATGGCAATATGATCGAGCGCAACCGTGTTCATCCAAGATCTCCAAGCCGGGCCTGAACCGCCGCGACCGCCGCCATGGCTGCGGTTTCCGTCCGCAGCAAGCGGGGGCCGAGGGATACGGGCACAATGCCGAGCTGCCGGGCCTCCTCCACCTCTTCGGTGGCGAAACCGCCCTCCGGACCGACGATCAGAGCGACCCGGCGCGGCCGTTCGCCCTCCAGGATTTCCCCCAGCCGCCAGCCTTCCTCCCGTTCGTAGAGCAGCAGGGCAAGGTCGGCCTGACGGGCCAGATAGAGCACCTGGTCCCAGCCGGAGACCGCAAACAGACAAGGCAGCTCGGATCGGCGGCACTGCCGGGCCGCCCGCAACAACACATGCGGCCAGCGATGCGACTTCTTCTGCCGGGCATCCCGCTGTTCCAGGGTGATCGACCGGCACGACTCGAAAGGAACGATCCGGCCGACGCCGAGCTCGGTCGCCTTTTCGAGCACCAGCTCGAAGCGTTCCCGTTCCGGCAGCGCCTGGTAGAGATCGATTCCAAGCGGGCTTTCGGGCGGCCGCGGCAGCCGTTCGAAGGCAACGACAAAGGGATCGGCACCATCCAGACCGTAGCGTATCCGCCAGGCCGCACCTTCGGGATCGATGGCGGTAAAGATCTCCCCCGGCCGGGCCTGCCAGATCTCGAGGGCCTTCCGCAGCGGCTCGTCAACGGGCAACCGCTCTTCGGCACGCGGAACGACGGGCAGCCGCAACCGGCTGGCGACGCCGCCCTCATTCAAGCATGGCTGGGTCAAGACCGGCCTCCCGGTAGACTCTGAATCGCCGGCGTGACCGCTGGCGTGCCGCCTCATCATGGGTCTCGGCGAAATCGACCACCGTTTCGAACCGGCGCATGAAATCGATGGCACAGGGGACACCCATCACCAGCACGCCGGCGTTGTTGGCGTTGCGCGGCCGGCAGGAGATGACCACCGGCTCCTCATGGCATTCGACGGCGCCGTTGTCGTAGACATGGGGCAGGAAGGAGCCCTTGTTCCAGGTCCACATGAAACGGTCGAGGGTCACGCCCTGGTTCTCGTCCGCCACCATGACCAGGATCCGTTTGCCCTGCAGAAAGAAACGCTCGGCCACCCGGCACAGATGCAGAGCCTTCTCCGGACGGTCGAGTTTGCAGAAAAATACCCGGGTCA
>CAYTVY010000254.1:0-1736 GCA_964441925.1 uncultured Geothermobacter sp.
ATGAAACATTGCGGAAAATCGCCCAGGAGCTCGTGCGGTCGGTACGACGAAGTGTTTCTGTTGACTGGACCCAGAGGGAGAATGCCCGGGCCAAGATCCGGGTGATGGTTAAACGGATTTTGCGGCGGTTCGGCTATCCGCCGGACAAGCAGGAGAGGGCGACCGACCTGGTCCTGGAGCAGGCGGAGGTACTCTGCCGGGAGTGGGTCGTTCAGTGAGTCGTTTTGCTGGTTTGCAGGCAGTCGGGATGCGCGGTCACATGAACGCGTGGCCATAGGGGACGAAAGGGAGAAGAGCGGTGATTGATTACGGGAAATTCCAGAAAGCTCTCGAGCATCTCGAGGCCCAGTTTGAAAATTACCGGACGCTTGATCCATCCCTGCCCGAGTTGATCCAGGAAGGTATTGCCGAGTCGGTGATTCAGCGGTTCGAGACCTGCTGGGACTGCTTGTGGAAGGTTTTGAAGCGCCATCTCGAAGAAGAGATCGGTCTGCCGGAGGTGCCCAACGGCCCCAAGCCCGTACTGCGTCTGGCCAACGAGAGCAGACTGCTGCCGTCGCCCATCGAGCGCTGGCTGACATATGCCCGGATGCGTATCGACACCGCCCATGATTACAGCGGAGAGAAGGCCCGGCAAGCACTCGGGCATATGCAGGAATTCGTTCAGGATGCCATTACCCTGTACCAGCTGCTGACCGGCAGGAAGTGGACATGACCGACGGAAAAACGCAGCCGCTCGATCTCACACCCGAGCAACAGGCCGAGGTGCGGGAGCTGCTGAAACGTCACCTGCCCGGAACCGAAGTCTGGGCCTACGGTTCCCGCGTCAGGGGCACTGCCAAGCCCTGGTCCGATCTGGATCTGGTGGTTTTTGCAGACGCCGGTCAGCGCATGCGCGTTGAAGAGTTGCGGGAGGCATTCGAGGAGAGTGACCTGCCTTTTCGGCTGGATCTGTTCATTTGGGACGAGGTGCCGGAGTCTTTCAGAAAAAATATTGTGCAAGAGCGGGTGGTGTTGCAGGAGAAGAGTACGGGATCTCCAGAGTCGGGGAGGGGGTAGGGCGGAGGTCGAGGCCCGTCAGGTGATGTCGATGCACCGGATCATCCCCCGGCCGAGCCGGGGGATGCCAGCTCGTTCAGGCGGCCCGCAGGCCGCCTTTCCCTTGTGGCCTACCTGCCGCAGCAGATTCCCAGCGCCTCGGCGGTGGCGACCAGCTGGCCGTCGGGGTCGACCAGCCGCAGATGATCGATGGCCTCTTCGACCGGCACCGAGACGATCTCCTGCCCGCGCAGGGAGACCATCCTGCCGAATTCACCCCGCCGGATCAGTTCGACCGCCCCGACGCCGAAACGGGAGCCGAGAATCCGGTCGGTGTGGGTCGGGGTGCCGCCGCGCTGGACATGGCCGAGCACCACGGTGCGGGTTTCGATGCCCAGCCCCTGTTCGATCTGCTGCGCCACCAGGGCCCCGACACCGCCAAGGCGTTCGACGCCGGCGTTCTGTTCGGCGCTGACGGCGACGACGCGGCTGCCTTCTTTCGGCAGGGCGCCCTCGGCGACGACCACGACCGAGAAGTTGCGCCCCAGTTTCTTGCGGTTTTCCAGCTTGTGGAAGACGGCATCGAGGTCGTAGGGGATCTCCGGCAGCAGGATGACGTCGGCGGAGCCGGCGATGCCGGCCTCCAGGGCGATCCAGCCGGCGTAGCGTCCCATCACCTCGACCACCATGGCCCGGCG
>CAYTVY010000255.1:0-1732 GCA_964441925.1 uncultured Geothermobacter sp.
TCGTAGATATTGAAGGGCGCCCGCCGGGCGCCGCAACGGTTCAGGAAACTACCTTATCTGCCGTTTTTTTGCAAGAAACCCCACCGGTGTCACCGGCCATTCAGGGGATCGGCCCGCAGGAGGGCCGGCGGACCGGGGCTCAGCCGACGGCGTCGATCATCGCCAGCAGCTCCCGGGTGCGACGTTCCATCAGCGCCCGGTCGCCCCGGGCCTCGACATTGAGCCGCAGCACCGGCTCGGTGTTGGAGGGCCGCAGGTTGAACCGCCAGTCGTCGAATTCCACCGACAGGCCGTCAGTCCGGTCGACCCGGCCGCCCTGGCCGGCGTACGTCTTTTCGACCCGCCGCAGCACCTGCCGCGGATCGTCCACCTGCCGGTTGATCTCGCCGCTGGCCGGATAGGCGGCGATCCGCTCGGCCACCAGGGCCGACAGCGGCCGACCGGTGCGGCACATCAGGCCGGCAACCAGCAGCCAGGGGATCATGCCGCTATCGCAGTAGGCAAAGTTGCGAAAATAGTGATGGGCGCTCATCTCGCCGCCGTAAAGGGCATCCTCGGCCCGCATCCGCTCCTTGATGAAGGCGTGGCCGGTCTTGCTCTGGATCGGGATGCCACCGGCCCGGCGCACGATGTCGATGGTGTTCCAAGTCAGGCGGGGGTCGTGGATGATTCTGGCCCCCGGCACCACCCCGAGCAGAAACTCGGCCAGCAAGCCGACGATGTAGTAGCCCTCGATGAATTCCCCGGTCTCGTCGAAGAGGAAACAGCGATCGAAATCACCGTCCCAGGCGACCCCGAGGTCGGCGCCGTGCGCGCGTACGGCCTCGGCGGTGGCGCTGCGGTTCTCCGGCAGCAGGGGATTGGGAATGCCGTTGGGAAAACGGCCGTCCGGCTCGAAATGCACCGGGATGAACTCGAAGGGCAGCTGCGCCTCGAGCAGGCGCAGCACCGGCCCGGCGCAGCCGTTGCCGGGGTTGGCCACCACCTTCAGCGGCCGCAGCTCGGTGCTGTTCAGGTAGCCGAGCAGGTGGCGGACATAGGGCCCGCGAAAGCTCTCCTGCTCGACGCGGCCGGTGCGCTCCGCCGCCGGAAAATCCCCGCCGGCCGCCAGCTCGCGGATCCGGTCGAGACCGCTGTCGCCGCTGATCGGCCGGGCGCCTTCCCGCACCAGCTTCATGCCGTTGAAATCGATGGGGTTGTGGCTGGCCGTCACCATGATGCCGCCGTCGAAACGGCCGTAGTCGGTGACGAAGTAGACCTCCTCGGTGCCGCACAGGCCGATGTCGGTCACGTCGGCGCCGCCCTCGGTGAGGCCGCGCGTCAATGCCGCCGCCAGCGCCTCGCTCGACAGCCGCACGTCGCGGCCGACCACCACCCTTTCCGGCTTCAGCCAGGCGGCATAGGCCCGACCGATGCGCCAGGCGATCTCCTCGTTCAGCTCGTCGGGCAACCGTCCGCGAATGTCATAGGCCTTGAAACAGCTCAGTTCCATCTGGGTTCCCTCCTCCATTTGGGAAAATCCGGGTCTGATACTGAATCCGCGCAAGCATGCCGGATAAAAGCGAGCACACCCGCCTGAATGCGGCTCTCAAAAACTTCGAAATGCCGCCCAATTGCACCAAAAACCTTGAAAAAGCAGGCGGGCAGACAACTTGCCGCTTATTCACAACCTGAATCAGTGAGCTTGTCACCGGCGAATAGCGCAACTCAATTGACCTGCCTGCGCTTCCCA
>CAYTVY010000256.1:0-1729 GCA_964441925.1 uncultured Geothermobacter sp.
GCGTGATGAAAATGGCTTGCGCTATTCGCCGGTGACAAGCTCACTGATTCAGGAGAGAAAGAGCCGGTAGGCGGGGTTGTCCGTCTCCTCAATGTAATGGTAGCCGAGCCGGTCGAGAAAGTTCTGCAGGGTTCCCTGCTCGTCCCGCGGGATTTCCAGGCCGATGAGCACCCGACCATAGTCGCCGCCCTGCATCCGGTAGTGAAACATGGAAATGTTCCAGTTCTCGCCCATGGCGGCGAGAAACCGGGTCAGGGCCCCGGGACGTTCGGGAAACCAGAAACGGTAGACCACCTCTCCAACCGCCGCTTCGCTGCGGCCGCCGACCATGTAGCGGACATGAGTCTTGGCCAGTTCGTTCTCGGTCAGATCGACGTTGCGAAAACCGGCGGCATCGAGCTGACGGGCGAAAGAAAGGCGCTCCTCGCTGCTGCGAACCGAGATGCCGACGAAAATCTGCGCCTCCCGGCGACCGGCCAGACGGTAGTTGAATTCGGTGATATTGCGGTCACCGACCACCTCGTTGCAGAACCGGCGCAGTGAGCCGGGCTTCTCCGGTATGGTGACGGCGAACAAGGCTTCCTGGCCTTCGCCGACCTGGGTCCGCTCGGCCACGTAACGCAGCCGCTCGAAATTCATGTTGGCGCCGGAATTGACCGCCGCCAGGGTCAGGTCGCGCACGCCTTCCTGCTCGACATAGCGCACCAGCCCGGCCACTCCGAGGGCACCGGCCGGCTCGACGATCGAGCGGGTATCCTGATAGATCGCCTTGATGGCGCTGCAGATCTCGTCGGTGTCGACCTCGATGAATTCATCGACATAGTTGCGGCAGGCATGAAAGGTCAGGCGTCCGACCTCGCGCACGGCGACACCGTCGGCGAAGATACCGACCGATTCGAGACGCACCCTCCGCCCCTGCCGGACCGACCGGGCCATGGCGGAGCTTTCCTTCGGCTGCACGCCGATCACCCGGATTTCCGGCCGCAATGCCTTGATGTAGGCGGCGATGCCCGAGATGAGACCGCCGCCGCCGACCGGGACGAAAACGGCATCGAGCCGGCCGGAATTCTGTCGCAGGATCTCGTCGGCGACCGTTCCCTGCCCGGCGATCACCAGCTCGTCGTCGAAGGGATGGATGAACACCATCCCCGTCTGCCCGATCAGCTGCCGGCAGTGATCGGCCGCCTCGGAGTAGCTGTCGCCGGCAAGCACCACCTGCGCCCCCATCCGGCGCACGGCGTCGACCTTGATCTGCGGCGTGGTCGCCGGCATGACGATGGTGGCGGGAATACCCAGCTTTCGGGCGGAGAAGGCCACGCCCTGGGCATGGTTGCCGGCGGAAGCGGCGATCACCCCCCGCCGGCGCTCCTGTTCGTCCAGATGGGCGATCCGGTTGTAGGCCCCCCGGATCTTGAAGGAAAAGACCGGCTGCAGGTCCTCGCGCTTGAGCAGCACCCGGTTGCCGATCCGGCGTCCGAGATTTTCCGCCGGTTCGAGAGGAGTCTCCACCGCCGCTTCGTAAACCCGCGAAGTCAGGATGTTCTTCAGGATCTTCTGCATGGCAACCCCCGTCTGTCGCGCCACCATAGCAAAACCGCCGGCAAAAGCAAAGAACGGCTGACGGCAACCCGTTTCCCGCGCCGGAATGAGACCTTTTTTAACTTTGCATGTGTATACAATTTCCCTATAATGCAGCCCTGAATCCGTGAGCTTGTCACCGGCGAATAGC
>CAYTVY010000257.1:0-1710 GCA_964441925.1 uncultured Geothermobacter sp.
AGGTCTTCGATGCGGTCCATTTCCTCCTCGCTGAAACCGAAATAGTGGGCGATTTCGTGCCAGAGGGTCTCGCGCGCCACCCGGCGGACCGGCAGTCCCGTGCCGTGCGCCTCGCTCTCGATGGCCTGCTGGTAGAGCCGTATCACGTCCGGCCCGGTATCGATCTGGTCGTGGGTCCGGTGCGTCAGGGGCGTGCCCTGGAAACAGCCGAGCAGATCCAGCGGATCGTCGTAGCCGAAAGCGGCCAGGGTTTCCGCGTCGGCCCGCTCCTCGACCAGGATCACCAGGTTGTCGAGCCGGTCGCGGAAGCAGGCCGGCAGCTCGTCGACCAGGCGGGCAACCATGCGTTCGAATTCCCGTCGTCTCATGGAGTCCTTCAATTGGGAACAGGTGGATTCGCGCGCAGCCACAGATGTTTCCTTTTCGCAGCCCGTTACAAGGCGGCCGAGAAGGGGACAGATGCAAGGCTTGCGAGTGATGAACCCGCAGGTGTAGCCGGAGGCTACATCGAGGAGTGAAGAGCGAGCGTAACGCCGCAGATGTCCCCTTATCGGCCGCCTTTACGAAAAGACCCGGTTTTCCTGCTCCAACACCCGGATAAACGTCGTCCGTTTCGACAGCTCGCGCAGCGCCCCGGCGCCGACGTAGGTGCAGGCCGAACGCAGGCCGCCGAGGATGTCGAGAACCGTCGGCTCGACCGGCCCGCGGTAGGGCACCTCGACCACCTTGCCTTCCGAAGAGCGGTAATCGGCCACCCCGCCGGCGTATTTTTCCATCGCCGTCGTCGAGCTCATGCCGTAGAAGAGCTTGTACTGCCGGTCGCCCCGTTGCACCAGTTCGCCGCCCGACTCGTCGTGACCGGCGAGCATGCCGCCGAGCATGACGAAGTCGGCCCCGCCGCCGAACGCCTTGGCGACATCGCCGGCACAGGAGCAACCGCCGTCGGAGATGATGCGGCCGCCCAGGCCGTGGGCGGCATCGGCGCACTCGATCACCGCCGACAGCTGCGGATAACCGACCCCGGTCTTCACCCGGGTGGTGCAGACCGAGCCGGGACCGATGCCCACCTTGACGATGTCGGCCCCGGTCAGCAGCAGTTCCTCGACCATCTCGCCGGTCACCACATTGCCGGCGACGATGGTCCGGTCGGGATGCTCCTGCCGCACCCGGGCGACGAAATCGACGAAGCTCTCGGCATAGCCGTTGGCCACGTCGATGCAGATGAAATGCAGAAAGGGAAACTCGTCCAGGATGGTACACAGCTGGGTGTAGTCCTCGTCGCGGGTGCCGGTACTGACCATCACCCGCTCGCCGATGCCCTCGTCCCGGTCACGGAGAAAGCGCCGCCAGGCATCCAGACTGTAGTGCTTGTGGACGGCGGTCAACAGTCCGTGCCGGGCCAGCACCGCCGCCACCTCGAAAGTACCGACCGTATCCATGTTGGCGGCGATGACCGGCACCCCCTTCCAGCGCCGCCGGCTGTGAAGAAAGGTAAATTCCCGCTCCAGCACCACCTCGGCCCGGCTCTTCAGGGTCGAACGCTTGGGGCGGATGAGAACATCCTTGAACCCCAGCTTGACATCGTTTTCGACGCGCATGGCTTGCATTCCCTTCCGTCTGCCGCCCGGATCATCCCGACCGGACACGCCGGGCAGGTCACAGTCTGCATTGTACCAGTTTTCGCAGCACTCGACGGATATGCGTATCAGG
>CAYTVY010000258.1:0-1686 GCA_964441925.1 uncultured Geothermobacter sp.
CGGATATCCTCCGGACCGGCCGTCTTTTCTTTGGTGGAGCTGAGCGGGATCGAACCGCCGACCTACGCGTTGCGAACGCGTCGCTCTCCCAGCTGAGCTACAGCCCCGAAAAAGCGGTGCTACCTTAACCAAAGGCGGCGGCTTTGTCAACCGGGCCGCGACCACTCACGACGGCTGCAAGAACCTGAGAGAGCCGGCTGTCAGCCGATCTTCTCCTGGCGCTCCTGCTCGGTCTTGCACTCGATGCAGAGCGTGGCAACCGGCCGCGCTTTGAGCCGCCCCTCGCCGATCTCCTCGCCACAACTTTCACAGAGACCGAACTCGCCACTGTCGATACGCGCCAGCGCTTCGCGGATCTTATTGGCCAGCTTGCGTTCCCGGTCACGGATGCGCAACTCGAAATTCCGGTCCGACTCCAGTGAAGCCCGATCGGTCGGGTCGGGAAAGTTCTCCTTCTCGTCCGTCATTTCGGCCACGGTTTCGCCGGCATTGCGCAGAATATCGTCCAGCTGGCCCTGCAGCAACTGCCGGAATTCTTCGAGTTTTTCAGGTTCCATGGGGAGCCTCCGTGGTTGGACTGTAATATCTCAAATTACTTGAAATCCCCCCCCAAGTCAATTGCCCCCACCGATCAGCATGTGCCACAGGATGTAGAGCAGGGCAACCACCCCGAACCAGAGAGGGAACACACCGGCCATGACCGAATCCTGCCGGTCGAGCAGCCGTTTGGCCTCGGGACTGAGCACCGCCTCCGGCAACCGGTCGGCCAACGCCCGAACCAGACCGGTAAAATCACCATAGCTGTTGGAGAGGATGACAAAATCCTCCCCGGCACAGAGAGTGACGAACGCCCGTCCCCGCACCGCAACCGCCTCCAGGGCGGTGATTTCGTCCCAGCGGAAGGACTTCTCGTCGAAAGCCCGCACCACCCGCACACCATCCTCGTCCAGCTCCACCCGGCGCCGCAGGCTGAGCAGCAGCACCAGCAGCACCGGCAGCATGATGCCGGCGACCAGCAGCACTTTCAGCAGCGCCTCGCCGTGCAGCAGGCTGAGCACCAGCAACGCCAGCAGCAGCACCAGCAGCAGACCGAGAGGCAGCAGGGTTTTCCAGCCGATGCGGTAGCAGGTCTTCATGGCGCGTCCTCCCGCACCCAGGAGCCGCTGCGGCCACCGTGTTTCTCCAGCAGACGCACCTCCCCGAGCACCATCCCCCGGTCGATCGCCTTGCACATGTCGTAGATGGTCAGGCCGGCGACCGTCACCGCCGTCAGGGCCTCCATCTCGACGCCGGTCCGGGCAGTCACCTTGACGGTGGCCCGGATGGCGACCCGCCCTTCTTCGGGACTGGGCGTGAAATCGACCCGGACCGAGCTCAGGGGCAACGGATGACAGAGCGGGATCAGGCTGCCGGTCTGCTTGGCGGCCATGATGCCGGCGGTGCGGGCAATGCCGAAGACATCGCCCTTTTCGATGGTCCGGTCGAGGATCCGCCGCAGCGTCTCCGGGTGCATCCGCACCTCACCGCCGGCGACGGCCACCCGTTCGGTGACCGGCTTGGCGCCGACATCGACCATGATGGCCCGGCCTTCGCTGTCGAAATGGGTCAGTTTGTCGCTCATGGGTTCTCCATTGTATGGATGACAGTTCTGTAAAAAAACAAAACCGGCGGGTCGCGCCCCGCCAG
>CAYTVY010000259.1:0-1663 GCA_964441925.1 uncultured Geothermobacter sp.
GTTTGCGTTTCTGGTATTCAGTCAATACCAGCTTGCGGGTTTCGTCGTCCATCAGCACCGCGCCTGATTCCTTGATTTGAAACCCCTTTTTTTTCACCTGCCCCAGGTTGATGAGTGACAGGGCGAGACGGTCGGCGAGAACCGGGCGGAACTCTTCCATCAGGTCCAGGGCCAGGCTCAGCCGGCCGGGACGGTCACGATGGAGGTAGCCGACCGCCGGGTCGAGGCCGACCGTCTCTAGGGCGGAGCGGGTGTCGTGATAGAGCAGGGTGTAGAGGAAAGAGAGCAGGCAGTTGATTCGGTCCAGCGGCGGACGGCGGCTGCGGCCCTGGAAATGAAAGTCGTTCTTATGGGCGACGATCAATTCGTTGAAGTGGCCGAAGTAGCTGTTGGCGGCCTGCCCCTCGATGCCGCGGACTTCATCGAGATCCTCTGTTTTCAGCAGCTTCCGGGTGATTTTGCCGAACTGGGCATGGGCCAGCTCCAGCGCCGCGCGATCAACCTTGTCGCCGTGGTCGCGCAGGGCGCGGCCGAGGACAGTACGGCAGTTGTTGACCTTGCCGAGGACAAACATCCTGGCCAGCCCGGCCGAGGCAACGGGATCATCGGCCTGCCGGTACTGGGTGCGGCGCAACAGGACGTTGCCTGATGTCGGCCCCTGAACACTGGCGAGGTATTTGCCGTAACTGGTCAGAAAACTGACCGCCACGCCATGTTCGCCGCAGTGTCCAAGCAGAAACGGGCTGCAGGTGACCTGGCCGAAGCAGACGATCGAGCTGAGGGTGTGAATTGGCAGCCGCAGCCGGGTTTCGCGCTCGATGTTGACCGCGACCGTCTCTCCCTCCTTATGCAGGTAGGCCCCCTGGGTGGTGACATAGAGGGTGTTGAGCATCTTTCTCATGTCGGATCCCTCAGCATCTGAGCAAGATATTTGGCGACCGAGCGGGTTTCATTGCAGCTTCCCGGCAGGCAGATCTGCCGCAGGGAACAATGGTCGCACCTGCCGTCATGGATGGCCGGCGGGGTTTCATCCGCGGCCAGCAGATTATGGGTGGCCCGGATGGTCTGCTCGGTCAGGTTTCGCAATTCGGCGCTGAAAACGACCTCCCGGCGACGGCGCCTTTGTCCGTAGAAGAGCGCCCCTCGATCGATAGCGATCTGCAGCATCTCCTCCAGACAGAGGGCCTGGGCGCAGAGTTGCACCTCGTCGCAGCGGTCCTTTTTCGGTCGGCCGCGTTTGTATTCCACCGGATAGACGCTGCCGTCGGCATGAAACTCGACCACATCGGCCTGGCCGCTCAGTCCGTAGCGTTGCGAACTGATCGGCAGGGTGCGGACAATGCGGACATCTCCCTCCTGCCGGGATGTCCCGCTGTCGGCCCGCTCATGCAGTACCCGTCCCTCGGCGGTGAAGCGGTTCTCGCTCCACTGCTGTTCGAGGTGGATCAGGGCGCACTGCCGGGGGCAGAACTGGTAGTGCTGCAGGGCCGAGAGCATGATGTAGTCGGCTTCGGCGTACATTTTCATCTCTCTTCAGGCGTGGGGCGTCAGTCAGCGGTATTTCCGAAGCTTTGCCTGCAACATCGCCCGCTTAGCTGGCTTATTGGTCGGACAGAGCGAGATCAAGCGCTTGCCCTGCCGCTGGTAGGGCAGTTGTTTCTTA
>CAYTVY010000260.1:0-1655 GCA_964441925.1 uncultured Geothermobacter sp.
TCTGCGACATCCGCCACGACGCCGACGTCGGAGAACTGCGTCGCCGGGCGACGGCCTTCTGCCGGTCGACCGGCTTCGACGAAGAATCTCTGGGACGGGTGGCGATCGTCTGTACCGAACTGGCAAGCAACATCGTCCGGCATGCCGGCAGCAGCGGGCAGGTGATCCTGCGACGGATCGCCGAAACCGCCGTTCCCGGCATCGACATCGTCGCCCTCGACACCGGATCCGGCATGAGCAATGTCGAACGCAGCCTGCAGGACGGCTATTCCACCGCCGGCACCTGCGGCAACGGTCTCGGCGCCGTTCAACGACTGTCCGACCTGTTCGATATCGATGCCCGCCCCCGGCACGGCACCGCCGTCATCTGCCGCATCTGGAGCCGGCCACGCCCCGACCCGACCCCGTCGCCGTTCATGACCGGTGCCTTCCGCCTGCCGGCCAGCCGCGAGGAGGTCTGTGGCGACACCTGGGCCATCGACCAGACGGACGGGCGGCTCTGCGGCCTTCTCTGCGACGGTCTCGGCCACGGCATCCATGCCGCCGAAGCAGCGGAGGCGGCCGTCACCGCCTTTCTGCAGGCCGGAGGTGAGCCGATCGTCAGCCGGCTCGAGCAGATCCACGAAGCCTTGCGGCCGACCCGGGGCGGGGCCGTCGCCCTGATCGAGATCGATGCCAGCCGCAACCGGCTGATCCATGTCGGTCTCGGCAATATCGCCGTCCGCTACCGGCACCGGGGACAGTGGTATCATCTGCCCTCCCGGCAGGGCATCGCCGGTCATATCCGCGCCGACCTGCGTCCCAGCGAATCGGCTTTCGAACCAGGGGACCTGCTGATCATGCACAGCGACGGTCTGTCGTCCCGCTGGGATCCGGCCGCCAAGCCGGGCCTGTTCGAACGCCACCCCCTGCTGACGGCCGCCGTCCTCTGCCGTGACCACCGACGCGGTGCCGATGACGTCGCGGTCATGGCGATCCGACGGAGCGAACCATGCGACAGCACATTCTGACCCTGCGCATCGCCTATGAACAGGATGTGGTCCTGGCCCGGCAACGGGCGGCGGCCATCGCCGACGGTCTCGGCTTCGACCGCCAGGATATCTCCCGCATCGCCACGGCGGTATCGGAACTGGCCCGCAACGCCTTCCGCCATGCCGGTGGCGGCAGCGTCCGTTTCACCGTCGATCACCACCGGCTGCTGATCGAGGTCAACGACCAGGGACCCGGTTTCGGCACCCCTCAGACCGCGCCGGACGGCGCCGGCGACGAAGACCTCACCAGGGGGCGGGGACTGACAGGTGTCGAGCGCATCATGGACCTTTTCGACCTGGCGACCAGCCACGACGGCACCCGGGTTCTGGTCGGCAAGGCCCTGCCGGCCGAACAGGCATCCCCCACCCCCGATCTCATCCAGACGCTGATCCGCCGTCTGTGCCGGCAGCATCCGCAAAGCCCCTACGAAGAAATCCAGCGCCAGAACCAGGAGCTGCTGGCGGCGATGGCCAGCCTGCGGCAGAAACAGCAGGAGCTGGAACAGCTCAACCGCGAGCTGACCGACACCAACCGCGGCATTGTCGCCCTGAGCCGGGAACTGGAAGAAAAGGCCGATCACCTGCAGCGGATCAACCGGCTGCAGGCCCAGTTCATCTCCCACC
>CAYTVY010000261.1:0-1636 GCA_964441925.1 uncultured Geothermobacter sp.
AGGTCCTGGACCAGAAGTAGGGCGCATGGCACAAAAAAAGGGACTTGCATGGTCTGCAAGTCCCTTCAATCGTTTTGGTTGCGGGGGGAGGATTTGAACCTCCGACCTCCGGGTTATGAGCCCGACGAGCTACCAGACTGCTCTACCCCGCGGCAACGGAGGCAGACAATATACCTCTTTGCCCGGACTGTCAAGAGGGAAGACGAGAATTTTCTTCCCGGCGGCTCTTTCACCCTTGTGGCGGTGTCGTGCTATCGGCTATAACCCTTGCGACGGCTCCGCCCGCCCGGCGGGAAGGGCCTGTCACATCTTTTCTTTTTGAGGAGAGAAGTCTGGATGTCGGCCCCGGAAACCGTCATAACGCTCGACAAGGCGCTGCAGCTGCGGGAGCAGGGCTGCCTGCTGGTCGATGCCCGCTCGCCTTCCGAGTTTGCGGCGGCGACCATTCCGGGCGCGGTCAACGTGCCGCTGTTCGACGACGAGCAGCGGCACCGGGTGGGGCTGTGCTACAAGCAGCAGGGCCGGCGCCAGGCCCGCCGGCTGGGGGTGGAGCTGGTCAGCCCGCGGATTCCGCGGATGATCCGGGCGGTGGAGGAGGCCCTGGACGGCGCCCGGCCGCCGGTGGTCGTCTTCTGCTGGCGGGGCGGCATGCGCAGCCAGGCGCTGACCACCTTTCTCAACCTGGCCGGCATTCCCGCCCGGCAGCTCGCCGGCGGGCACAAGGCTTTCCGCAAGCATGTCTGCCGTTTTTTCGAGCAGGGGCAGTGGGGACGGCTGCTGGTGCTGCGCGGCCTGACCGGGGTGGGCAAGACCCGGCTGCTGCAGCGGCTGGCGGCCGAGGGCTATCCGGTGCTCGACCTGGAGGGGATGGCCAACCACCGAGGCAGCGCCTTCGGCGGGCTGGGACTGCCACCGCAGCCGTCGCAGAAGATGTTCGAGGCGCTGCTGTGGGACGCCCTGCGGCGGATTCCGCCGGACGGCTACGCCCTGACCGAGGGGGAGAGCCGGCACATCGGCCGGCTGATGCTGCCGGAGCGGTTTTTCCATGCCCTGCAGCAGGAGGTCAGCCTCTGGGTGGAGGCGCCGCTTCAGCGGCGCATCGACGTCATCCTCGACGACTACCCGGCGCGCGACCAGTTGCGCGAGACCTTCGTGCCGCCGATTCTGGCGCTGAAGCCGGTGCTCGGCGGCCGGCGGACGCAACAGCTGCTCTCCTGGCTCGAGCAGGGGCGCTGGCGCGAGCTGGTCGGCGTGCTGATGCGTGACTACTACGATCCCCGCTATCTGCACACCCTGCCGCCGCGGCGCCTGACCATCGAGGCGCCGGACGAGGAGACGGGTCTGGCCGCCCTGAAGCGGGGTATCGCGGCCCTGCTGGCGGCGCCGCCCGGTGTCGAGCCGGCGGTCGCGGACGGGGGGTGAGGGAAGTGTCCCGGTTTTTTCAGGTGCTGTCATGTCCCGGCCGATTCCGTCCGAGCTGAGCAACCGTCTCTGCCGCCGCTGCCTGCGCAGCTGCCGGCAGCCGGCCAACGTGCTGCTGCTGGAATGCCCGCGTTTCGTGCGGCGGCCCTTCGACCCGCCCGTCCACCGGTTCGAGCAACTGTCCCTGTTCGAAGAGCCGGACTGATCCTCCCGT
>CAYTVY010000262.1:0-1580 GCA_964441925.1 uncultured Geothermobacter sp.
CCAGCAGCCGCAGCAGTCGGCGGGCGGTTTTGGGGTCGATGCTTCCGCGGTTGCGGGCGATCTGCACGGCGCGACGGCCGAGGATACGGTAGTGCTGCTGCAGATCGTCCGGCAGGGGGTGCAGGGCATCGAGGTGGGCCTGTACCGTTTTGATGTCGCCGCGGGCGATGGGGCCGGTGAGGGAGGCTTCGGGGCCGAGGGTGGTCAGGCTGCGCAGGGTGCCGGTGAGCAGGGGCTTGAGCCGTTCGAAGGCCTCGTCCGGGGCAAAGCCGCAGGCGGCGAACATGTCGCAGGCGGCGTGGGTGTTGGCGACCAGGTAGTTGGAGAGGACGCAGGCAGCGGCGTGGTAGAGGGTTTTTTGCTCGCCGGCCAGGCGGAAAGGGTGGGCGCCGAGGGCGCGGACCAGTTTTTCCCCCTGGGGCAGGGCTTTGGCGTCGCCTTCCACCGAACAGGGGCTGCCGGGCAGGTTCTGCACGCCCATCACGGCGTCGGCGAAGGTCTGCAGGGGATGGATGGCCAGGGCCCGCAGTGTGCCGGGCGGGTCCGGCAGCAGGACGGCGGCCGGGTGGTAGCCGCTGAAGTGCACCAGCAGGGTGCCCGGTTTCAGCGGCAGCCGGTGCAGTCGCTCGGCGACCGGCCGCAGGTGGTCGTCGGGAACGGCGATCAGGATCAGTTTGCTGCCGGTGGCCTGACGCAGGTCGGTGGTAGCGGCCTCTGGTCGGCCGGCGAAGCGGGCCGCCTGCCGGGCCCGTTGCAGGTCGCGGCTGACGATCGCCGCCGGTCGGTAACCGGCTTCGACCAGCAGCCGGGCGACGGCCTGTCCGACCCGCCCGGGACCGATGAGAGCAAACCGCTGTCTCATGCCACGCCGACCTCCAGGCGGCCGACCCGGTCGATTTCGGCGACCACCCGGTCGCCGCTGCGCACCGGGCCGACGCCCGCCGGGGTGCCGGTGAGTATCAGGTCGCCCGGCATCAGGGTGAAAATGGCGGAGATCTCCTCGATGATCTGTGGAATGCGCCGCATCATCTGCCCGGTGTTTCCGTCCTGGCGCAGTTCGCCGTTGACCCACAGCCGGATGCCGAGTGCGTGCGGTTCGGGCACCTGTTCGGCGGGAACGAAGGCCGACAGGGGGCAGGCGGTGTCGAATCCCTTGGCGATGTCCCAGGGCAATCCCTTTGCCTTCAGTTCGGACTGGACGTCCCTCAGGGTCAGGTCGATGGCGACGCCGTAACCTGCGACATGGTCCATGGCCCGTTCACGGGCGATACCGTGCCCGGCGGTGCCGATCAGCACGGCCAGTTCGACCTCGTGGTGGCAGTCCTGCGACCAGGACGGAATGCGGATGCTGCCGCCTTCGCCGATGATACTGGTCGCCGGCTTGGTGAAGATCACCGCCCGCTGCGGGATCTCGTTGTCCAGCTCGCGGATATGTTCGACGTAGTTGCGGCCGAGGCAGACGATCTTGCCGACACTGAAGGCCCCGCCGTCTCGCATGTGTACCTGGTACATCCCGTTCTCCTCCCGTTGAAAAATCGCATTATGGCCGCCGGCGCCCGTGGCGGCAAGTTTATGCTATA
>CAYTVY010000263.1:0-1535 GCA_964441925.1 uncultured Geothermobacter sp.
GTTTTCGCTGGAGAAAGGCGCTCAGTCGAGCGGATCGAAGGCCTCCTTGCCCATGTAGCACAGCGGGCAGCACCAGCCCTCGGGCAGTCTTTCGAAAGCGGTGCCGGGCGGGACATCTCCCAGCGGGTCGCCTTCGGCGGGGTCGTAGATGTAGCCGCAGTTGGTGCAGATATAGCGCATGGTCTCTCCGGAGGGGGGCGGTTGAAAAGCACCCATCGACTTCGTTGCCCTTGCCTTCAGTCTCTGCGACGCAGCTGCCGCACGGTCGCAGACGGTTCTCCGGCCTTTCACCTCCAGCCTCCAGTCCCTGGGTCGCTCTTCCCCTAAAGAATTCCGGCCAGATACTTTCTGATATCCGCCCGGATCGGCATGATGTAGGCACTGGCGCCGCGGGCCCTGACGAAGTGCAGGGCGCGTCGGGTGAACTGGCGGTTCCATTCCAGGGTCGGTTCGAAGTCGGGCGGAAAGAAGGCGTTGTTCTTGTTTTCCCAGTAGGCCTGGCTCTTCTCGGTCAGTACCGGGGCGATCCCCCACCAGACGTCGAGCCCGAGCAGCAGGTCGGCCCAGATTTCCATGAAGCGCAGGTCGAAGAAGGGCTGGGTGAAGAAGCCGTCGGCGCCGGCCCGCAGCTTGGCGCGGACATAGTCGAGTTCCTCCTTGACGCCGCTGCGGTAGGGATCGAGGCCGGCGTAGATTTTGACTCCGGGCAGCTCCCGCTTCAGCCGGACGATGAAATCGGTGATCGGGGTGCGGTAGGTGCGGTGCAGCATGTCCTGAGGCGGGTCGCCGGAGATGGCCAGCACCGCCGGGCAGCCGCTGCGGCGGATGGCGTCGAGAAACGGCCAGTCGGCCTGCAGGTCGAAGTCGATGGCGCGCAGGTGCGGGATGACCCGACCGATGTGCGGGGCGATGATCTCCCCGGCTTCCCAGGCGCGCAGGGGAAACTGCAGCAGGTCGGGAATGTTGATCGTTTCCACCCCGGGGAAGTGTTCTTTCACCAGGGCCAGGTCCCGCTCCAGAACCTGCCTGGAGCGGGGAACCAGTTCAATGGCGAGATCGCCCATCAGCTCGTCTCCTGGTTGGTGGTACTGAGGATCAGCAGATAGCCGTCGGGATCGTGCAGCCAGAACTCCCTGTGCTCGTGCTCGTCGTCCTCGAGTTCGTAGAGCAGGTGCAGCCGGTGCCGGCGGATGGCGCGGCCGGTCGCCTCGAGGTCGGGAATGGCCAGTTCCAGGGTCATCCCCACGCCTTTGGCGTGGCGGTCGATGTTCTGGAACAGGGCCGGATGGGAGGCCTCGAGATGCCGGCTCTGCCTGAAGAGGATGACGGCATCCCCCTGGGGCAGCATGAGCAACGGCGGAAAGGATTCTCCCGGTTCCAGCCTTTGCAGGCGCAGTCCGAGGATCTCGCGGTAGAAGGTTTCGGTGCGTTCCAGGTCGTTGACCGCCAGGGTCAGGGTGAATCCCATCGGCTGTGTCCTCCGGCTGTGGTTGTAGCATGGGGACGGCGGACTGGCAACCTTCCCGCCCGCTTCC
>CAYTVY010000264.1:0-1522 GCA_964441925.1 uncultured Geothermobacter sp.
CGTCACCCGTTCTCTGCTCAAGAAAAGCGACCACCTTCGGGGTGAACTTTTCCGGTTCGACCAGGAAGGAGTCGTGGCCGTAGTCCGAGGCGATCAGGTGGTATTCGACCGGCTTGCCGAGTCGCTGCAGGATGGTGATGACCTCTTCGGTCAGGTAGGGCGGGTAGAGCCAGTCGGAGGTGAAGGCGAACCAGAGGGAGGGGCAGTCGAGCCGGTCGAGGGCCTCCTCACGGCTTTCGAACCCCCAGGCGAGGTCGTACAGATCGAGGGCCTTGGCCAGGTAGAGAAAGCTGTTGGTGTCGAAGCGGTCGACGAAGCTGCTGCCGTTGTAGGCCAGGTAGTTCTCGACCTCGAAACGGCCGAAGAAGTCGAACAGGCCGTCGCGGGCGGAGAAGCGCCGCCCGAACTTGAGCTGCATCGAGCGGTCGGAGAGGAAGGAGATGTGACCGATGGCACGGGCCAGGGCCAGGCCGTCCGCCGGTGGGTGTTCACGGCGATAGTTGCCCTTCTTCCACAGCGGATCGTTGAAGATGGCCTGGCGGGCGACGGCGTTGAGGGCGATGGCCATCGGCGAGGTGCGGCCGCAGCCGGCGATGGGAACGATGCCGCGCACCCTTTCGGGAAAGTGAATCCCCCATTCGACGGCCTGCATGGCGCCCATCGAACCGCCGATGACGGCCAGCAGCCGGTCGATGCCGAGATGGTCGATCAGCAGCACCTGGGCCCGCACCATGTCGCGCACCATGATGACCGGAAAGCTCAGGTTGTACGGCTTGCCGGTGCGCGGGTTGATGCTGGCCGGACCGGTCGAGCCCTTGCACGAGCCGATGACGTTGGAGCAGATGACGAAGTAGCGGTCGGTGTCGAGCACCTTGCCGGGCCCGATCATGTCGTCCCACCAGCCCGGCTTGCGGTCGTCGGGATGGTGGCGGCCGGCGGCGTGGGCGTCGCCGGTCCAGGCATGGGTGACCAGGACGGCGTTGCTCCGGTCACGGTTGAGGGTGCCGTAGGTTTCGTAGGCCAGGGTGATCGGCCCGAGCAGACGGCCGCTCTCGAGCTGCAGTTCGATATCGAACGTAACGTATTCGGTTTTGACGATGCCGACCGAGTTGTTCAAGATCAGACCTGTTGGCTTGCCGCTGAAATGGATGACGTCTGTTGTCGAACAAAAAACCCCTTCCCGCAAGATGGGAAGGGGCCTGATGAGACTCGCTGCGTCAGAGATTCACCGGCTCCGTCCTCATCTTTCCCGGCATGTCGCGTGCATGCCGGGCAGGAATTAGCACCTGCCACCCGCCGGGGTTCCGGCGGACCGGTTGCTGTGGCTTCGCAGGGCCTGTCCCTCCACCACTCGCGATAAAGACGTCCGCTTCTGTTTCCGGCACTTTAGCCAAAGGGCCGGCGGCTGTCAATCGAATCCGCCGCCGCCGGGGACCGGCCGGCAAATGACGGGGAGAAAGTTTTTTCTTGTGAGACAATGTTTGACGAGGCAAAATAGGCCGATTTCGCTCCAACCTGAATC
>CAYTVY010000265.1:0-1511 GCA_964441925.1 uncultured Geothermobacter sp.
TTTGGGAAGCACAGGCAGGTCAATGGCTTGCGCTATTCGCCGGTGACAAGCTCACGGGTTCAGGGAAAGCCCTATCTACCATGCCGGGCGGCCTGCTGGCAACCGTTTTCGCGGCCGCAAAAGCAGCGTATACCTCTTTTTGCGCCTCTTTTTACCGCCCGAGATAGCAGCGCGGATTGCAGGTGCCGAGCAGACAGAAGATTTCGTAGTCGATGGTGTCCGCCCAACCCGCCAGCTCGTCGCCGCGGATGCACTCCGTCCCGTCGGTTCCGAGCAGGGTGACCGGATCGCCGACCGCGACCGGCGGCAGGTCCGTGACATCGGCCAAGATCCAGTTCATGCAGACCCGCCCCACCAGCGATGCCCGGTGTCCCCGGATCAGCACCTGCGCCCGGTTGGACAGCACACGGGGATAGCCGTCGGAATAGCCGACCGGAATCGCGGCCAGCAGACTCTCCTGCCGGGTCACGAAGCGGTGACCGTAGGAGATGCCGGTTCCGGCCGGCACCTTTTTGACCTGCGCCACCCGGCTGACGAAGGACATCACCGGCTTCAGGTCGAGGTGGCGAAACCCTTCGCCGGGCAGGCCGCCATAGAGGCTGATGCCGGGGCGCGCCAGGGTGCAGAGGGGAAAATCCCGACCGAACAGGCCGGCGCTGTTGCCGAGGTGCAGCCAGCGGGGGCGGAAACCGGCCTGGCGTACCCGTTCGAGGCAGGCGGTGAAGGTTTCGTACTGCCGGTCGGTCCAGGGATGCTCCCGCTCGTCGGCCCGCGCCAGATGCGACGCCACCCCCTCGACCGACAGATGAGGCAGGGCCGCGAGCTCCGCCAGCACCGCATCGAGCTCCTCCGGCCGGAAACCGACCCGCCCCATGCCGGTATCGATCTTGAGATGGACGGGCAGGACGCGTCCCCGCGCCCGGCCGGCGGCATCCAGCGCCCGCGCCAGCTCCAGATCGAACAGCATCGGCACCAGCCCGAGATCGGCCATCCGGCCCGCGTCGCCGGGCTCGGCCCCGCAAAAGAGCAGGATCGGCCGGTCCAGCCCGAGATCACGCAGCCGCTCGGCCTCCCGCAGGTGGGCCACGCCGAACATTTCGGCCCCCTCGTCACGCAGGGCCAGGGCAACCTGCCCGGCGCCATGGCCGTAGGCGTCGGCCTTGACCACCGCCAGCAGGGACCGTCCCCCGGCAGCTTCCGCCGCCAGCCGGAAATTGTGGCGCAGGGCCGACAGATCGACGCGGACCTGGTTGGGGTGTGCCATGTTTCATCCTCCTGCGTCTCGCCGGGATTGCCGCCGCGCCGGGCGCCCCCAAAGGGGTGACGGCCCGGCGGACCGGATCTCCGCTTTCTAGCACGACGGCGCGGCCGAGGCAAAGAAAAGACCATGCCGTCGCCCCCCCCTGTCGGCCGGCGGGGGATTTGGTCATTGACAGTGCTGCGACCCCCTGTGCTAGTCTGCATCTGACCTGAACCCGTGAGCTTGTCGCCGGCGAATAGCGCAAGCCATT